>JAPXTA010000032.1:0-42378 GCA_033812735.1 Hyphomicrobiaceae bacterium | reverse complement strand
TATTCTCGGCCGGCGTAGCATTCGCGGCTACAAGCCTGATCCGGTTCCGATCAAGCTGATCAAGGAGATATTGGCGCTCGCCATGCGCGCCCCGTCTTCGATGAATACCCAGCCGTGGAACTTTTACGTTATTACCGGTGCGCCGCTGGATCGCATTCGTCGGGGGAATACCGAGCGAAATTTGGCTGGCGTGCCGCACTCGCGAGAGTTTCGAATAGGGGCGCCATTCGATGGCGTGCATCGTGACCGGCAGATCGGCGTGGCCAAGCAGCTGTTCAGCGCGATGGGAATTGCGCGGGACGACAAGGAGCGCCGGCAAGACTGGATTTTGCGTGGCTTTCGCCAGTTCGACGCACCGGTCTCGATCATCATCACGTATGACCGCGCGCTTGCCGACAGTGACGACACGGCGTTCGACTGTGGTGCCGTCGCAACCGCGCTCGTGAATGCGGCTTGGTCGCGCGGCCTCGGTGCCGTGATCAACAGCCAGGGCATCATGCAGTCGCCGGTGGTGCGAGAGCACGCTGGGATCGCGGACGACCAAGTGATCATGAAAAGCATTGCCCTTGGGTGGCCGGATCACAGTTTTCCGGCAAACGCCGTCGTTTCCGAGCGCAAGTCAGTCGACGAGGCGGCAACGTTCGTTGGGTTTGACGAGGGACGGTAGATTCGATGCGGCCCAGCCAGCGGACATGGTTTTAGTTGGTTGCCTGATCCGTAGAGGACTAAAGGACGCTGCGGCCGAGAGCGGCTGCGCCGGTCTGCGATCGACTTCGATCAGGCTCGATTGGCGACGCCGCAAACGCTTCGCGGAATCTCCACGTGGAAGCATCTCCACGCCGGTTCTTTTCGGGTCGATGGCGCTCCCAAGGGGAATCGAACCCCTGTTTTCAACGTGAGAGGCTGACGTCCTAACCGCTAGACGATGGGAGCTCTCTACGAGCGGGTTCTATAGGTTACACGCTTTGGCGACGCAAGCGTGTTCGCGACCTCAGCCGGCATTTCGAGACTGAAGGAATGGTGGATGGGGTTGGGTTCGAACCAACGTAGGCGTGAAGCCAGCAGATTTACAGTCTGCCCCCTTTAGCCGCTCGGGCACCCATCCAGGCAGATCCACCCTTGCGAGCAGATCAATCAGGGTCTGCTCAACTCGCCCGTGATGTCGGGCGCGCGAAACAGAACCGCCCCGCAGCTTGCGGGGCAGACGGGCGCTTAACACCATGGACGGCTTTCGGTGTCAACCGGAAACCGAGTACCTATCGCGGCTGGGCGCCTTGGCAATTTCGGGGAATGGGAACATAGGATGGCGGTTGCCCGGTCTATTCGCGGCGCACATACGAGGTTTTGCTGATATGCCGAAAAGGCCCGGAAAGCCGTTCAAGCCTCGCGGGAGCAGCGGGGGACGCCCTCGGATCGATTGGGCCGAGCGGCGGCGCGAAGCTGAGGAGGCGAATGCGCCGCCTCAGATTTTCGGGATCCATGCTGTCGAAGCAGCCCTCGGAAACGAGGCGCGAAAAATCCGCGAGGTCTATCTGACCGAGAATGCGGAGAACCGGTTGCGGGATCTTCTGCAGCGGCGCGGGCTTACTGCCGAGCGCGTCACCCCGCGTGACCTAGATCATCGCCTTGGTGCCGACACCGTCCATCAGGGCGCGCTGATCGTTGCGGATGATCTAGCGGAGCCCAGCCTGAAGGAACTCGCTCGCGCGGCCGCCGAAAAGCCTGTTGTGGTGCTCGATCAAGTGACCGATCCGCACAATGTCGGGGCGATCCTACGGTCAGCGGCGGTGTTCGGTGCGGCTGGTCTCGTCATGACCCGGCGCCATTCGCCACCGCTTGGAGGCGTTGTCGCGAAGGCTGCTTCGGGCGCGCTCGAATTGGTGCCGGTGGTGAGAGTGCAGAACCTGGCGCGCACCCTGGACGAGTTGAAGCGGGTTGGGTTCACGGTCATCGGGCTCGATGGCGAGGCCACCGACGCGCTCGAGACCACGGATTGGCCGTCGCCTGTTGCGCTCGTCATGGGGGCGGAGGGGAAGGGGCTGCGCGATCTCACAAAGCAAACGTGCGATCGATTGGCGCGGGTGACTACCGACGGCGACTTCCACAGCCTGAACGTTTCGAATGCGGCGGCGATTGCGTTGCATTGCGGCGTGCTGTCGCGCCGTGGGATGCTCAAAAGTTAATTAGCGCGCTCTAGAACGCAAAAAGAAAGCGCCCTCTAGGGGCGCTTTCTCTGTTTCTGGTCCTGGTTGGGCGCCTCAGCTGTGGCAGCGCGCGCCGAGATACTGATTCAGGAGCGCATTGTACCGCTCGGCGACTGCCTGGGTGGCAGGATCAACCTTGCCGCGGCTTGCGCGCTCGACCTTCGACTGTGCGCCCTGGCTATCCATCTTGTTCAACTCAGCGCGGAGCGACTGGCATGAGGAACCAGACGGAAGCGGACGAGCGCCCGGATCGCCGCCGGGGCCGCTGCCGCTGGTTTCGCAACCGGCCAGCATCAGCGTCGCTGCAGCAACGATGGCCAAGCGTTTGAACGGCATGGGGAGCCCCGCAATCGAATCTATTGGTAGGCGATGGAAAAGCACATGCATCATCGGCTTTCAACCGCGAAGACACGCAGTGTGGCGCATGATGCACAACGCAACCGAAAAAGGCGCGAGACCAAATATGTCTCGCGCCGAATCATCGGATGCCAAATCTTACTGCGTCTTCGGCGGTGCTACTGTGACGCCCGTCGTTCCTACCGGTGTGACGGTAGCTGCCGGTGCAGCAGCTGTGCGGCCGGCAGTGGGACCGCATTTCGCCATGTAATCGGCATTGGCGCGATTGAGTTCAGCCTGTTTCGCCAAGGTGGCGCGCTTGACTTGAACGCTGGTGGTTTTGCCAGCCGCGACCTTCTCGAGTTTTTCGATCGTGCCGTCTTTCTTGATGGCGTCGATCTGATTCGCAAGCTGGAGGCAGGCGGTATCCATGCGCGGCGCGGGTGCCGGCGCGGTCGCAGCCGGTGCTGGTGGCGCGGAAGGTGTGATGGCGGCGGTCGAGAACAGTCCACCAGCGTCGTCGCTCGCACAGCCGGCGACAAATGCGCCAATCACCAGTGCGGGCAGGAGGCGTGTAAAAGCCTTGGTCATTGAATTGATTCCCCTGCGATTGTCGTTGCGGCTCCAACGCGCGACTCAAACGGCCTCAGTCCCATTAGAGTCGACACCGGGTTTTCAACAACCCGCCGTGACCCATGGAAGCAGGGTTTTGCCCAGGAAAGAGAGTGGCCGGCCCGGATAATGCGCAAATGGTGCTGCTAGTTGCAGCACAGACACAAGATAGTCTGGGTTTGAGTATTGAGCGCAGGTGTCAGGATTTTCGGCAGACCATCTGCCGTGACAGGAATTCGAACGATACTGCGTCGGTCGACAGACCGGCTTCGGAGAATAACCGCCGCAAGTCGTCGATCAGGTAATGCCGATAGTAGGGTTCATGGAAGCGAACGGGGAAGGCTTCAAGCAGGCCGTCCCAGCCGGGCTTGTCACCCATCTGGAGGCTATCAAGGAAAATCAACGATCCGCCTGGCTTCAGTACGCGCGCGATCTCGCGGGCCACGATGTGACGGACATCCGGCGGCAATTCGTGGAACAAGAAGACACACGTGACGATGTCTTGGCTTTCGGCCGGCAAGGGAATCGACTCTGCGTTGGCTGTAAGCCATCGCGCCGATCGCAGCCCGCTCATGTGCTGGGTTGCTTCCGCGACATAGGCGTTAGAGAGATCGAGACCAGTCAACTGCATCGCCGGATACGTCAGCCGGATCTGGCGGAGGAGGCGCCCCGTGCCGCATGCTACGTCGAGGAGCGAAATCTTTCTCTGGTCCCGGCCTTTCATCTCTTCCGTCAGAGCGCGCAAGACGCTTCGCCGCATCGGTCCGGCAGCTCCAAAGAATAGAGTTTCGACCTGCAGGTCGTAGAGGCGCGCACTTTCCGGCGTGAGGTAGCCGCCGGTCTGGAAATGAAAATCCTGGACGAAGTAATCGGGCAGGCCTGCGGATGCGGCGACCGCCTTGGCGCTGTCTGCTGATTCGGACTCGCGACGTTGCAACGCCCCCGGAAGGTCGGCCAGCATGGCGCGCACGCGGTTCACGTAATCACTCAACGGGGTGCCGTCGTCGGCCATCAGCGGGTACGCCTGCCGCCGGACGGCATCGGCGTCCGCGGCAATGAGCCGTGCGAGATCGGTCAGCAGTTCGTTGAACGACGGGACAGGACGCTGTGGTTTGTAAGTTGGTAAACCGCCGAGGTTCGAGGCTTGCCATTCGACCGCGCGATTGAGGGCCAGGAACCAGCCGATGCGCATCCATTGAGCGGCCCAATGCGCGGGGGCATCGAGGTTGGAACGGAACCCGCCAGCCATGCCGACCTCGAATTTTTCGCTCACATCGGCGTCAATCGCCGGGCTGCGGCCGAAAACACACGTCGATGTGCAAATCCCAAGATTGCACGTATATTTGGTGGCAATAGGCGCGAGGCGCAATACCGTCTCAGCGCTCAAAAGGAGACACCTTCCGTCGCGACGACCATTCGAGATCAGGGAGACCGGATATGAAATGCCTTCTCGTTCCAACCGACAGCAGTGAGATGATGAACTCCGCGCTGGAGACGGCTCGTTTGTTCGCTTCCCGCTTCGGCAGCACCGTCGACGGGGTGGCGCTAAGGCCGGCATTCGCGGAGATCGTTGCGCCCGATCCGATCGTTGCGGTTTCAATTCCACCGGCCGATTGGGACGAGGATCAATACGTCAAGCAAGCGCGCCGAACGTTCGACGGGTTCGTTGCCTCGCATCCGGAGGCCGCCAGCAAGTTCCGATGGCGCGGCGGGAATGCTGTCGATGACGTATCGCTCGGAAGTCTCGGCCGGTTATATGATGCCACGGTGATGCCGCGACCGGGCGGACGCGGTAGCCGCATGACAGCCTTCGAATCATCCCTGTTCGACTCGGGCCGCCTCGTTCTGATGGCACCGCCTTCCGCGCCCACTACGATCGGTGACAACATTCTCATTCATTGGAACCGTTCGACGGAGACTGCCCGCATCATTGCGCTTTCGATCGAAGTTCTGAGGAAGGCGAAGTCCGTCCAGCTGCTCACTGTCGAGGGCAACGTGGTGCCGGGACCGAGTGCGCGTGAAGCGTTGGGCTATCTCGAGGCGCACGGTATTCATGCGACGGAGCGGACGGTCGATTCGCGCGGCCGGGGCCCCGGCGACGTCATTCTCTCGGAAGCTAAAGCGATCGGCGCGGATCTCCTCGTCAAGGGTGCATATACGCAGAGCCGGCTGCGGCAGATGATTTTCGGCGGGGCAACAAACTACGTGCTGGCAAAGGCCGAAATCCCGGTTCTTCTCTCGCACTAGGGGCCCAGCCAATGCCAGACGTGACGACGCTCGACGAGCTTGCCGCTCTCTACGGCGCCGTCAATCCGAACTCGCTGCGCAAAGAGGTCGGTCACCTCACGACGGCGTACCGCACGTGGATCGAGCGGGCGCCATTCGTTGCGGTTGCGACGTCTGGCGAGGGCGGTCTCGATTGCTCGCCGCGTGGTGATCCGGCGGGGCAGCTTATACGTGTGCTCGACGAGCGCACCATTGCCCTTCCCGACCGGCGGGGAAACAATCGGCTCGATACGCTCAAGAACATCGTCACCGACCCACGCGTGGCATTGCTGTTCCTGATGCCCGGGATCAACGAGACGTTGCGGGTTAATGGCCGGGCGCGATTGACAACCGATCCGGCGCTGCGTCAATCGTTCGGCGTCGACGGAAAATTGCCGGTTACTGTGATCGTGGTCTCTATCGACGCCGTCTATTTTCAGTGCGCGCGCGCGTTGATGCGGTCGGGCCTTTGGGATGTGGCGAAACACGTGGGGCGAGGAGAGGTCCCGACGGCCGGCGAGATGAGTAAATCGGCCGATGAGACCTTCGATGCCGCGACATACGATGCCGAACTGCTGCCGCGGCAGAAGGCGTCGCTCTATTGACCCGTGCGCATGGCGGTGCTGCGATGCCGCACTATGCTCGATGCCGGAGGACTTATGTCGGACGCCGATCTCGCTTTTACGACAGGTGCGGACATCGCGAGGCGCGTTCGCGGCAAGGAGATCTCGGCTGTCGAAGTCGCGAGCTATTTTCTGAAGCGTATCGAGGCGGCGCAGCCGACGCTCAATTGTTTCATGACCGTTGCGGCGGATAGTGCGCTTGCGGATGCGGCGGCCGTCGATGCGAAGATCGCCCGCGGGGAAGATCCGGGGCCGCTGGCGGGCGTACCGCTTCACGTCAAGGATCTCGTCAATACGAAGGGCGTCAGGACTACCTTTTGCTCTTACATCTTCGAGCACAATGTGCCGAAGAAAGACAGCATATCGGTTGCGCGGCTTAGGGCGGCTGGAGCGGTGCTACTCGGCAAGACTACGACGCCAGAATTCGGTCACATGGCTTGGACGCAGGCGCCCATTTTTGGCAAGACGCCGAATGCCTGGGATCAGACGCGGTCGGGCGGAGGCTCATCTGGCGGTTGTTCCGTCGCGGCAGCTGCTGGTTTGGGTCCGCTTGGCGTTGCCACGTGTGGTGGCGGATCGACGCGCATTCCTGCCGCTGCCAACGGTGTCGTCGGCTTCAAGCAGTCGCTTGGCCTCATTCCCCACGACATGGCGCCCGAAAGCTTCGGCAACATGAGTTACATCACACCGACGACGCGCAGTGTCATCGACACGGCGTGGATGCTGGATGTGATGTCGGGTGCTGACGACGCGGACGTGCATTCCTTCGGGCTCGGTGCACCGGGGTGCGTCGCGGCGGTTGAGGCTGCGAAGGATCTCAAAGGGCTTCGCGTCGCTTGGCGACCGTTTGTCGGCAATACGATCATCGACAGCGAGGTGCTGCGCAAGACGGCCGAGGCGGCACGGGTGTTCGAGACGCTCGGCGCCGAAATGTCAGATATGGCCGACGATATGGAGCCGACGGAACCGATGTGGCTCGTCCTGACGACTGCGGCGTGGCGCGCGAGGTTCGCGGATTATCTTCCGAAGTGGCGAGACCGGATGTCGCCGACGCTGGTCCAGCAACTCGACAACGGGTCGGACCATACGGCTGAAATGCTGGCGAAGGCTTACGTGCGCCGGACCGAGGTTTACCGCCAGATCCAGCGCTGGTTCGATCACTGTGACATCATCGTCATGCCGACACTGACGCGCACAGCCTTGCCCCTCGATGAGGGGCTATTCAAGCCGATCGATATCGAGGGCCGGAAGGTCGAGAGCGTCAGGAAGTCGTGGTTTCCGTACACTCATCCCTTCAATCTTTCGGGGAATCCGGCGGTGACTTTGCCTGCGGGGTTCCATTCAGATGGTTTGCCGATTGCGATACAACTCGTCGGACGCAGAGGAGCAGACGCGCTGCTTTGCAAGGCGGCGGCGCTTTTCGAGCAGGCACGGCCATGGGCCGGCAAGCGGCCCAACATTCCCGGATTGGCGACCACTTAACCCATCCGGATGCCGAGACTCGACTTAACCATTCCGCATCGATACGTTCGTTAGGGTGAGAGGGACCGGTCGCGAGCAACAGCCGCCGGTCCCTTCGTTTTTTGCCGGATGGCGAGCGCTTCATGGATTTGCTGATCTTCATTGCCGCCCTCGTGGCGCTGATCCAGGTCTTCAAGCAGAAGAAGCGGATTGATGAGATCGAGACGAAGCTGAAATCAGCTGACGATCGATTGCAGCGGGTTCTCGGTGACATCGCAGTTGCTCGAGGCGTGCCGCTTTCCGATCTCGATCCTTCGGCCGCTGCGCCTGCCGCAAGTCTGGACGCGCCCGCCGAACCGCTCGCTGGCGAGCCGGCAAATCCGTCGTCCGTCCCACCAGTGCCGCCAGTTGTCGAAGACATGCCTGCCAGCGCTGCGCCGGCTATGCAAGCGAAGCCGTCGCTCGAGGCCGAGCTTGGCACGCGCTGGGCCGTTCTTGCTGGTGGTGGCGCGCTGGCGCTCGGTGCCGTGCTGCTGGTCAAGTATTCGATCGAGCAGGGTGTGTTCGGGCCGGGTGTGCGGATCGCCCTCGGCGTTGTGCTGGCGACCGTTCTTGCCGGACTTGGCGAGTGGTTCCGCCGCCGCGAGCCGACGTTCTCGGTTGGCAATTTGCATCCGGCTCACATCCCGAGCGTCTTGACCGCCGCAGGAACGATCGCCGCGTTTGCCACGATCTATGCGGCGCATGCGCTTTACGGGTTTCTTGGCTCTGGTGCGGCGTTCGTGCTGCTCGGGCTCGCCGGTATCGTGACGATGTATGCTGCTGCTCTGCACGGGCCTGGTCTTGCGGCTCTCGGTCTTGTCGGATCGCTCGCGACGCCATTGCTGGTTTCGTCGTCGCAACCGCAGCCTTGGCCCCTGGTGATTTATCTCATCGTCATCGCGGCTGCGACTAATGTGCTTGCGCGGCTTCGCAAGTGGCTCTGGCTGGCTGCGGCGTGCGTCGCGGGTGTGGTGCTGTGGGGATTGCTGATGGCGCTCGATCTGCCGAATACCGGCGATTGGGGGCTTGCGAAGATGGTCTATGCCGCCGTCCAACTCGCGATTGGCGCGGCCGTGCTGGCGGTCGAGCCGCATCTTGGCACGCGCGATGAAGACGCCGTCACAGACGGTGTCGGCAGTGCCGCATTGGCAGCATTGACACTGCTCGTCGTAGTGACCTTGGCGAACACCCGTTTCGAGACGACAGGCTGGTTGATGCTCGCCGTTGTGGCCATAGCCGTTCTGGCTTCTTCGGCCTACCGCACGGCGCCGGTCGCCCTGGGGCTTCTGTTTGCAGGTGTCGTGGTGGCGGCGGTGGCGCTGTTGTGGCCCGGCGTGCAAGGCCCTGCCGATACACGCTTCATGTGGCCTGCGGTCAGCGAGATCCTTCGCCTTCCTGATCTTCAGAAGAGCTATCTCACGTTTCTGGCGCTGTCGTCGCTCGCTGTCTATGCGGCAGGCGTGTGGCGGCTTTGGACCGGGCGTACGATGCCGCTTGCGATCGCTGCGGCCTACGCGCTCGGTACAATCCTCACGCCGATCGTGGCGCTGATTCTCGCCTATCTGCGGGTCACCCAGTTCGATACCTCGATCTGGTTTGCCGGCATCGCCGCAATGCTTGCCGGCGTCTACTACGTCGTCGCCGATCGCTTCGACAACGTCGGCGCCGAGAACAAGAACGCGCACACCTATTTCGGTCTCGGGGTGTTTGCGGCCGCTGCAACGGCTGCTGCGACGCTCGCCTTCGTGTTCGCTCTCGACCGCGGCTACCTGACTGTTGCCTTTGCCGTGACCGCGGTGACGACGTCGATTTTCGCGATCATCGACAAAATACCGTCCTTGCGTTGGATTGTGGCGGCGCTGGGTTTCCTGGTGCTTGGCCGCCTTGCGTGGGACCCGCATATCGTCGGTGCCAGTTGGCTCGGTACGACGCCTGTCTTCAACTGGCTGTTGCTCGGTTACGGCGCGCCTGCGGCAGCCTTTCTCGGTGCCGGCTACACGCTGAAGCGCGAGAGAGACGATATCGCGTCCCGCATTTGCGACGGCCTTGGTGTGCTGTTCGCGTTCCTGCTTGTGTTTTTTCAGATTCGGCACGCCATGCATGGGGGCGATATCCTGGCCCGTTCGAGCGGGCACGTCGAGGTCGGTCTTTTTGCGCTCCTTGGTTTCGGCGGGTCCTATGTCTTGAACCGGCTCGATCTCGCGCGAGGCAATGTCGTGTTCCGGTATGCCGCGCTGATTGCGGGCGTTGTCGCGGCGTTGATCTCATTGACCGGGTTGCTGCTCGCCGAGAATCCGTACTTCACGGGCGACCGGGTACTTGGCGTGACGGTCTTCTCGTCGTTGCTGCTCGCCTATCTGGTGCCGGGCGCCGCGGCGGCCCTGGTGGCGCGTAGTGCGCGCCGGGTGCGCCCTTCTTGGTATGTCCGTGGGGCGGCTTTGGCAGCGCTGCTGCTGTTGTTTGCCTACGTGACACTCGAGACCCGCCATGCCTTCCAAGGGCAGTTCGTCACTCTCACTCGTGCAACGACCAGCCCAGAACTATGGGCCTACTCGGCCGTCTGGCTGGCGCTGGGTCTGGCGTTCCTGGCGTACGGGATCGTTCTTCATAGTTTCGAGGCGCGGATCGCCTCGGCCGTGCTGATCGTACTGACCGTGATCAAGGCCGTATTTTTCGATCTTGCGGGACTTACGGGGATCTGGCGGCCGTTGTCATTCCTCGTGCTCGGTGCGGTGCTGATCGGCATCGGCTTGGTGTATCAGCGACTGTTGTTTGCTCCGAAGCCGTCAGGCAACGAGGCTACTCCGGCCGCGCCGCCGTCTTGATCCCGCCTGCTGCATGACGCGGTCGTCAAACTTGCGGTAGCTTGGGTGCTGCCCGCTCGTTATCTTCGCGGAAATTCCAATCCGGGGGACGGACGCCGTGGCAGAGCAATCTTTCGATTATGTCATCGTTGGTGCGGGTTCAGCCGGTGCCGTGCTCGCCAACCGCTTGTCGGAAGATCCAGGTGTCACCGTCGCGGTTCTTGAGGCGGGGCCTAAAGACCGGAATATCTGGATCCACATCCCGGCCGGCTACTACCGCAATGTCCTCAATCCCAATATCACGTGGCAGTTCCCTTGCGGGCCGGAACCGCATCTCGACAATCGTGTCGTCAACTGGCCGCGCGGGCGCGTCCTTGGTGGCTCGTCTTCCATCAACGGCCTCCTCTATGTGCGCGGGCAGACGCAGGACTATGACGTTTGGCGGCAGCTCGGCAACGTCGGCTGGTCACATTCGGACGTGCTGCCGTACTTCAAGAAGGCCGAAGGCCAGGTGCGTGGCGGCGACGAGCATCATGGTGCCGACGGCCCTCTTGGTGTCGACGACGTGCGCATGCAAAATCCGTTGTGCGAGGCTTTCATCAAGAGCTGCGTCGCGGAAGGCATTCCGCTAACGCGAGATTTCAACGGACCAGTCCAAGAAGGCGTCGGCTACTATCAGCTGACCAACAAAAATGGCCGCCGTTGCTCGTCGGCGGTGGCGTACCTCCATCCGGCAAAGCGGCGCCAGAACCTTTCGATCATTACCGGGGCGATGACGGAGCGCCTGATCCTGAAGGGGACGCGGGCGGTAGGCGTCGAGGCGACCGTCAATGGGGCGCGGCAAAAGATTTTCGCGCGGCGCGAAGTGATCCTTGCAGCTGGCGCCATAGGCAGCCCGCAATTGCTACAGGTGTCGGGCATTGGCGGCGCGAGTGTGCTCAAGGCGGCAGGAGTCGAGGTTCGCCACGATCTTCCCGGTGTCGGCGAAAACCTGCAGGACCACTATCAGGTCCGGCCGATGTTCGAGTGCAATGCGCCGGGATCTCTGAATGACGTCTGGCATTCGCGCTGGCTGCAATTCCGCACGGGTCTCGACTACGTCTTCCGCCGCAAGGGCATTCTGACGATTGGTGCCGGGGTGGTCGGCGCGTTCATCAAATCCGATCCGAGCCTCGAGACGCCGGATTTGCAGATTCACTTCATCCCGCTGACGTCGGAAGGGCCGGGCCAGGGCCTGCACGATTTTCCCGGCGTGATCGTATCGATGTGCCAATTGCGGCCGGAGAGCCGCGGGCATATCCGCATCAAGTCGGCGGCTGCGAGCGACAAGCCGGAGATCATCGCAAACTACCTCGCGGCCGAGATCGACAAGCGGGTGATGCTCGAAAGCGTCAAAATCGCGCGACGGATCGTCTATCGGAAGCCGTTTGCCGATCTCATCGTGCGCGAGATCGCGCCCGGCAAGGAGGCGCGGACCGACGAGGAACTGCTGGCGTTCGTCAAGGCGAAGGGGACGACGATCTTCCATCCGGTCGGCACGGCGAAGATGGGCAGCGATCCGATGGCGGTCGTGGATACGCGGCTTCGCGTCCGTGGCATCCAGGGGCTTCGCGTTGTGGACGGCTCCGTTATGCCGACGCTGGTTTCCGGCAACACCAACGCGCCGATCATCATGATCGGCGAGAAGGCGTCGGACATGATCAAGGAAGACGCCCGCAACGCTCCAGCCAACGCCGCGTAAGACCAGACTTCGGATGGTAGACGGCAGTTGCGACGGCAACTGCAACGTGACGTTAACCGTGACGGTCTAAGGCTATGAGGTGCCGAACATGCCGGTACCGTAGCTTCGAGATCCGCCGTGGCCGTCCGCCCGAAATACTCATTTGTCCTGCCGATCTACAATGAAGAGGCGGTGTTGCCGCTGCTCTTCCACCGGCTCGACCGCGTGATCGAGAAACTCGATGGCCCGGCCGAGGTCATTCTGGTCGACGACGGTAGCACGGACAACTCTGCGCTGTTTCTCGACCAACGTGCCAAGGACGATCCGCGTTATCGCTACATCGGTCTCTCCCGCAACTTTGGCCAGCAGATTGCCATGACGGCTGGTCTCGACGCGGCAAGCGGCGATGCTGTCGTGCTCATGGATGCCGACCTGCAAGACCCACCCGAGGTCATTCTCGAAATGGTCGCGAAGTGGAAGGAAGGCTTCGAGATCGTCTACGCGCGCCGCGCCACCCGTGCGGGCGAGAACCGGTTCAAGCTGGTGACAGCGAGCCTGTTCTACAAAATGATGAGCAAGCTTGCTGCAATCGACATACCGCAGAATGTCGGTGACTTCCGTCTCATCGATCGGAAGGCACTCGAAGTTTTCCGGTCGATGCGCGAGCAGGACCGGTTCGTGCGCGGCATGTTCGCCTGGGTCGGATTCCGCCAGACTGCCATCGAGTTCGATCGTGCCGAGCGTGCCGCCGGCGAGACGAAGTGGCCGGTCGGTAAGCTGATCAAGCTGGCGGTGAGCGGGCTCATAAGCTTTTCGGATGCGCCGTTGCGCTTGGCGCTATGGCTCGGCACGCTCGTGTCATCGACGGCATTCCTCTATGGCGCCTACGTCCTCATCACGGGGCTCTTCACGAAGAGCTACGTGCCTGGCTGGGCGTCGACCATGGTCGTCGTCGCGTTCCTCGGCGGTGCGAACATGATGCTCACTGGCATTATGGGCCTCTACATCGGCCGCATCCACACCGAGGTCAAAGGACGTCCGCTCTATATCGTGTCGCGGCTGCGCGGGTTCGAACGTGCCGCCGGCGAGCATCGTGCGCCTGAATTGGAACGTCTGCCCACATTGCATCGCGTAGGGTGACCGAATGACCATTGCCAAGCCTGTCGCGGCCGATCAACAGACGACTGCCGTTGGCTCGACGATCGCTCGTGTGCTGGCCGATTGGCGTGTCGCGCTGGCCTTGCTCAGTCTTGGTGTGGTTCAGCAAAGTCTTGGGCATCTCAACGCCGACAATTCGTGGCTGATCACGGTGGCCGAACGCGTCCTTGCTGGGGCGATGCCGTATGTCGACATCATCGAGACGAACCCGCCGGCGTCATTCATTCTGTATTTGCCTGCGGTTTGGGCCGCGACGGTGCTGCATGTTTCTCCTGAGTTCATGACGTCTGCGTTCGTGTTTGCGGGCGCGATCGGTGCGACGCTTTTTGCCGGACAGATTCTCGTCCGTGCGGGATTGCTGTCGACGGCCGAAGCGGGCTTGCTGCTGACGACGGCCGCGTTCGTTCACACCTTCATGCCGGGGGCCTCGTTCGCAGAGCGGGAGCACATAGCTGGTTTTGCGATCATGCCGCTGCTGGCCGTTTTCGCGGCGCGCTCGCAGGGCAAGTCGGTCCCCTTGCTTGCCGCCATCGTCGCCGGTCTGATCGGCGGTGCTGTCGTCGATATCAAACCGCACTTCGCGCTCGCCGCACTTCTACCGCTCGCCTACGTGTTGTGGTGCCGCCGTTCGCTTTGGCCGGCATTTGCCCCGGAAAACCTTGCCGTCATTGCGATGGGGCTTGCCTACGTCGCAATCTCAATGTTGCGCTATCCGGCATTTTTCGATGCTCTGCCGTATCTGATCGAAGCCTATGTCGCGATACAAAGCCCCTTGAAGGAGATCGTGGCGCAGCCATGGTTCCTGGTGAACGTCGCGCTGATTGCGAGCGGCCTCTTGCTGTTCGGCCGCCGTTGTCTCGATCCGGTTGTTGCGCTCGGTTTTCTCGGCTCGCTCGGTTTTCTCGGCGCGTACCTTCTGCAGTCGAAGGGCTGGGTCAATCACGGCTTGCCGGGTGTTGCGCTCGCTATTCTCGCTGTCGCACGTCTTGTTGCGCCTGCTGTAACCAAGCTGGCGCAGGGCCATACCGAAGAGTGGTCGGAGATGCGTCTCGTCGCACTCTATGGGTTGGCACCTTGCTGCATTATCGGGCCGCTGTTGTTCGGGGTGCAGCTTCAGTTCAAGCAGTGGGAAGAATACAAGGGGCTAACCGCTGCGGTTGCTCGCCATGCTCCGCCGCAGCCGAAGCTGATCGTCGTTTCGAGTGAACTCGATATCGGGCACCCGCTGGTCCGCCGCGTCAACGGCACCTGGGCTGGCCGGCCGCATAGTCTTTGGCTGACCATGTGCTCGCTGACGCTGATTGCCGGCAAAGTGGGCGACGAGGCCTATCGTGCGCGGCTTGCCAAATACATCGACATCGATGCGCGTATGTTCCGCGAGGACGTTGCGGTGAACCGGCCGGATTTGATCCTGGTCGATGCTAGCCGCCGTACGAAGCGGGCGATAGAGCATCCTGAGATTGCTGCGGCGCTCGCGGGTTACGCGCCAGTCGAAACCGTCAGTGACGTGACGCTTTGGAAGCGAAAGCCCTGATGGCCGCTAGCTAGCTCTTGAAAATGCTGCGCCCCGGACGATGACGTCCGAGGCGCTTTTTCTTTGCCGGCACGCAGGCGACTACTTGCCGACCTTTTCGTTGGTGTAGCGCTTCATTTCCATGCGGGCGATCGAGCGGTTGTGCACTTCGTCCGGGCCGTCAGCGAGGCGCAGCGTGCGGATGTTGGCGTAGGATTTGGCCAGCCCGAAGTCGGTTGTGACGCCGCCAGCGCCGTGCGCCTGGATCGCCTCGTCGATGATCTTGCAGGCCATGCGCGGCGCCTGGACCTTGATCATAGCGATTTCCTGCTTGGCGACCTTGTTGCCGACCTTGTCCATCATGTCGGCGGCCTTGAGGCACAGCAGGCGGGTCATCTCGATATCGATGCGAGCCTCGGCGATGCGCTGTTCCCAGACCGACTGTTCGATGACGCGCTTGCCGAAGGCGACGCGCGACGAGAGCCGGCGGATCATCTTCTCGAGCGCCGATTCCGCTGCGCCAATGGTGCGCATGCAGTGATGGATGCGACCCGGACCGAGGCGGCCCTGGGCGATCTCGAAGCCGCGGCCTTCGCCGAGCAGGAGGTTCTCTTTTGGTACGCGAACATTGTCGAGAATAACCTCGGCGTGGCCGTGCGGCGCATCGTCGAAGCCGAACACCGGCAGCATGCGCACGACTGTCACGCCCTTGGCGTCGAGCGGTACGAGGATTTGCGACTGCTGCTTGTGGGTCTCGGCGGTCGGGTCGGTCTTGCCCATCACGATCGCGATTTTGCAGCGCGGATCGCCCACACCTGAAGACCACCATTTGCGGCCGTTGACGATATAGTGGTCACCGTCGCGCGTAATCGACGTTTCGATGTTTGTCGCGTCCGACGAGGCGACGGCTGGTTCGGTCATCAGGAACGCCGAGCGGATCTCGCCCTTCATCAGCGGGCGCAGCCACTGTTCCTTCTGGGCCTTGGTGCCGTAACGGTGAAACACTTCCATATTGCCGGTGTCCGGCGCGGAGCAGTTGAACACCTCTGACGCCCAATGGATACGGCCCATCTCCTCAGAGCACAGCGCGTATTCGAGGTTGGTCAGGCCGGCACCGTGAAACTCCTCTGTGTCGTGCTCCTTATTCGGGGGCAAAAACAGGTTCCAGAGGCCCTCCTTGTGGGCAAGCTTCTTGAGGTCCTCGAGGACGGGGATGACCTGCCAGCGGTTTTGGCCGAAGGCTTCCATCTGCTTGTTGTAGGTATCGTAGTTCGGATAGACGTGCCGGCCCATGAAGTCCTTGACGCGGTCGCGCCAGTGCTTCTGCTTCTCAGACAACGTGAAATCCATGGGCGTCCTCCGTCGGGTACCGTCTTGATCAGGGCTGCAACTTCGCGCGGCTTTCCGGGCAATGCAAGCGGAGGGATAGCCGCATGGGGCTGCGGGCTCCGCAAAGCTTCGGCGCGGCTGGTTCTCGGCGGCCGGGGCGGGTATCATCCGGCATATGATTTTATTGGGCGAGGTCAGACATTGAAGCGGGTTGCATCCATCGGGGAGTGCATGATCGAACTCTCCGAGCATCCTGATGGGCGGATCACCAGAGCCTTCGGGGGCGATACGCTCAATACGGCTGTATATCTCGCGCGTCTTGGCGTTGCGGTCGACTACGTTACCGCCCTCGGTGACGACGGGTGGAGCGAGGAAATGCTTCGCGCCTGGAAGCAGGAAGGCGTCGGTGCCAATCGCGTGGTTCGGCTGCCGGGCCGCATGCCCGGGCTCTACATCATTCAAACGGACGCCAAGGGGGAGCGGACGTTTTCCTATTGGCGCAGTGCGGCGGCGGCGCGTGACCTTTTCTCAATTCCCCAGACCGATAGCGTCTGTGCCGCGCTGGAAACTTATGATTGGGTCTACTTGTCCGGGATTTCGCTGTCGCTTTACGGAACCAATGGCCGGCAGCGACTCTTCGAAACACTCGATCGCCTCAAGGCGAAGGGCGGCCGTGTTGCCTTCGACACGAATTTCCGCAGTCGTGGCTGGCCTGTCTTGGCGGAGGCGCACGAGGCCTACGAACAGGCCATGCGGCGGGCCGATCTCGTCTTTGCGTCAACCGAAGATCTTGCCGGTTTGAGCCTCGACGCCCGTCAGGCCGTGATAGAGCCCTATTCGGCGAGCGAGATCGTGCTCAAGCTCGACGTGCCGGCATGTGAGATCTACGCGGGTGGCCAAATGTTTCGAGTCGATGCTGCTCCGGTATCACGCGTCGTCGACACCACGGCTGCCGGTGACAGTTTTGCCGCAGCGTATCTGGCGGCACGCATAGCGGGAAAGGAGCCGGTCGAGGCAGCGCGACTTGCGCATCTTCTGGCCGGCGCGGTCGTGCAGCATCGCGGTGCGATCATTCCACGGGACGCCATGCCAGCACATCTGCTCGGCTGAGAGGATCTAGACCATGACACCGAACGAGCAGCTTGCTGCAATTCTGGCCGCGAACCCGATCATTCCAGTGATCACAATATCCAAAGTGGCCGATGCCGTACCGCTCGCGAGGGCGTTGGTCGACGGTGGGATAACAGCGTTGGAAGTCACTCTACGGACGCCTGCCGCTCCAGATGCGATCGAGCGCATCGTAAAGGAGGTCCCCGAAGCGATCGTCGGTGTCGGCACGATCCGCTCGGCGGGCGATGTGGCGCAGGCCGTGCGCCTCGGCGCCAAGTTTCTCGTCTCGCCTGGGACGACTGGCGGCATCTACCGGGCGGTCGCTCAAGCCAAGCTGCCCTTTCTTCCGGGTGTCGCGACGGCGAGCGAGCTGATGGCGGCGCTCGACCAGGGGTTCGATACCGTCAAATTCTTTCCTGCTGTACCCGCCGGTGGGATCGCCGCGATCAAAGCTCTTGCGGGGCCATTTCCGCAAGTTCGCTTCTGTCCGACCGGCGGGATCAGCGAAGGCAACTTCCTCGAGTGGCTGGCAGTGCCGGAGATCGTCGCGGTCGGCGGCTCGTGGCTTGCGCCAGCGAGTGCTATCAAGGCTGGCAACTGGAAAGAGGTTACCGCTATCGCGCGGCGCGCGCGGGATGCGATCGACGGCGCGACGCGGGCGTAACGTCGTTGTCAGCGGCGGGTGCTCTCGCGGGCAGCTTTGAGCTTGGCGAAGTCTTCGCCAGCGTGATGCGATGATCGCGTCAGGGGGGACGATGCGACGAGCAAGAAGCCTTTCGTCAGCCCGATACGCTCATAACTCTTGAACTCATCGGGTGTGACGAAGCGGTCGATCGCGGCGTGCTTGCGCGTCGGCTGCAGGTACTGGCCGATGGTGAGAAAATCGATCTCGGCCGAACGCATGTCGTCCATTACCTGCAAGACCTGCTCGCGCGTCTCGCCAAGGCCGACCATGATGCCCGATTTCGTGAACATCGACGGATCGAGTTCCTTCACCCGCTGTAGCAAGCGGAGCGAATGGAAGTAGCGCGCGCCGGGGCGGATTTTTAGATAGAGGGACGGCACGGTTTCGAGATTGTGGTTGAAGACGTCCGGTTTAGCGGCGACGACGATCTCCAGCGCCCTGTCCTTTCGGAGAAAGTCGGGGGTGAGAATCTCGATCGTGGTTGCGGGGCAGGTCTTGCGGATTGCGCGGATCACGTCGGCAAAATGCTGTGCGCCGCCGTCCGCGAGATCGTCGCGGTCCACCGATGTGATCACGACATGGCTGAGGCCGAGTTTGGCAACGGCCTCGGCGACATGCGCAGGCTCGTTCGGATCCAATGGTTTCGGCAGTCCCGTACGGACATTGCAGAAGGCACAGGCGCGGGTGCAGGTATCGCCCATGATCATCATGGTCGCGTGTCGCTTCGACCAGCATTCGCCGATGTTGGGGCAGCCCGCTTCCTCGCACACCGTCGCGAGGCCGTGCTCTTTCACGATGCTGCGGGTTTCGTTGTAGGTCGCCGAGCCCGGCATCTTCACGCGGATCCAGTCCGGTTTGCGCAGAACGGGCGTTTCGGCGCGCGCCGCCTTTTCCGGATGGCGCGGACGCGTGCTTTCGGTGGCGGCGTCCTTGCTGGTCGTGTCGACGACGGTAACCATGGTGCTCCCTCAGCCGTGATCGCTTCGGCCGTTGCCGAGATATCGGCCCTCTCGTGCCGATTGGCAAGACTCCCTGCATGCTACGGGTTTTCGGGGTTTTCAGACCTTGTCAGGGGCGGGCAAAAGTTTGCGATAGAGATGCCACGACGTATGGCCGAGGATTGGCAGGACAACCAATAGGCCAAGGAAGGCCGAGGCGATCGAAATGAAGACGAGGATCGCAATGGTAAAGCACCACACGGCCATTAAGACCGGGTTGGCGGCTACAGCGCGAACCGATGTCGCCATTGCCGTCACGAAATCGAGGTCGCGCTCGAACAGCATCGGGAATGACGTAACCGAGATCGAAAAGATCCCGAAAGCGATGATCGCACCCAGGGTATTGCCGATCAGCAGGAACAGAAGGCCAGACGGCGTGGTGAAGAGCTCGTTCAGGATGTCGGGCGTCAAAGCGCGAAAGTTCAGAAAGGCGAATGACGACAGGGCGGCGATGTCCATCCAGATCACGAAGGCGAACGCGGTGATCAGAGCCATCCATCGAAGGTCCCGGCGGCTCGACCCTCTGATCGCGCCGAGAACGCCGGGCCATGACAATGGTTCGCCCTTCTCGCGAGCGAGACTGACCGCGTAAAGGCCGACGACGACAAAGGGGGCGATCAGCGCGAAGCCCATCGCCATCGGATAGGCGAAGTAGGGCAGGTTGAAGCGCCAGAGAAGCAGGAAGATTGCCCAGCCACCGAGCGCATAGAAGAGGCCGAAGAAGAGCCCGTATTTTGGCGCGGCCCGGAAATCGCGGACGCCTGATGCGACAGCGTCGATCAGGTCATCCTTGGTGATGCGCCTGACATCGATGAGAGCGGGTGGCTTCGACGCCGCGCCGTTGTTGGGTTCAACTGGCGGCGTGAGGGTGTCAGTCGGCATGAGCGTCCCCCCAGGACTATTGTCGGAGCTCCGGCTGCGATTTTGGTTCGCTATTGCCGCCGCTACGGATCATTGGACTTTTCACCTCGGGCGGGCTTTAGGCTCAACGGACACTGCGGCGTTTGTCGGGATGCAGCGTTTTGCCGAGAATGTGCTCGTCGCGGCCGATGACATGCGAGCCCGAACCCACGATCAGCTGGTCCGGTTCGGTCACCACCGAATAGTCTTTGTTCGGGTACGGCAGGCTCGACAGGAAATGCATCATGCAGTTGATGCGCGCGCGCTTCTTGTCGTCCGATTTGATGATCGTCCAGGGTGCGTCGGCCGTGTCGGTGTAGAAGAACATGGCTTCCTTGGCCTCGGTGTAGTCGTCCCACTTGTCGAAGGAGGCCTTGTCGATGGGGGACAGCTTCCATTGCTTCAATGGGTCGGTTCCGCGAGCGGTGAAGCGGCGATGCTGTTCTTCACGCGTCACGGAGAACCAATACTTGAACAGCCGAATATTCGTGCGGACCATCATGCGCTCCAGTTCTGGGCACTCACGCATGAATTCCAGGTAGTCGTTGGGCGAGCAGAACCCCATCACGCGCTCGACGCCAGCGCGATTGTACCAAGAGCGGTCGAAGAACACCATTTCACCGCCCGCCGGCAGGTGCGCGATGTAACGTTGAAAATACCACTGCGTCCGTTCGCGTTCGGTCGGCTTTTCCAAGGCGACAACGCGTGCGCCACGCGGGTTCAAATGCTCCATGAAGCGCTTGATCGTGCCGCCTTTGCCGGCGGCGTCGCGGCCTTCGAAAAGTACGACGATCTTTTGGCCAGTTTCCTTGACCCAGTTTTGCGCTTTCAGAAGTTCGATCTGAAGGCTCGCCATCTGCTTTTCATAGTCTTTCGTCCCCAACCGGTTCTTGTAGGGAAACTCGCCGGTTTCGAAGGCACGGCGAATGGTATCGGCGTCGTGGCGGGATGGCAGTACAGCCGGTGTGGCGACAGGTTTTTCGGCTGCTTCAGCCGGTGCTGGGGTGGCCGGCTCGGCTGCTGCCGCTTCTTGAACCTTCACTGCGTCTGTCTTGGACTTCTTCAGCACAACTGCTCTCCGCTTCATTTCGGCCTGCGGCGAAATATCTCAAGTTCGGGGCACCCGAGACGTTGATGCAGGTCAATTGAGAGCGAGTTCTTGGCGACCACGAGGTATGCAAACAATATAAGCCTTAACCGCAGCGGAAATCCGCGCGGCGGGCGTTTGCCGGCTGCTTACTCGGCGGCTGCGTTCAATTCCACAGCCCTCTGCCATGTTGTGAGATCAACCAATGCCCTGCGGCTCATGGCTCGCTTTCGCCAAACGGACTTGTCCTTGCCCTTGATCCGATTGCCGGAGTCGTCGTGCGACGGCGGATCCATTGGCGGGAACAGGCCAAAGTTGACGTTCATCGGCTGGAAGGACCTCGGGCGAGGCGTCGTGGTTTCCTGTCCACTCTCTTCGTCGACAACGATGTGTCCGCCGGTAATGTGGCCTATCAGAGCCCCCATCGCCGTCGTCGGTGGCGGTGGCAACGGCTCGCGACCGAGGCGTTCCGCCGCGGCGAACATCCCGGTCAAAAGCCCAATGGCGGCGCTCTCGACATAACCTTCACAGCCAGTGATCTGCCCAGCGAAACGAAGACGCGGCATGGCCTTCAACCGCAGTGTGCCGTCGAGTAGTTTCGGCGAGTTCAGGAAGGTATTGCGATGCAGGCCTCCCAAACGAGCGAACTCCGCGTTGCCTAGGCCCGGGATCATCCGGAGAATGCGAGCTTGCTCGGCGTATTTCAGCTTTGTTTGGAAGCCGACCATGTTCCAGAGCGTGCCGAGGGTGTTGTCCTGACGGAGTTGGACCACAGCGTATGGGCGCTTTCCCGTGCGCGGGTCGCTGAGACCGACTGGCTTCATCGGCCCAAAGCGCAGTGTTTCGCGCCCGCGCTCGGCCATGACTTCAATGGGCAGGCAACCGTCGAAGTACGGGGTGTTCGCCTCCCACTCCTTGAACTCGGTTTTTGGTGCGGTCAGAAGCGCGTCCAAGAAGGCATTGTATTCCGCTTCGTTCATCGGACAGTTGAGGTAGTCGGCGCCTGTACCGCCCGGTCCGGCCTTGTCGTAGCGCGACTGACGCCAGGCGATCGTCTCATCGATCGAATGGTGATGAACGATCGGGGCGATGGCGTCGAAGAACGCCAAGTCTCCTTCACCGGTCAGTTCACCGATTGCCGTTCCGAGGGCTGGGGACGTGAGGGGACCGGTTGCGATGATGACGCTCGTCCAATCCGGGGGAGGGAGCCCAGCGACCTCTTCACGCGCCAGGGTAATCAGAGGATTTGATGCTAGAGCGGCGGTTACCGCGGCGGAAAATCCGTCCCGATCTACGGCCAATGCACCGCCAGCGGGGAGTTTGTGCTGGTCGGCGCAGCGCATGATCAGAGATCCGGAACGGCGCATTTCCTCATGCAGCAGGCCTACCGCGTTGGTCTCGACGTCATCGGAGCGAAACGAGTTCGAGCAGACGAGTTCTGCTAAGCCATCCGTCTTGTGAGCATCCGTGCAACGCACGGGCCGCATCTCGTGCAACACCACCGGAATGCCGCGGGCGGACAGTTGCCAGGCAGCTTCCGAACCGGCCAGACCACCGCCTACGACATGAACGGGATGCGTAACCATTTTGTTTTTCCAAGATAATTTCCGATGCTAATCAAGCATGCTGGAGATTTTGTGATCACAACCACGTGTGCGTTGGCTCAGTGTTGTGGATGTAGCCAATTTGACTGCTCGACAACTTTGTCGCGGTTTTGCCACAGTGCTTCGGATCTATCGAGCCCTTCGTAGCACAATTATCACTTCCTGGGATTGGCGTGGAATGACACCGTGTGTTTTTCATTGTCTCTACTTTTGATGGAAATGTTCGAATTGGGGTAAAGCGAGTTTGATGGTCGAACGTGATCGGCAGCGACGGGAGGGTGGTGCTGCGGGCGCGGATGCGGCCGAGGCTGCGACCGATGGCGCTCGTCCGCTTGTATGGGATGACGCCCCGCCGCTGCCTGGGACCAACGAGCGGGCTCTGTCGGTTGGGGCGATTGTCGTCGTCGCCGCCTTGATCTGGGGGCTGGCTACCTATCTCATTCTTACCGGCTTAACCCCGATCGTACCGCGCGGCCCGATCGTCGCGATCATGGTTTCGGTCAATCTGGTGCTGATCGTCGCGATGATCGCGATCGTTTGGATCCAGATCCAGGGCCTTTGGAAGGCGTGGAAGCAAAAGATCCCGGGGGCACGCCTGCATGCGCGGGTCGTCGCCTTGTTCTCGGTGATCGCCCTCCTCCCCGCGATCATCCTGTCTAGCGGCGCGACAATCACCTTCTCCCGAGCCCTGGACAATATCTTCAGCCAGCAGACGCGTACGATCGTCGACAACTCGATGGAGGTCGCGAATGCTTATCTCGAAGAACACGGTCAGGTTATTCGTACCGATGTCGTCAACATGGCGCGCGATCTCGACGATGCTGCACCTGACGTAAAGGCGGATCCAAGAAAGTTTCGCGAGCTGATGTTCGCGCAGGCGGGCCTGCGCGACTTGCCGGTCGCCTACGTCATCGACACGGAGCGGCGCGTTCTCGTCGCCGCGATAGAGAACGAGAAAATTCCTTATGAGGCGCCGCCTCTTGCTCTCATCGCGGCGGCGGAAGCCGGTCAGGTGCCGTTGTTGATGCCTTCGGACCAGTTCCGCGTCGCGGCTCTGGCGAAGCTCAACAAGATCCCAGGGCAATATCTCTATGTGGCCCGGGGCGTTTCGCCGAAAGTCGTCCGGCATCTGAGACGCGCGCAGGAAGGTGTTGCCGATTTTGAAGAACTCCGGTCTCTGAGATCGCGCCTCAAGTTCATTCACGGCTTGTTGTATTTCATGATTGCGTTGACAGCTGTTTCGACCGCGATCTGGGCGGGGCTGTGGTTTGCCGGCCAATTGGTTGCGCCGATCCGACGCTTGATCACTGCGGCGCAAGAAGTCGCGCGCGGGAATCTCAAGGTGACCTTGCCAATCTATCGGGGCGAAGGCGATCTCAGACGGCTGTCGAGCAATTTCAACGAGATGACAAAGCAGCTGAATTATCAGAGAGCCGAGCTGGTGTCGGCCAACGATCTGCTGAGCGAGCGGCGGCGGTTTATGGAAGCTGTGCTTTCAGGCGTTTCGGCCGGCGTACTTGGTCTCGACGGGTCGGGACGAGTGACGATTGCCAACCGCGCCGCCGTTACCTTGCTCGGCCGAGACGAGGACGGACTGCTGGATCAGCGCCTTGCCGAAGTCGTACCTGAGTTTGCACAGCTTCTGACCCAGAACGATGCGCTTCGGCAAAAGAAGCCTCAGACGGAAGTCGTGATCACGGTGAACGGCGAAGACCGCACGTTTGCGACCCGGCTTATTCGCGAGGAAGGGCGCGCGGCGGAGGGCAATGATACAAGCGGAGCGGTTCTGACTTTTGACGACGTTACGGATCTCGCGGTCGCGCAGCGGACAAGTGCGTGGGCTGAAATCGCCCGGCGCCTTGCACACGAAATCAAGAATCCGCTGACACCTATCCAGCTTTCTGCCGAAAGGTTGAAGCGGAAGTATGGACGGGTTGTGGAGGCGGACCGCGAAGTCTTCGACAAATGCACCGATACGATCATCCGTCAGGTCGGCGATGTGGCGCGTATGGTGGACGAGTTCTCATCTTTTGCGCGCATGCCGAAGGCGGAGATGATGGAGATGGACCTCCGCGACGCCGTAAAGGATCCGGTGACGCTCTATCAGATGGCGTCGAACGCGTCGTATGAACTCGTCCCGAAGCTGCCCGACCGGCCATTGATGCTGCTCGCAGATCGGCGGCTCATTTCACAAGCGCTGACCAATCTTGTGAAGAACGCAGTCGAAAGCGTGCAAACTTTCTCCGAGTCGCCCGAACGGCCGGAAGGCTATAAAGGCCGCGTCGAAGTTCATTTGCGGCGTGAAGGCGAGACTGCAATCATCGAGATTATCGACAACGGTACGGGCTTGCCGAAGCAAAATCGCGCCCGGCTACTCGAACCTTATGTGACGACGAAAGGTAGCAAGGGAACCGGACTTGGCCTTGCTATCGTCCAGAAGATCGTCGAAAGCCATGGTGGTACCCTGTCGCTCGAAGATGCGCCGGTTACACCGGAGCGGTCGCGCGGTGCGCTTTTGCGAATCATGCTGCCCGCGCCGGCAGATCTCGCGAGCGCTAAGCGGATCATCGCCGCGGAACAGCAATCTGCTCTTGCAGAGGCCCGCCGGGCTGCTGCAGGAGGAGCGTCTTGAGTGACGATGTCCTCGTCGCCTGAACACAGTGGAGCAACCGATGGCTTCTGATATCTTGATCGTCGATGATGAAGCGGACATCCGCGATCTCATTTCCGGTCTTTTGGAGGACGAGGGGCACCGCACGCGTCTTGCGCGCGATTCCGACGAGGCGTTGAAGGCGATCGAAGAGCGCCGGCCGCAGCTCGTGATTCTCGACATTTGGCTGCAGGGTTCGCGTCTCGACGGTCTCGAGGTGCTGAACATCATCAAGAAGGCGCATCCGGACCTGCCGGTCGTCATCATTTCGGGGCATGGGAACATCGAAACGGCAGTTTCGGCCATTCGCCGCGGTGCCTACGATTATATCGAGAAGCCCTTCAAGGCGGACCGGCTCCTGCTGGTGACGCTCAGGGCGCTCGAAGCATCCAAATTGCAGCGTGAGGTCAAGCACCTGCGCGAGCGTTCTGCAGTCAATATCGACATGGTCGGCACGTCGGCTGCGATGAGCCAGCTACGGTCTTCGATCGAGCGCGTTGCTCCGACAAACAGCCGCATTCTTATTCGTGGCGCCGCCGGCTCCGGCAAAGAACTCGCAGCACGAGCCATTCACGTGAAGTCGCATCGCAAGGACGGGCCGTTCGTGGTGCTGAATGCGGCGGCGATGGCCCCTGACCGGGTCGAGGAAGAGCTATTCGGCACGGAAGATATCTCTGGGCCGCGCAAAGTCGGGGCACTTGAAGAGGCGCATGGTGGGACGCTTTATATCGACGAAGTCGCCGATATGCCGCTCGAGACACAGGGCAAGGTGCTGCGTGTGCTCGTCGAACAGAAATTTCTTCGTGTTGGCGGCGCACAGAAGGTTGCCGTCGATGTCCGCCTGATTTCTTCGACTTCACGCGATATCGAGCGCGATATGCAGGAAGGGCGCTTCCGCGAAGATCTTTACCACCGGCTCAATGTCGTGCCGTTGCGCGTCCCGAGCTTGGCTGAGCGTCGCGACGATATTCCCGCCCTCATCCAATGCTTCGTCCAGCAGGTTGCCTCATCGTCAGGCCTTGCACCGCGCAAGATCGGCGAAGATGCAATTGCGGTGCTGCAAACGCATGATTGGCCGGGTAATGTGCGTGAGCTTCGTAACAACATTGAGCGGCTGATGATCCTCTCGGGTGGCGACCCGGATACAGTGATCACGGCTGAAATGCTGCCAGACGAAATCGGCTCCAACGTGTCGCTGCCCATGAACGGCGGGGCGGAACACTTGATGTCGTTGCCGCTCAGAGAGGCGCGAGAAATTTTCGAGCGCGAGTATCTGCTCGCGCAGATCAACCGTTTTGGCGGCAACATCTCACGCACTGCGGAGTTCGTCGGCATGGAGCGGTCGGCGCTGCACCGCAAGCTCCGGGCACTCGGCGTATCATCCGATCAACGCGGCAGTTCGTCACCAATCGGTGCTGCCGAAGCCCGGCAGTAGCGGTTGCTTGGTTTTGTTTCAAACCCCGGCGCTGGACTGGCCGGGGTTTGCATTTGGAGCGCCGCGCTCAGGCTTTGCCGATTGGGATGTTCTTCTCGGTCTTTGCCGCTTCCGGCCGCTTTGGCAGGGTTATCTTCAGTAGGCCTTTGTCGAAGCTTGCGGTCACTTTGTCGGCGTCGACCGTGTCGCCTACTCGGAAGGAGCGCTGGAAGCTGCCGTAGGTTCGCTCCGTGACGTGGTAGTCTTTCGTCTTGTCCTCCCGGCTGGATTGCTTTTCACCCTTCAATGTGAGGACGCCGTCTTTGAGAGTGACGGCTACATTTTTCTCGTCGAGGCCAGGGAGTTCCGCTTCGACGACCATTTCCGCCGGCGTCTCATGGACATCGATATGAATTGTTACGTTGTTGCCGCTGTTGCTAAAAATTGAAGGGTATCCGCTGCCGCGCCCCATGAAGGCGTCGAAGACACGATCCATTTCGGCCCGCATGGCAGATAACGGGTCGCTGTAGCGGCTAAGGGTGGACGCCTGGGGCGCTGTTTTCTTGATCTCTTCGGGCATGACTTCACTCCTCATTCGAAGATCATTCGAAGATGCGTCCTTCGCGGATTGAGGCTGTTCGACCTCGGCCATCCGGCGAAGGTGGTTCTAATGAACAAAAATCACATGGGTTGGCCTTGCTTGCGATCAAGGGTGGCGGTGAAGGCGGCTTGACATTGCGCAAAGTCCCGCTGCACAAGCGGCGCTCAACCAACCCGTCTTACCTGCTTGGTCCGCAGGAGTTGAGCAAAGGGAGCCTGTAATGGCCGATATCACCCTCACCTTTCCAGATGGCAACAAGCGCGCTGTTCCGGCCGGCACGACCGGTCTAGATGTTGCCAAATCGATCGCGCCTTCGTTAGCGAAGCGTACCGTCGCCATGGTGCTGAACGGAAAGCTTGCCGACGCCAACGATCCGATAACAGAAGACGCCGCGATCAAATTCGTTTCGCGCGCAGATCCGGAAGCTCTCGAACTCATTCGGCACGACGCCGCGCACGTTTGTGCGGAGGCGGTGCAAGCTCTGTGGCCCGGCACGCAGGTAACGATCGGTCCCGTCATCGAGAACGGGTTCTTCTATGACTTCGCCAAGGAGACTCCGTTCACGCCGGAAGACCTGCCGAAGATCGAAAAGAAGATGCATGAAATCATCGCCAGAAACGCGGCCTTCACAAAAGAGGTTTGGTCGCGCGACAAGGCGAAGGAGCATTTCAAGGCGCAGGGCGAGCTTTTCAAGGTCGAACTCGTCGACGCGATTCCTGCCGGCGAAGACGTCAAGATCTATAAGCAGGGCGACTGGCTCGATCTTTGCCGCGGTCCGCACATGACTTCGACCGGTCAAATTGGCAAGGCATTCAAGATTGATCGCTTCTCCGGTTCGTACTGGCGAGGCGACGCAACCGGGCCTCAGCTCCAGCGCATCTATGGCATCGCCTTCACTGAAGAGAAGGAACTCGCGGCTTTCCTGAAGCAGCGCGAAGAAGCGGAAAAGCGCGATCACCGCAAACTTGGCCGTGAGATGGATCTTTTTCATTTCCAGGAAGAGGGTCCGGGCGTCGTCTTCTGGCACGGCAAGGGGTGGACGTCGTTCCAAGCGATCATGCAGTATATGCGTCGTCGCTTATCGGAAGACTACGACGAAGTGAACGCGCCGCAGGTGCTCGACAAGTCGCTTTGGGAAACTTCGGGGCACTGGGGCTGGTACCAGGAGAACATGTTCGCGGTGAAATCAGGGTTCGCCATCGAGAACCCGACCAACCCGGAGGCGGACCAGAAGATCTTCGCGTTGAAACCGATGAACTGTCCGGGTCACGTGCAGATCTTCAAGCACGGCCTGAAGAGCTACCGTGACCTGCCGATCCGCTACGCCGAATTTGGCTGTGTGCACCGGTACGAGGCCTCTGGCGCGTTGCACGGGCTGATGCGCGTGCGCGGCTTCACGCAGGATGATGCGCACGTGTTTTGCACGGAAGCCCAGCTCGAAGCGGAAATCCTCAAGATCAACGACCTCATGATGTCGGTCTACCAGGACTTCGGCTTCGAAGAGGTGGTGGTGAAGCTCGCAACGCGCCCCGCAAAACGCGTCGGGACTGACGCGATGTGGGACCATGCCGAGACGATCCTCAGGAAGGCGCTCGAACGCATGGCGCGCGAGGACAGCCGCATCAAGACCGGCGTCAACGAGGGCGAGGGGACGTTTTATGGTCCGAAGTTCGAGTACACGCTGAAAGATGCGATCGGTCGTGACTGGCAGTGCGGCACCACGCAGGTGGACTTCAACCTGCCGGAACGGTTCGGCGCGTTCTACATCGATCCCAATGGCGAGAAAAAGCAACCCGTGATGGTGCATCGCGCCATCTGCGGCTCGCTCGAACGCTTCTTCGGCATTCTGATTGAGAACTGTGCCGGGCACCTGCCGTTGTGGATGGCGCCGGTGCAGGCCGTCATCGCGACGATCGTGTCGGACGCGGATGACTATGCTAGGGAGGTCGCAAAGGCGTGCCGCAAGGCGGGTCTGCGCACGGAGATCGATCTTCGCAATGAGAAGATCAACTACAAGGTGCGCGAGCATAGCCTTGCGAAAGTCCCGGTCATGTTGGTGGTCGGGAAGCGAGAAGCCGAGGAGGGCAAGGTTTCTGTCCGCCGTCTCGGTTCCGACAAGAGCACGGTCATGACGTTCGACGAAGCACTAAAAATGCTGGTCGATGAGGCAGTGCCGCCTGATCTCAGGCGCGCGACCTGAAGTGCGAACCGAATCAGTTGGGCGATCGTTTCGAATTGCGACAGAGCTTAATGCTGCTTCCGGCAGAGTGAGCCCTGTCTGCAATTGCTTTAACGGAACGACAGGGCTTCGAACGTACTAGTTTCGAGCTACGGGTCCTGTTTTGCGGTCGCTCTATGTCTGTCGGCAATGCCAACGATGAAACCGCTTTTTCCGGCTTCGACCCGGCGGCGGTCCCGCGGGACATTCGCAATGCGTTGACTGTCGAGCAAGTCGAGCGGCTCGAGGGCATGCTCGAAGAACGGCGTGCGTTTCATGCGGTTGACTACAGGGCATCGACGACGTTTTGCGGTAGAGGCTTCTATGTCGCCTTCTTCGTTGGGCCAGAGGCCCGGTCTCTGCGGCGATTGACTAGCGAAGGCCACCGGCGTCCTTTTCACCGCCTCCTGGCCGAGATCGGAAGTATGTGCCTGATCGCCTCGCTACTGATCTGCGCGCTCATAGGTGCGGCGGTTGTCGTGCTCTATGTAACCAAGTCAATTGTCGGTATCGACTTGATGGAAGGTCATACGTTTCTGCACGACTACTTTTATTGGCGCTAGTTTGTGATCAAGTTGACGACCCTTGCGCGGCTGCAAGGAATCGGTGCTCTCGGTCGAGAGCCACGGGCGCTATGAGCCCGGTCGCAGGCGAATGGCAGGTACCATGATCCCCGAAAAATCCATCCTCATTACTGGCTGTTCGAGTGGAATCGGGCTCGAAGCCGCAAAGACGTTGAAAGGCAGGGGCTGGCGGGTGCTCGCGACTGCCCGCAAAGCGGAGGACCGCGCTCGACTTGAAAAGGAGTTGGGTGTCGAGACGCTGCCGCTCGAACTTGCCGATGGATTATCTATCGCGCGATGCGCCGATGCGGCATTGGCTAAGACCAACGGCAAGCTCGGTGCGCTTTACAACAACGCCGCTTACGGCGTTATCGGCGCCATGGAAGACATCACTGGCGATGTGCTGCGGCGGCATTTCGAAATCAACGTCATCGGCACGCACGAGCTGACGCGGCAAATCATTCCGGCGATGCGTGCCAATGGCAGCGGGCGCATCGTCAATTGCTCCTCCGTGCTTGGTCTTGTGAGCGGACCCTTTCGCGGCCCCTATTGTGCCTCGAAGTTTGCGCTCGAGGCGATGACCGACGCCATGCGGCAAGAGCTTGCCGGCTCCGGCGTCTTCGTCTCAACCTTGGAGCCAGGACCGATACGGAGCGAGTTCCTGGCGACGACCGCCGCGACGTTCAGGACCAATGTCGATGCCGCGCGATCGGTTCACCGTGAGACTTATGAACGCCGCATGAAAGCCCTGGAGGACGACACGCAAAGTCGCTTCAAGCTGGGACCAGAGGCGGTCGTCAAGAAGCTTGTTCATGCGCTTGAAAGCGCACGGCCAAAGGCACACTATAAAATATCGCCCCACACACACATCATCTCGGCTCTAAAGCGCGTCCTGCCACGGTCCGCGATCGGTGCGCTCATGGCGCGGAGCTGATCATTTCAAGACCAGCTTCACCCAAGTCGAGATGGTTTCGGCGATTTTGGCACCCGCAAGATTTGTGACCAGCGCGCCGAGGACAAAGACGGCCACATAGCCCCCAAGGCGCAAAACGCGCGCGCCAAGATAACGGCGCACCGTCACTTCGAATGTCTCTGAGACGGCGGCGGGATCGAGTTGAATCCCATAGAGCCCGATGGTCCTGCCGTAGACGGAAAGCGTTACCCCGTGCTTTCCCTTGAGAACCGGTGTCAGCGCAAACCTCCAGATCCCTTCCTCAGCGGCGGTCATTGCTGGGCGGTCGTACCAGATAGTCTCTGCTGACAGCGGCGTTATCGCCAGCGCACCTGGAATTTCACTGACGAGCTGAACGCTGACAGACCGAGCCAGCGGCGCTTCGACACGTGCGGGAGATGCCTGGATCGGCGGCCGGACTACATCGAGTTGATCGCGTGGAATTCGGATCTCGACAATGACAGATCCGCCGACTGGGATTTCCCCCGGTATGCCCCGGGCGGCCGCAATGATGTCTAGAGGCACTGCCGGCTTCAGTTGCGCAATCGGTTGCGGGGGAGTGTGAGGGGCTGCTGGATAAGCGTGTGGCGCCGATCGCGTCGGCCCAACTGGAGCGATAGGTTGCGGGGCTGTCTGAGGGTGGCTCTTGGGAGGGTTTGCCAGTGGCTGTGGCGGTGTGACGGCACGCTGCTGCGAAGCCGCGCTCGGTAAGGGTGGTGGTGTTGGTTTCGCGGGGGGCTGCGGCGCCGGGCTTGGGCGCGACGCCTTCGTGAGCGCGTCGAATGCGGACGACCGAGGCGATGAGACGGACTCATCAGACTTGACGAAGGCACCTTGAGCCAATTGCGGCTCGTGTGCTGCTGCTTCATTTCTTTGCGTCAGCGCCGCCGAGGATCTGATGTCATCCGATGCTGGCGGGAGGGGCGCGACTTTCGTCTCGACAGATTTGTGTTGCTGATCCTCGTTCGTTGGGGCGATCCCGGTTTCATGTCGAGGTGCTGGCTGCGGCGTGGGCGCTGCGATCTTTGCGTCTCTTGCAGCGGTTTGGCTGGGCGCCTGGTTTGCTTCGGGCATAGGAGCTTGAGCTAAGGGGGACTCCGGTGCCTTCGCTTCTTGAGGCGCGACCTGAGCGGGCGCAGCACGACCAGATTGTGCCGCTGACGACGGTGGTTGAGTTGCCGGGGACGGAGGCGTGCGAACGCTCAATGGCGGCGGCTCTGCCTGCTTTACGCGTGCGCGAACGGAGGCGAGGATTTCCTCGGTGCTCGGCGTTGCTCGGGCTGTGCCGGGCATTGGGGTCTCGACTGGAGCAGCCGTTACCGGTTGCGCGATAGAGGCTGGCGTTACTGATGCTGGTGGCGCAGCTGATGGCCTTTGCGCGACGTGGGGTTGAGGTGATGGGGGGAGAGGTGATGAATGTTGAGTTGGTGGGGGCGGCGGTGGCGCTGCCCGGGACGCCTGCGGGGGGGCGGCGGGTCGCGGCGTTTGTGCCGCTTGCGCCCGCTGCAAGACCTTGATGACCTCCTCGAAGGTCAAGCCGTGGGCTTTGAGCATGCCAGCTGCAGGACTTTTTGCTTCGCCGATGATCGCCGCGAGGATGATGGCGCCGTCAATCTGCTTGCGCGGGGACTGGCGAGCGGCACTAGCCGCCAATTGAACGATCCGAAGTAGATCTGGTCCTGGTTGGGCGCCAGCCGCACCGGGCGGCGGCATCTTCTCATTCATGCGTCCAAGATGGGCCGAAACGTCGGTTCTCAATTTGTCAACGACGACCCCGCTCGCGCTCAATACGCCGATGGCATCGGCATCTTCGGTCAGCGCAAAAAGCATGTGCTCCAAGGTGACCTGACCATGGCCTTGCACAAGGGCAAGCCGGTGCGCGCGATGGAACGTCTCGTCCATCGATCCGGATTTACCTATCGGCCCGATATCACCGGCCAAGCCGTTCATCATCCCCGCGCGACCACTTCGCGCCCCCTCACAGTCCGAACCACCTTGATTCGTCCGGTTCGCTTTTAGCTTAACGAAGCGGCCTTCGCATGTCCCTGCCGCAAGACTATGCGGCTGTCATATGGCTCAAATAAGAGGGAATGTTGTTGAGGGAGGCGTCTGCTGCGTATATGACCCCGGAAAATACCCCGCCCACACGCCGAAGCGTGGTCGCTCGAGGACAAAAGATGGCAAAACCAAATGCGGCTCCCCCAACCAAGGCGCCCGAGGAAGGGACCCCTAGCGCCCACATGCAGGCGCGGATTCTGGCGGAGGCACTGCCGCATCTGATCAAGTATGACGAGCAGACGGTCGTCATCAAGTTCGGCGGGAATGCCATGGGCGACGATAAGCTCGCCGAGGCTTTCGCCAAGGATATCGTTTACCTCAAGCTTTCGGGTATCAACCCGGTCGTTGTGCACGGCGGCGGGCCGCAGATCGCGAACATGCTCAAGAAGCTCGATATCAAGAGCGACTTCGTGCAGGGGCTACGCGTCACGGATAAGCCGACCGTTGAGGTGGTCGAGATGGTGCTGGCCGGCGCCATCAACAAGGAGATCGTCTCATCGATCAATCGGCAAGGCGGCAAGGCTGTCGGTATTTCCGGCAAAGATGCGAATTTGATGATCGCGAAGAAGGTGACCGAGCTGCCGGATCCCGAAAGCAATATCATGAAGGCCGTGGATATCGGATTTGTCGGTGACCCGGTTGAAATCAACCCCTACATCGTCGACGTAATTTCAAAGTCGGATCTCATCCCTGTAATCGCGCCGGTCGCGATGAGTCGCGAGGGACAAACACTCAACGTCAATGCCGATACGTTCGCTTCGGCATTGGCCGCGCGGCTTAAGGCGAAGCGACTTTTGATGCTGACCGACATTGCCGGTGTGCTCGACAAGGACAAGACTCTCATCCCGGACCTGACCATCGATGAAGCACGTGGCATGATCCGTAGCGGCGTTATCACCGGCGGTATGATCCCGAAAATCGAAGGCTGTATCGAAGTCGTCGAGGCGGGCGTAGAGGCGGTATCGATTATTGACGGACGGGTGCCGCACTGCGTGCTGCTCGAGCTCTTTACCGAGCATGGCGTGGGTACGATTGTCAGGTCGAAGAAAGCCAAGAAGGCCGCAGATTGATCAGCACGGCGGCGCCATGCTCTAGTTCGGCCTTGGCTTATTCCTGAGCCAAAGATCTGACGCGCGTGCTCAGTACATCGAGCATCCTGTCGAACTCACGTTGCTCCCCGGCATCGAGCGCGCCGAGCATCTGGCTTTCCCATTGGATCGCAAGCGCGGCGGCGGCTTCGAAGACCTCCCTGCCTTTTGGCGTCAGTGCAATCTCCACGGCGCGGCGGTCTTCGGATGCGGTCCGGCGCGTCACGAGTTTGCGCGTCACAAGCTGTTGCACGGCCCGCGTCACCTTTGGCTTGTCGAGGCTCGATCTCTCGGCCACCAGCCCGGCGGGCATCGGGCCGAAGTGGGCTAGTGCCGCAAGTATGCGCCATTCGGCGATGCGTAGGCCGAAGCGCTCACTATAGACCATTGCGAGCGAGCGGGAGACGTCGCGCGCAAGCACCGCCAAACGGTAGGGCGTGAACGCTTCAAGCGAGAAGCTGTCCAATGGGGTGGTAAGCGCCTTTCCAGCGAGGCGTTTGGGTTCCCTTCGTCTTGCCGTGCTTGAGGACATCGGAGCGCTCTTGATTTAGTTTCAAACGAAACTATCATGCGACATCAATCGCGCAAGATGCAAACGAGCACCGCCAACGAAGCTCAGGGAGAACGCCATGGCCCAGGATTCCGCGCCTCACCTCGCATTTCAGACGCCGTCCGCCAGAGGGGCGTCCGTCAGTTATATGTCCGGCTTCGGGAACAGCTTCGAGACGGAGGCATTGCCGGGGGCATTGCCGGTCGGGCGGAACAGCCCGCAGCGGTGCGCTTATGGGCTCTACGCGGAACAGCTCTCTGGCTCGCCCTTTACGGCGCCGCGCGCGACGAACGAGCGTTCCTGGCTTTACCGGATCCGCCCGTCTGTTGCCCATTCTGGCCGCTTCAGCAAGGCCGACATTGGGCTCTGGCTGACCGCACCCAGTAACGGCTACGAGGCACCGATCGCACAAATGCGGTGGTCGCCAACTCCCTATCCGTCCACGCCGACATCGTTCATCGAGGGCATCCGGACGATCACGACCTGCGGCGATGCCAGCACGCAGACCGGCATGTCCGCCAATATCTACCTGGCAACGCGTTCGATGAAGGACGAGGTGTTTTGGAATGCGGACGGTGAGTTGCTGATTGTCCTGCAAGAAGGCCGACTGCGGTTTTGGACCGAGTTCGGCATCATCGACGCCGAGCCGTCAGAGCTGGTTGTCATTCCCCGCGGCGTGAAAATTCGTGTAGAGCTGCTCGATAGACAGGCCCGCGGATACATCGCCGAGAACTACGGTGGCGCGTTCACTCTTCCCGAACGCGGACCGATCGGCGCCAATTGCATGGCGAATTCCCGAGACTTCATGACGCCCGTGGCGGCCTATGAGGATCGCGATGTGCCGACTCGGCTGTTCGTGAAATGGGGCGGCAATCTCTGGACTACCGGGCTTGGCCATTCGCCGCTCGATGTCGTGGCCTGGCACGGCAACTATGCGCCTTACAAGTACGACATGAGGCGTTATTCGCCGGTAGGTGCGATCGGCTTCGACCATCCCGATCCTTCGATCTTCGATGTGCTTTCCGCACCATCCGAAACGCCGGGAACCTCGAACATCGATTTCGTGATCTTTCCAGAGCGGTGGATGGTTGCCGAGAACACTTTCCGGCCGCCCTGGTATCACCGCAACATCATGAGCGAGTTCATGGGCCTGGTGTACGGACAATACGATGCGAAGCCTCAAGGTTTCGTCCCTGGCGGGATGAGCCTGCACAATTGCATGATGTCGCATGGACCTGATCTGGAGGCGTATGAAAAGGCGAGCTTCAGTGAGCTGAAGCCGCACAAGCTTGAAAACACGCTCGCCTTCATGTTCGAAACGAGGTTTCCGCAGCGGGTGACGAAGTACGCGGCGGAGCTCTCGACCTTGCAGCCGGATTATGCAGAGTGTTGGAAGGGATTGATCAAGCGCTTCGATCCCTCGAAGCCGTGAGGTCCGGCGATGAAGCTTTCTCACGCTCTTCTCGATGGACTTCGCCGCTATGGCGCCTGCGAGATATTCGGCATCCCTGGCGATTTCGCATTGCCGTTCTTCCGTGAGATCGAGCGGTCGAAGATCTTGCCGCTCTACACGCTCTCCCATGAGCCGGGCGTCGGCTTTGCTGCAGATGCCGCGGCGCGCTATCGGTCGGCGTTGTCGGTTGCAGCGGTGACGTACGGCGCTGGTGCGCTCAACATGGTCAACCCGGTCGCGCAGGCGTATGCCGAGAAATCACCTGTCGTGGTGATTTCCGGTGCTCCCGGCAAGACTGAAGGGGCAGATGGCCTGGGTCTTCATCACCAAGTGAAGCATCTCGACTCGCAACGGCTTATATTCAACGAGCTGACGGTCGCGCAGGCCGTGCTCAACGATCCGGTGACGGCATCCAGCGAGATCGCGCGTGTCCTAACTGCGGCACGAGAACTGTCTCGCCCGGTGTACATCGAGTTTCCGCGAGACATGGTGGAGGTGGAGGTCGAGCCGGTGGCAGACTACGTGCCATCGCCGCATGATCCTGCGGCAGCTCGCGCAGCCGCTCGTGAGATTTTGGCTCGCTTATCGGAAGCCAAGAGGCCGGCTCTTCTTTTATGTGTCGAAGTGCGACGATACGGGCTGGAGAAAAAAGTTGCCGAGCTTGCACGCAAACTTGGAATTCCTACGGCGACGACCTTCATGGCGCGCGGCATTCTTGCGGACGACGACTCGCCGCTGATCGGCTCATATTTGGGTCTTGCGGGTGATGCGAAAGTTCGCTCGACCATAGAGAATTCTGATGCCTTGCTCATGCTTGGCGTCATCATGTGCGACACTAATTTCGGTGTCTCCGAGAAGCGGATCGATGCACGCAATTCGATTCTCGCCTTCGATCGGGCGGTCAAGTTCAGTTATCACTCATACGCAAACGTGCCGCTCGCTGCGCTGGTTGATGCGCTGCTAAGGGAGGCGAAGCCGGTCGGCAAAGCGAAGCGCACCTATGCCGCCCAATATCCGTTGAAACTGAAGCAGGATGACAAGCCAATTCTGCCGCAGGACATTGCGACAGCCGTCAATGACTTGTTCGTGAGGACGGGCGAGCGGATGCCGATTGCGTCCGACATGGGCGATTGCCTGTTCACGGCAATGGATATGATGAAAACGGCGCTCGTGGCTCCGGCCTACTACGCGACCATGGGGCCGGGGGTCCCGATGGGGCTTGGCCTCGCGGCCGCAAGTGGTCGTCGTCCGCTGATCCTTGTTGGCGACGGTGCGTTCCAGATGACCGGATGGGAACTCGGCAATGCCCGCCGGCTCGGCATGAAGCCGATCGTGCTGCTGTTCAATAACAGCGCCTGGGGCATGCTCAAGGTGTTCCAATCCGATACCGGCTACAATGATCTCGACGATTGGCACTTTGCTGATATGGCGAAAAGTCTCGGTGGCATTGGCGAGCGGGTCTCGACCCGCAAGGACCTCGCCCGTGCGCTAGACGATGCTCACGCCGATAAGGATAACTGGCGCCTGATCGAGATCATGATTCCGCGCGGTGAATACAGCCGCACGCTCTCCCAGTTCGTGGCCGCCGTGCGCAAGCGCAGCGTCATGGCGAAGGGTTGATCGTTCCGCGCTCGCGCGCTTGACGTTCCGGTTGGGCTCGCCTACGCCCGATGCAAAGTTCCCAATTCATGGAGTTGTGCCTATGTCGAGCACCCGAGCAAATGCCTTGAAGTTCTACATTGACGGCCGGTGGGTCGATCCTGCTGAAGGTGGCGCGGTGCGTGACGTCATCAACCCTGCCAATGAGCGATCTATCGGCAAGGTGGCGATGGGCTCGGCGAACGATGTCGACAATGCTGTCGCTGCTGCGCGTGCGGCGTTTCCTTCCTACGCGACCACGACGCGTGAAGAACGGATGGCGCTGCTCGAAAAGATTCTTAGCGTTTACAAGAAGCGCTTCAATGAGATGGGGGCGACGATCAGCGAGGAAATGGGGGCGCCGCTGTCGTTTGCAACGCGCTTCCAGGCCGGCGCGGGGATGGGGCACTTCAAGACTGCTCTGGATGTCCTCAAAGACTTTCACTTCGAGGAGAAGCTCGGGACCACCGAAATCATTCGGGAACCGATCGGCGTCATAGGCATGATCACGCCGTGGAACTGGCCGGCCAATCAGATCGCGTGCAAGGTGGCAGGTGCGCTCGCTGCCGGGTGCACGATGGTGCTCAAGCCGTCCGAGGTGGCGCCGTATAATGCGATCCTGCTTGCAGAGATTCTGCATGAGGCGGGCGTGCCGAAGGGTGTCTTCAATCTCGTCAACGGTGATGGCCCTGGCGTTGGTTCAGCCATGGCCGCGCATCCCGGAATTGATTGCATTTCGTTTACCGGCTCGACGCGCGCAGGCATCGAGGTGGCCATTCGCGCGGCGCCGAGCGTCAAGCGCGTGGGGCAGGAGCTTGGCGGCAAGAGCGCTAACATCATCCTCGATGACGGCGATCTTTCGAAACTCGTGGCGGAGGGTGTGAAGCTCTGCTTCCGCAATGCGGGTCAGTCGTGCAATGCACCGACGCGCATGCTCGTTCCGGCAAGCCGTATGGCGGAGGCCGCGGCGATCGCGAAGGCGACGGCTGACGCGATCAAGGTTGGCGATCCGAACGCCGAAGGGGTCGACATGGGCCCGGTCGTTTCCGAAGCGCAATGGAAGAAGATCCAAGGCTATATCGAGGCTGGGATCACCGAAGGCGCGACGCTCGTGACGGGCGGACCTGGGCGTCCGGACGGACTTGCAAGTGGGTACTTTGTAAAGCCGACCGTGTTTGCAAACGTCTCAAACAGCATGAAGATTGCGCAAGAGGAGATCTTCGGGCCGGTGCTTGCGATCATCCCCTACAAGGACGAGGCTGACGCCATCTCAATCGCGAACGACAGCCCGTTTGGTCTCGCCGCTTACGTCTCGTCGGGAGACAGAGAGAGAGCGAAGCGCGTTGCCCGGCAGATCAAGGCTGGGATGGTCCACGTGAACATGGCGGTGGCCGACAGCAAAGCGCCGTTTGGCGGCATGAAGCAATCGGGCAATGGCCGCGAGTGGGGCAAGTTCGGCATCGAGGAATATCTCGAGGTCAAGAGCGTGATGGGCTGGAACGCGGCATAGCCGATACTGATGGATAAGCAGGAACGGGGCCTTCGAGGCCCCGTTTCCTTTTCAATTTTGCGCGAGATCCCGAGGGCCAATAAGACTTTGTGGTGGCTTCTGTGGCATGCTTCATTGCTGCAGAGCCGAACCGAGGTTTCGATGACGAGAATAGTCGCTATGGTTGTCGCGATGTTGCTGGCCGCAGCGGCGCAAGCACAGCACTCAGCCCCGCTCGCGCGATCCGCGTTCGATTTCGAGTTCCTGGCTATCGATGGCAAGCCGATGCCGCTCGACGCTTTCCGCGGGAAGGCAATGCTTATCGTCAATACTGCGTCGTTCTGCGGGTATACGCTGCAATATCAGGGGCTGCAGGCTTTGCACGAGCGATATGGTGCGCGGGGGCTCGTCGTCGTCGGAGTGCCGGCGAATGACTTCGGCGGACAGGAACCCAAAGCCAATGCCGAGATCGCGGAATTCTGCCAAGGGGCGTTCAACGTAACGTTCCCGCTTGCCGAGAAGCAGGTCGTAAAGGGAACGACTGCGCATCCTTTCTATCTGTGGGCACGGCAGGTCATGGGCGATGCCAATGTGCCTCGCTGGAACTTTCACAAATATCTGGTCGATCGTTCCGGAAAGCCGGTTGGGGCGTTTCCGAGTTCCGTCGAGCCGCTGTCGCCGCGATTGATAGACGCGATCGAAGCCGCGCTCGGGCCTGCAGCGTGAGGTTTGCAAATGGCTACTGTTGCCTTCACGCCAAATATTCAGAGACATGTGGCGTGTCCCGAGACTGAGGCCGAAGGCGACACGGTCGGTGAGGTGCTGGATAGAGTGTTCGACGGCAACCCGAGGGCGCGGAGTTACGTTCTCGACGACCAGGGCGCGCTACGCCGACATATGATCATCTTCGTCGACGGCATCGCTATCACCGATAGAAATAAATTGAGCGATCCTGTCGGGAAGCAGTCCCGCGTATTCGTCTTTCAGGCTCTGTCCGGAGGATGACATATGTCGGATCGTTTGCTCGTATCGACCCGCAAGGGACTGTTCACCGTATCGAGGCGTTCGGGGTCTTGGAGTGTCGAGGCGGTCGATTTTCTAGCCGACAACGTATCGCTTGCGCTTCATGACCCTCGCGACGGAACGCTCTACGCCGCATTGGATCATGGGCATTTCGGCGTGAAGCTTCATCGAAAAACGGAGCATTCATGGGAGGAAATCGCAGCGCCCGTGTATCCGCCGAAGCCCGATGGTGTCGAAGAAAACGACATGTGGGGCCGGCCGCTGCCGTGGTCCACAGTGCGCGTCTGGGCGCTGGTCGCGGGAGGCGGACAAGAACCGGGTACGATCTGGTGTGGCACTATTCCCGGTGGGCTTTTTAGATCCAGAGATCGTGGGGCGACGTGGGAAATGATGCGATCGCTCTGGGATCATCCGCTTCGGAAGCAATGGATGGGCGGCGGCGCGGACTTGCCCGGATTGCATTCGATTTGCGTTGATCCACGAAATTCGGACCAAGTGACGGTGGCGGTGTCGACGGGCGGCTTGTGGTTTACCCGGGATGGTGGCGAGACTTGGGAGCAGCGTGGCGCCGGGATGCGGGCCGAGCACGTACCGCCAGAGTTGACCCAAGATCCGATCGCGCAGGACGTGCACTGCTTAGCACAGTGCAAGTCACAACCAGATCGGATGTGGGTGCAGCATCACAACGGTATCTTCATATCGGATGACGCAGGGCGGACCTTCAGGGAAATCACTGGCGTTGAGCCTTCGGCTTTTGGGTTTGGCGTGGTGGTGCACCCGACTGATCCTGATACCGCGTGGTTCGTGCCGGAGATCAAGGACGAGAAGCGTATCCCGGCCGGTGGTAAGCTTGTGGTGACACGGACGCGGGACGGCGGACAGAGTTTCGACGTTTTGACTAAGGGTCTGCCGCAGCAGCACGCCTACGACATCGTTTACCGCCATGCCCTGGCGTTAGACCCGTCGGGCGAGCGGCTCGCCATTGGATCCACGACCGGTGGGCTCTGGATCAGCGAGGATCAAGGGGACAATTGGCTATGCGTTTCGCACACTCTGCCACCGATCTATGCCGTTCAGTTTGCGTCGTGAGCAACCTATGCCTAAGCATTGGGCTCGTTGTTCTTTTTTGAAGTAGCCCCGGGCATTGCATTGTCGTGACGGCTGAACAACAATCGGCCCCGCCTTCTTCGAGTCGGGGAAAGATATGAGCAGGCCTGTCGTTGGCATTATCGGCAATTCTACCAGAATCGAGAACCGATTTGCGGTTCAGATGGTTGGTGAGCGGAACATGCTTGCGGTGGCTGAGGTCGCCGGCGCGCTGCCGCTGATGTTCGGCGGGTGCCCGGGAATGACTGATATCGGCGCGCTCTTGGACGTCGTGGACGGAATTCTGCTCACCGGCGCGCGCGCCAATGTGCATCCGACACGATTCAAGGAAGAGCCGCATCCTCGCTACGAACCTTACGATCAGCGCCGTGACGCGATGGCGCTGACGCTCGTCGAGGCGTGCGTCGAGCGAGACATTCCGATTTTCGGTATTTGCCGCGGTTTTCAAGAAATGAATGTCGCGCTAGGTGGCTCGCTACATCCCGAGATTCGCGAAATCCCGGGGCGCATGAACCATCGCATGCCGCGGCTAGAGAATGGCGAGATACATCCGGATCCAACTGTTATCTTCGCGGACCGGCACGACGTGAAGCTCGATCCGAACGGTGTTTTCGCGAAGCTTCTCGGGCGGGATTGCATACGCGTGAATTCGCTGCACGGGCAGGGTATTCTCGAGCCCGGCAAGCGGATCGTCATCGAGGGCATCGCCGAGGACGGGACAGCGGAGGCGATCCGCATCGATGGCGCGCGGACGTTCGCGCTCGGGGTGCAGTGGCATGCGGAGTACGATCCGCAGACGAATCCGATCAACCGCACGCTGTTCGAGGCGTTCGGAGAAGCGTTACTGGCGCACAAGCAAGCGGCTTGAACGATATCGGGCGCCGCTGAAGATCAGAGGCGCCCGATTTTACAAAAATGGCTAGGTTTGCTTATTTCATCAGCGGGATCGTGAACTCGGCGCCGTGGGCTAGGCCCGACGGCCAACGCGACGTGACCGTCTTCGTCTTCGAATAGAATCGGATCGAGTCCGGTCCGTGCTGGTTGAGGTCGCCGAAGGCCGAGCGCTTCCAGCCGCCGAAGGTGTAGTAGGCGAGCGGCACGGGGATCGGCACGTTGACGCCCA
>JAPXTA010000031.1:0-42664 GCA_033812735.1 Hyphomicrobiaceae bacterium | reverse complement strand
GTTCAAGGTCGGTGAGAAATTCGCACCAGTGAAAGCTGTCGGCGCGACATTGGTGAAGCGGGCGATGCCGATAAAGCCGTCGCCGCCGCCGTTGAAGTCGACCTCGAAGATGGTGTCGGCACCATCGGCGGTGAGGCGGAAGAAGCCGCCGCCAGCACCGGTACTGAACGGGTTGGTCGATCCGTTCCAGCCCTGAAGCGCCCACATGGGGTTCATGCTGGAGAGGAACGACGAGATGTCGATGATGTCACCGCCGACGCCGGCGGTGAAGTTGTCGACGGTGATCCGAACGGTCGGCGTGCCGCCCATGTTCATAGGGTCGGCGGTCAACACGAGAGTGTCGATGTCGGTGTCGGCACCGAGGTTGATGAGGCGTGTTGAGCCCGGGAAATAAGGTTGCGCATGGGCAGATACGCGATCGGCGCCGGTACCGGCATCGACGGTCGCTTCCCCGAAGCCCGAGATAGTGTCGTTGCCCTCGCCGCCGGTGAGGATGCCCGATCCGGAGATGCTGTCGTTGCCGGTGCCGCCGTCGATGGTGCCGTAGCCGGAGATGTTATCGTTACCGGCGCCGCCATTGATGGTGTCGTTGACGGTGGAATCTGGCATTCCCACAAAGAAGGTGTTGATGGCATCGTCGCCATCGCCGCCCTCAATGCTGTCGGCGCCGCTGCCGCCGCCGATCAGCGTGTCGTTACCGGTGCCGCCGATCAGCGTGTCGTTGCCAACGCCGCCGTCGATGTTGTCGTTGCCGTCACCACCGTCGAGGCTGTCATCGCCTTCCATGCCGAGGATGGTGTCGGGGTCGGTGCCTCCGACCAGCGTGTCGTTACCGGTGCCGCCCGTCAAATCAGCCATTTAGTATCCTCAAGTCAATGTTGTTGGAGGCCGCCGCACGATGAGCAGCCACCGATAGTGAAACGGGACGCGAAATGCCGCCCTCAATCGAAATTATAATCTTGGATCAGATGATGCGGCAACCTCATATTAAGAGTTTGTAGGGAAGGCCTCCTCGTTGACGCCCTCCGCCCGCTCAATTGCATGCATGCAAATGCGGAGCTTCATATCTATGTTGCACCACAAAAAAGCAAATCCGTGTGACCCACGAAGGGCACCCAGTTGTGCTGGTTAGCCGACAATTCTGCGAAAAGAGCTGGATCCCGCAGGGCAAGCGAAATCCACGTGGTTTGGCAAGCCCCCGAGGCAAGGTCGATCCGTCAGAACAGCACGAAGTTATAGGTATTGAGCTGGCCGACGGTGAGGTTCTGCAGCACGATCTGATCGGCGCCGTTCTGGAGCACGACGTCGGCGCCGACCTGCTGGCAGGCTGCCAACGCCGCGACGGTATTGGCAAAGCCCCAGCCGACGAGCCAGACTTGGTCGAAGTCGGCGATGCCGAAGTCGCTGACACGCTGCGTGCCGCCCTCGCCGAGGGTGCTCTGCACGATGTCGAGGCCACTGCCGAGGCTAATCGTGTTCACGCCGCCACCGCCGACGATGTAGTCGAAGCCGGCATCACCGAAGATGGTATCGTTGCCGGCTTCGCCGAAGATGGCGTCCGCGCCGTCGTCGCCGTGCAATTCGTCAAGGCCATCGGAGCCGCCAATCACGTCGTCGCCCGCGCCGCCATAGAGCGTGTCGTTGCCGGCGAAGCCGTAGACCCAGTCGCGATCGGCTTCGCCGTAGCCGATGTCGTTACCGGCATCACCGAAAAGCACGTCGAGGCCGGTGCCGCCGACGAGCAGATCATTGTCGTCACCGCCCGAGATGAAGTCGTCGGCGGCGTCACCGTAGAGCGAATCGTTGCCGGCCTGCCCATAGAGCAGGTCGCGTGCGTCGCCGCCTGTGACGCTGTCGTCACCTTCTTCGGCGAGCACGAAATCGATGTCGGCACCCGCATTGACCGTGTCGTTGCCGATGCCGGCTGCGAGAATATCTTCGCCGGCGCCAGCCCTGATGCTATCGTTGCCCTCTTGGCCGTAAAGCCGGTCATTGCCATCGCCGCCGTCGAGCGTGTCGTTGCCGGCGTTGCCCAGCAGATAGTCATTGCCAGACCAGCCCGCCACGTAGTCGTTGCCACCCATGCCGTTCAGGATGTCGCCAAAACTCGTGCCAGCGTATTGATCGTTGCTGGCGCTGCCGTTCCAGGTCACAGCACCGCTCCGCAGATCGATGTATTCGGCGAACGTGTGCCCCCCACTTTCCCAAGTCACCATGACGCGGCCATCGGGAACCGCTTCCGCCTCGAGGCGGTTGAGGCTGATGATGCCGGACGCGATCTGAAACTCAACGCCCGACAAGGCACCAGCGCTGGTTATCAGTTGGCCGTGAATCTCCGATTGGCTGTTGACGGTCGGTGTGCGCCACAAAACGAGCCAGCCACCGGCGGCAAGACCGACAACCTGCGGCAGCATATCAAATCCGACTGTTGCCGTGTTGATCTGGAATGATGACGTGGCCTGCGCGTTGATCGTGCCGCTCAGCGTGTAGTTCACACCGCTGACATGCTGCGACCATGCGGTGAAGAAATTCCCCAAACCATCGAAGGCAACCTCCGGATCACTGTTGGCTGGCTTGCCGACAGCATTCGTTGCGGCATCGACCCGAAATGTGAACCCATTATAGCTTCCCCAGATGCCGCCGTTGGAACCATTGTTGCCAAACGAATCCTGCCAGACGACGACCGTATCTCCGTTGCTCGGATTGCGATCTATGCTCGGATCACTATCGCCGCCACGTGTGTCGCTGGTCATAAACGGGCTAGTCACCGGGATGCCATTGGCATCGAAGCGTTGAGTCCAGATTTGGTGCGCCACCGTAAGCGAATAGCTTTCCCAGCCGACGATAAAGCCACCACTGGCGACGGCAGCGACTGTCGGACGCACGTCTGTCATACCAGGAGAAGGATGGGTGATCGTCTGGTCGAAGCCAACGGCATTGCCGTTCGCGTCGAAGATGCGGAAGGAGATCGTATCGTCGGTGCCAACACGGTGGTTCCATACAGCGACGAATCCGCCGTTGCTGAGCGCGGTGATCTGCATCTCGCCTTCGGTGGATGTACCAATATTGCCCGATGTGTCCGAATTCAGGTCGGCGACAGGTCTCGACACAGTTCCATCGGCGTTCAGGATCGTTTAGCGAAGGCGCGCCGAGCCGAGCGTACCATCACGCCAGGCAACAACCTGCCGGCCATCCGCAAGCACCGTCAGACTCGGCTGATTGCCGTTAGTCCCGGTGTCGACTTGAAACGGAGAGTTCCAGAAGTAGGGCAAAACCATTGGCCGTCCGTTCCCATCAAAGTTGAAAGCAGCCGCAGCGGATTCTGCCGAGCCAGCAATGGCACAGGGCCGCACTACGCATGTGCAAGTAGCTGTGTCGGCAGCCGGAACATCAGCCTACAAGCAATCACCCAACATCGAAACGGCATGTTGGTGGCAACGGACTGTCAAGTGCTGTCAGAAGACTGTCAGAACCTGTCAGAAGCAGATGCCATCTATCACTATGATTGCTACTCGATGCCCTGCGTTGCCGGTGTCCCGGAACGTCACGCCTCAGAGGCCAAGTCGGCGCCCACGCGATATCGATCGACGCGGTGCAGATGTCCCCACGCGACGATGATCGACAGAAAGCCGTAGCCCTACGCCACCACCACTCAGCCTATTGGCCGCCGTCTCGGTGTGACGAGGACAAGAATCAGCCTCCCGCGCATCTTTATTTCTTCCTTACGCTTGCCGCTCGATTTCCCAATCGAGACCTTATGCGCGCTTCGGGCAACCTGCCTCCGTAGTCGTTCAACGGAGGAGCGCCATGCTCGATCTGATCTTTCTCGCAGTTGGCCTCGGCGGCTTTGCCCTGATGGGTGTCTACGCGGCGCTCTGTGACCGGCTGTGAGGCGGCCATGAGTGAACCCGTCATCGGGCTGCTGGTTGCCATCGGGCTCGGCGCCTACCTCGTATACACACTGCTTCGGCCCGAGAAGTTCTGACCCTCGGGAGGTGACCTCATGACACTCATCGGTTGGCTCCAAATCGAGCTAGTGCTCGGCGCCGTCCTCGTCTGCGCTTGGCCACTCGGCCTTTTCATGGCGCGCGTCTTTCAAGGTGAGAGGACCGTTTTGACGCCTGCGTTGCAGCCTGTGGAACGCGTTGTCTACCGCGCTGCTGGCATCAAGACCGACAAGGAGCAATCTTGGCTGGCATACACGCTCGCCATGCTCGTGTTCAACGCGGCGGGATTTCTGCTGCTGTACGGATTGCTACGCCTTCAGGCGTTCTTGCCGCTCAATCCCCAGGGCTTCGCAGGCGTATCTGCTGACCTCGCATTCAACACAGCGATGAGCTTTACGAGCAATACCAACTGGCAGGCCTACAGTGGCGAGACGACGATGAGCCATCTCGTGCAGATGACTGGCCTCGCCGTGCAGAACTTCCTTTCGGCTGCAACAGGTATCGCGCTCGCAGTCGCCGTGACACGCGCTTTCGCGCGCAGTTCGGCGCAGACGCTCGGCAACTTCTGGGTCGATATGACCCGCGCGACGCTCTATGTGCTGCTCCCCCTTTCGATCGTGGTTGAAATCGCATTCGCGATAACAGGTGTGCCACAGACGCTCGCCGGCAGCGTGGAGGCGGCGACGCTCGAGGGCGCCAAGCAGACCATCGCGCTCGGCCCTGTTGCATCGCAGGAAGCCATCAAGCAGCTCGGCACCAACGGCGGCGGGTTCTTCAATGCCAATGCCGCGCACCCCTTCGAGAACCCGAATGCATGGTCCAACATGCTCTCGATCTGGAGCATGCTTCTCATATCGACCGCGCTTACTTTCACCTTTGGCCGCATGGCCGGCGATTGGCGGCAAGGCCTGGCGCTGCTCTTTGCGATGTATGGATTGCTGATCACCGCGACCGCTGTCGTCTACTGGGCCGAGACCTCCGGAAATCCACTTCTCGCCAACCTTGGCGTCGACACGGCGGCCGGCAATATGGAAGGCAAGGAAGTCCGTTTCGGTCAGGCGCTTTCTGCCCTCTACGTCGTCGCGACCACTGGGCTTTCATGCGGCGCCGTCAACACCATGCACAACTCTCTGATGCCGCTCGGCGGCGTCGTGCCGCTGTTCCTGATCCAACTCGGCGAGATACTGCCCGGCGGGGTCGGATCAGGACAATACGGCATGATCGTGATCGCGATCCTCACCGTGTTCATTGCCGGTCTGATGGTCGGGCGTACGCCCGAATATCTCGGCAAGAAGATCGAAGCGCGCGAAATGAAGCTCGCCATGCTGGCGTTGCTCATCCTCCCGCTCACCATCCTCGGATTCTCAGCGGTCGCGGCGATATTGCCGAACGCGCTTGCAAGTCTGGCCAATGCGGGGCCGCGGGGACTGTCCGAGATCCTCTATGCGTACTCGTCGGCAGGTGGCAACAACGGTTCGGCGTTCGCCGGCCTCAACGCCAACACACCGTGGTACAACACCACCCTCGGCATCGCGATGCTACTCGGACGCTTCTCCTCCGCTGTGCCGGTGATGGCGATCGCAGGAGCACTCGCAGCAAAGAAGAAAGTGCCCGCGTCCACCGGGACGTTCCCAACGCATGGACCTCTCTTCGTTGGCCTTCTCATCGGCGTGATCCTGATCCTCGGCGGTCTACAGTACTTCCCGGCGCTGGCGCTCGGGCCAATCGTCGAGCATTTCTTGATGCATGCCGGCAAGACATTCTGAAGGAGCCATTCCATGTCCACGAAAGCCATCCCGCTCCTCGATGCCGTCATCCTCCGCCATTCGGCTCTCGATGCCTTCGCCAAACTTGCCCCGGCGAAGCTCGTGCGCAATCCGGTGATGTTCGTGACGGCCGTTGTCGCCCTGCTCGTCACGCTGCTGTTCGCGCGCGATCTCGTATCTGGTCGTGGCGGGCTGCTCTTTTCAGGCCAGATCGCTGGCTGGCTGTGGTTCACCGTTCTATTCGCCAACTTCGCCGAAGCGATCGCGGAAGGACGCGGCAAGGCGCACGCTGATGCACTGCGATCGACCCGGAGCGATACGCAAGCTAAGCTGCTCTTGCATCCGGATGACCCCAAGGGCGATCTGTGGGAACCGAAGCCGGCCGATCTGCTCGAATTGGGTGAAGTCGCCCTCGTAGAGGCAGGTGATACCATCCCAGCCGACGGCGAGGTGATCGAGGGAATCGCTTCGGTGAACGAATCCGCAGTGACGGGCGAATCTGCTCCCGTCATTCGCGAAAGCGGCGGCGACCGCTCGGCCGTCACGGGCGGCACCGTCGTCCTCTCCGACTGGATCAAGGTGCGCGTTACCGCCGAGCCCGGCTCCTCCTTTCTCGACAAAATGATCACGTTGATCGAAGGCGCAGAGCGACAGAAGACGCCTAACGAGCTGGCACTCCCGATCCTGCTTTCCGGCATGACGCTGATCTTCTTGATTGCCGTCGCGACGCTGTGGGGTCTCGCCGGCTATTCCGGAACTGTGCTGTCGATCACGGTTCTCGTCGCTCTCCTCGTAACCCTCATACCGACCACGATCGGCGGACTGTTGTCAGCGATCGGCATCGCGGGCATGGATCGCCTGATCCGATTCAACGTGATGGCCACGTCGGGCCGGGCCGTCGAGGCGGCGGGTGATGTCGACACGTTGCTACTCGATAAGACCGGCACCATCACCTACGGCAACCGCCTCGCCACGGCCTTCATCCCGGTGCCGGGCGTCACCGACCGCGACGTCGCGGCTGCCGCACTCCTTTCATCGCTTTCGGACGAGACGCCCGAAGGCCGCTCGATCGTCGCGCTCGCCAAGGGACAATACGGTCAGACCGAATCTAGCCTCGACACGCTGAAGGCGACTTTCATCCCCTTCTCGGCCCAGACGCGGATCTCAGGCGCCGATGTGGAAGGCCGAAGTATCCGAAAGGGTGCCGTCGATGCCGTCCTCAAATCGCTCGGCATGACCATGGCCAGCGCTCCGGCCGCGTTCCGGGCGGAGGTGGAAAGCATCTCACGATCTGGAGGCACGCCGCTCGCCGTCATCGACATGCAAAAGCTTGTCGGCGTGATCCACCTCAAGGACGTCGTCAAACCCGGCATCAAGGAGCGCTTCGCCGCACTGCGCGCCATGGGCATCAAGACGGTCATGGTAACGGGCGATAATCCAGTTACGGCCGCAGCCATCGCATCAGAAGCCGGCGTCGACGACTACATCGCCGAGGCAACGCCGCAGGACAAGCTCGCCTACATCAAGGCCGAGCAGGTCAAGGGGCGACTGATCGCCATGTGCGGTGACGGCACCAACGATGCGCCAGCCCTCGCACAAGCCGATGTCGGCGTCGCCATGCAGACTGGCACGCAGGCTGCGCGCGAGGCCGGCAATATGGTCGATCTCGACAGCAACCCAACCAAGCTTATCGAGGTGACCGAGATCGGCAAGCAACTGTTGATGACGCGCGGCTCGCTGACAACATTTTCGATCGCGAATGATGTGGCGAAATACTTCGCCATCATTCCCGCGCTGTTCCTGGTCACATATCCCGAACTCGGCGCACTCAACATCATGGGCCTAGCGACACCGGAAAGCGCGATCCCGTCAGCAGTGATCTTCAATGCTCTTGTAATCGTCGCGCTGATCCCCTTGGCCCTGAAGGGCATCGCCTATCGGCCGATCGGCGCTGCCGCCCTCCTCCGGCGCAACCTGCTCGTCTACGGACTTGGCGGGCTCATCGTGCCGTTTGTCGGGATCAAGCTTATCGACCTCGCAGTCTCGGCACTACGGCTTTCCTGAAGGAGAACATCATGATTGCCAACCTCCGGCCCGCTCTCGTTATGCTAGTATTTTTTACCGCTCTCACGGGTCTCGTCTATCCACTCGCCACGACCGGCCTCATACAGATCGTGATGCCCAAAGCTGCCAATGGCAGTCTCATCATCAGAAACGGAACCGTGGTCGGTTCGGAACTGATTGGTCAGGCCTTTGCGTCGGACAAGCATTTCTGGCCGCGTCCGTCGGCGGCAGGCGAGAAGGGATACGATGCCGCCGGATCGTCGGGATCGAATCTTGGGCCATTGTCGAAGAAACTCGTAGAACGAGTGAAAGGCGATGCGGCTGCGCTCCGAAAAGCCGGCGCCACCGTTGTTCCCGCGGACGCTGTCACGACCTCTGCCAGTGGCCTCGACCCACACATTTCTCCGGCTTACGCCACACTCCAAATCGCTCGGGTCGCGGCTGCCCGAAACCTGCCGGAGCAGCGCGTTCGCGCCCTTGTCGAGGCTGCAATTGAGCGTCCTGCGCTCGGTTTCATCGGAGAGCTGCGGATCAACGTGCTGCGCCTCAATCTTGAGCTTGACGCGACCCTCTCCGGCGGCGCCGGATAGGGGACATGGCCGACCCAAACTCTACTCCCAGCGAAGCACGGCGCCCGTCTCCCAAGGCGCTGCTTGAGCTTGCCGAGAAGGAGAGCCGTGGCAAGCTCAAGGTGTTCCTTGGGATGGCACCAGGAGTTGGCAAGACATACGCGATGCTTTCGGCGGCCAGAGCGCAAAGGGCCGAGGGTGTCGACGTGCTAGTCGGCGTCGTCGAAACTCATGGCCGTTCCGAGACAGCAGCGCTGCTCGACGGGCTCGATGTGTTGCCACGCAAGCCTGTCCCTTACCGCCGGCGCACCCTGATGGAGTTCGACGTCGAAGCTGCCATTGCGCGCAGACCGAAGTTACTGCTTGTCGACGAGTTCGCGCACACGAACGCACCGGGGCTGATCCATGCCAAGCGCTACCAGGATGTGGAAGAGGTGCTCCGCAATGGCATTGATGTGTGGACGACGCTCAACATCCAGCACCTGGAAAGCTTGCAGGACGTCGTTGAGCGGATCACCGGCATCCGCGTGCAGGAGACGGTACCGGACAAAGCTTTGGAGAAGGCAGACGAGATCGTCGTCATCGATCTACCGCCGGAAGAACTGATCCAACGGCTCAAGGAGGGCAAAGTCTATCTGCCTGAAAATGCGCGCCGTGCCATCGACCAGTTCTTCAAGCCGAGCAATCTCACGGCGCTCCGTGAACTTGCGCTGCGCCGGACTGCGGATCGGGTCGACGAACAGATGCTGGCGCAGCTCCGTCAGCAAGGTATCGAAGGCCCTTGGCCAACAGCCGAGCGCATTCTCGTCTGCGTCGGCACGGACACCCTGTCTGAAACGGTGATCCGTACGGCCGCGAGACTGGCCAAGGCGCAAAAAGCCGATTGGATCGCCCTCCACTTGAAGCCGACCGATCGCGAGATCACCGATCGTGCCCTCGTTCGTCGCACTGAGAAGATGATGCGTCTTGCGGAGCGCCTAGGGGCCAGTACTGTCAGATTGAGCGCCGCGGACCTTGTTGGCGAAATACTCTCTTATGCCAAACGCAACAACGTCACCCAGATCATCATCGGGCGATCGAAGGCCGGGCCACTCGGCCGATTGCTGGGCCGGTTGCTCTCACGAGACTTGGTACGTCGGGCCAACGGACTTTCAGTTTTGATTGTTGCCCCGGAAGCTGAAACGTCGAGCAAACGCGGTGCAACCTCGATACCCAAGTCAACCTTCTCGCCTCCTGGACGGCTGGCAAGGTCGCTGGGAGTAGCCGCGACTGCAGTTACGGGTGCAGTGCTCGTCGGTACAGGCCTCGAGCAGGTGACGCGTCTGCCGAACCTGTCGATGGTGTTCCTCCTCGCCGTGCTGCTCTGTGGCATGCGATTTGGCATGACGTCGGCAATTGCCGCGTCAGTCTTATCGTTCCTGGCCTACAATTTCTTCTTCATCGACCCTCGGTACACCCTCACCATCGCAGAGCCCTATGAGCTCTTGTCTCTGTTCATGTTTCTGGCCGTGGCCTTCGTGACAGGGTCGCTTGCAGGACGACTCAACGAGCAAGCAACCGCCACACGTGAACGAGCAGAGGCAACGCAAGCGCTCTTTGACTATTCGCGCAAACTATCCGGCTTGCCGAATCTCGATGATGTTCTCTGGCTCCTAGCGAGCCAGGTCGCCGCCGTCGCCAAGGGAAAGTCCATTATCATGCTCGATCGCGGCGCTGGCCTTTCGATCCAGCAGGCTTGGCCACCAGACGATCAACTTGGAACGTCGGACTGGGCTGCAGCACGTTGGGCACATGAGAAAGAGGAGCCTGCCGGACGAGGAACCGATACGCTTCCGTCGGCGCGTTATCAGTTTCGACCCATGCAGGGCGCTAAGGGCTCTATCGGCATTGTTGGGATCGACGCAGGAGATCAAGACGATGTCTTGAGCGACCCGGTCATTGCAACAATCCAGTCGTTCATCGAGCAGTCTGCCGTTGCTATCGAGCGGATCGCGCTCGTCGAGCAAGCAACCAAAGCTGAGACAGCTGCAGAAGGTGAGCGCCTCAGGGCCGCCTTGCTCTCTTCAATTTCGCACGATCTGCGCACGCCCTTGGCTTCGATCGTCGGCTCTGTCACCAGCCTGCGCTCGCTGGGGGATCGCATGTCGAAATCCGATCGCAGCGATCTCCTGGCGACCATCGAGGAAGAAGCTGGCCGCCTCTCCCGTTTCGTCTCGAATCTCCTGGATATGACGCGCCTCGAAGCTGGCGCCATCGATATTCGCCGTGATTGGGTGGACATCACGGACGTCGTAACCAACGCAGCCGAGCGCGCGCGAAAGAGCTTTCCTAAGAGACTGGTTGAAAGGTCCATTGCCAGCAAGTTGCCGCTCATTCGTGGCGATGCAGCGCTGCTCGAACAGGTTCTCTTCAATCTTCTCGACAATGCCCACAAATACAGTGGGCCAGACTCGACTACCAAGCTTGAGGCGCGTCGCGATGGCGACCGGCTCGTGCTGACCGTCACAGATTCCGGAATTGGAATTCCGCGTGAGGCCCTGGAGAAAGTATTCGATAAATTTTATCGCGTTGCTGGCAGCGACGGACGCGCTCCAGGAACAGGCTTGGGCCATTCCATTTGTGCAGGTATCATTGCCGGCATGCAGGGAACGATTGAAGCCGAGAGTCCACTCACCCCAAAGGGTGGAACGCGCATCCGAATATCGCTGCCAGCCCCTTCGGTGATGGGACCGAATGCTGATGGAGGCAGTTGGCCATGAATGCTGGCCGTGTCCTCGTGGTTGACGACGAACCACAGATCATCCGGTTCCTGAAGCCAAGCTTGCGTGCGGCCGGTTATGACGTGATCGTGGCTGTTGATGGCGCCGAAGCACTAAAGGCTGCCGCGACGCAAGCCCCTGACGTGGTGCTTCTTGATCTGGGTCTTCCAGATATGGATGGCAAAGCAGTCATCGCCCAATTGCGCTCGTGGTCGAAGGTCCCGATTGTCGTTCTATCTGCGCGGGACCGCGAGGCGGAGAAGATTGCCGCTCTCGACCTCGGCGCTGACGACTACGTAAACAAGCCGTTCGGCATCGGCGAACTTATGGCGCGCCTCAGGACAGCGCTCAGACACGCATCTCAGACCGCCGGAGACGCATCAAAAGTGGTCAGCGGCGATCTAATAATCGATATAGCGGCGCACGCGGTCACGCGGGCCGGCAATCCGCTCAAACTCACACCGAAGGAGTTCGAGCTATTGGCGGTGTTGGTACGCCACGCAGGGCGCGTCGTCACGCATCGACAGATCCTTACAGCGGTCTGGGGCCCAGCTCACACGGAAGACCTCCAGTACCTTCGGGTCTTCATCGGTCAACTCAGGCAGAAGCTTGCCTACGCACCGCAGGCTCCGGACCTCATACAGAACGAACCAGGCATAGGTTATAGGCTGATCTCCGAAACCGAGTAACGACCTACACAATCAATCTGCTCTCTGCCGAGAGCCACTGTGTAGATTCACGTATTAACTTGAGGCATTATTCAAGCACGCGGCTTGAGGCGAGGCCAGGACCACGAAAGCTTACGCTCTTTCCATATTTTGATATTTGGTTGCGGATGTGGTGCGACTAATGTGCTGATAAGTCGTACTGCATATGGTGCGCGTGCCCCCGAACTTGTTTCAAGATCGCCTAGGTACGCAATCGGATCCACCTGAACCTGCTGTCGCCTTGCAGCATCATGCGCCATCCGGGCGTAAGCTATGATATCGTTATTGACTCTGTGAAGAAGCAGGGCATCAACTTGCACGGCATTTCAATATGAGGGCGCTATGAGAGCCTGCCTGATCGCCACAAGCCTGCTTGTTGCCGCAGCTGCTTCCGTTGCAGCCGCCGAAACACTTGCGCCGCCCGGTAAGGTGCGGGAGATGCTGGGCGATGTCGGCGTTATGGCGAAAAAAGGCGACGACCGCTGCTCAGTCGCGCTGTTCGAGGACAAGGTTGAGCAGGGCTACAAGCTGACTTTTTTCGAGGACGGCGGCAAATGCGCTACGGCATTCCCCGTGATGGCGAAGGTTAAAGCCTGGCGCATTTACACTGATGGTCGCATGGCCTTCGCCGATGAGACAGGAAAGGACCTGATCATCTTCAAGGCGGGCAAGGGCTTCAAGCGCTACGCTGCGAAGAAGGTCGACGGCATCGCCTACCTTCTTTCCGCCCAGGAAGTCGCAGAGTAGCGCTGTCAAAAATCGACGTTCGCCATGTCTGCCCGATGATCTGACGGCCAGGGCGCCGCTACGGCGTTGGCCGCCCGCGCAATCTCGACGACGTGCCCAGTCCAACGCCACCCCGTAGATCCCATCAAAGTCTGTCGCGCCGAAGGTTCCAACGAACTTTTGGCCGTACCCTACCGCCACGCCATTTGGCGGCGCGCTAAGTCCGCGAATCTGTCTTCTACTTGTCACACAATTCGACTATTCGATATTCATGGAACCCACAGATCTAGCATCCAAGTTTGCAGCCCTCGCCAAGGACACCCGCATCGACGTGATGCGGTTGCTTGCAGCGCGGGGGCCCAATGGCATGCCGGCAGGCGAGCTCTCGGCGGAGCTCGGCCAGCCGCCGTCCACGTTGTCGTTCCATCTTTCGGCGCTGGAGCAAGCCGGCCTGGTTCAGTCGACGCGGCAGGGTCGGCACGTCATCTATGCTGTGCGGTTCGCCGGATTGCGCACGCTCTTCAGCTTCCTAACCGAGACCTGCTGTCACGGCCGCCCGGACCTCCGCAGCGATCTCGCCAGACTGCTTCCCGACACAAACGAGGAGAGTCCGAGTGTGCAGCCCGCATTCAATGTTCTCTTCATTTGCACGCGCAATTCCGCACGCTCGATCATGGCAGAAGCGATTCTCGAGAAGGTCGGATGCGGCAAATTCCGCGCTTACTCTGCTGGGACCGAACCAGCTCCGGCCCCAATGCCTGATGTGCTCAACAGATTGCAGGTGATCGGGCACGATGTCAGTCAGCTGCGCCCCAAGGCGTGGACCGACTTCACTGGTCCCGATGCCCCGCGGATGGATTTCGTCATAACTCTTTGCGACGTGCGCGAAGGTGAGGCCTGTCCGGACCTCGGCACGCAACCCATCACCGCCTCCTGGCCATTTCCCGATCCGGCGAAGTTCACAGGCTCCGACATTGAACGCACTACGCTGCTCAATGAACTCTACGGAATGATCCGAAGACGGCTGGAAGCTTTTACAGCCTTGCCGTTCGGATCGCTCGACAAAATGGCTCTGAAGGCACGTCTCGATGAGCTCGGCGACAGCGCGCGCATGGTTTGTTGATCGGGGGCAGGCAAATGAAGATCGGCATCAACGGTATGGGTCGCATGGGGCGGCTCGCACTCCGAGCGGCGATGGGTAACCTGCGGCGGTCGGGCGGCGATCCACGCAGCGCCAATCGCCTCAACGTCGTTCACCTGAACGAGGTGAAAGGGGGCGCGAGCGCAACGGCTCATCTGCTCGAGTTCGACAGTGTGCACGGTCGCTGGCATGCGGCATTCGAGACCGACGGCAAGTCCACGATCAGCATCGATGGCAAACGCTTGAGCTTCAGCGAATCCGCAAAGCCCGGCGACATTCCCTGGGGCGACCTCGGCTGCGACATCGTCCTGGAATGCACCGGAAAATTCCTAAAACACGAGGAATTGCAGGCTTACTTCAATCGCGGTGTGAAGCGCGTGATTGTCGCGGCGCCGGTGAAAGACGAGCGCGCGCTCAACGTTGTCGTCGGCGTCAATGATCACCTTTACGATCCTGCGAAGCACCGCCTCCTGACCGCAGCCTCCTGCACGACGAATTGCCTCGCGCCCGTCGTGAAGGTCGTGCACGAGAACCTCGGTATCGTGCACGGTCAGATCACCACCATCCACAATCCGACCAACACCAACGTCGTCGTCGATTTCCCACACAAGGACCTGCGCCGTGCGCGCTCGACGTTGCTGTCATTGCTGCCGACCACGACGGGAAGTGCCACCGCTATTGCGCTCATCTATCCGGAGCTGAAGGGCAAGCTCAACGGTCACGCCGTCCGGGTTCCAGTGCTGAACGCCAGCCTCACGGATTGCGTTTTCGAGCTGAAACGGTCGACGACGCAGGCTGAGGTCAATGATCTTTTCCAAGCGGCGGCCCGCGGACCACTTGCCGGCATCCTCGGCTACGAGACCCGTCCACTCGTCTCCGCCGACTACTGCAACGACACACGCAGCTCGATCGTCGATGCCGAGTATACGATGGTGACCGACGGCACGATGCTCAAAGTCTACGCCTGGTACGACAACGAGATCGGCTATGTCTGTCGCATGGTCGATCTCGCCAACATCGTCATTGCGGCGGAACGCTGAGATGCAGCACGCGGTCCGCAACTATCTCGTCGTGACAGCTTCTTATTGGGGCTTTACGCTCGTCGACGGCGCACTGCGGATGCTTGTACTACTGCATTTCTTCAAGCTCGGCTATTCGCCATTCACACTCGCCTTCCTCTTCCTACTCTATGAACTTGCGGGCATCATCGCAAATCTCGCTGGCGGCTGGCTGGCTGTGCGATTCGGCATCCCCCGCATGCTGGCGGTCGGACAAGGCTTGCAGGTTGTGGGCCTGCTGATGCTCTCGGCTCTTGATCCTGGATGGACTGCAGCAGCATCCGTGATTTGGGCGGTGGCAGCACAAGGCATCTCGGGCCTCGCGAAGGATTTCACAAAAACCGCGTCGAAGTCGGCGATCAAGGCTACGTCAGCGGAAGGTTCGGGCCAACTCTTCAAATGGGTCGCTTGGTTCACCGGCTCCAAGAACGCCATGAAGGGCATTGGCTTCTTCGCCGGCGGCGTGCTGCTCGAATGGATCGGGTTCAAGCCCGCGCTCTGGTTGATGGCAGCGCTGATCGGGCTCGTGTCCATGCTAGGCCTCGTCCTCCTGCCGCGCGACCTCGGCAAGGCCAAGGCGTCCAAGTCGATGAAGGAGCTGTTCGCCAAGTCGCGCGGCGTCAACCTGCTGGCGGTCGCCCGCGTGTTCCTGTTCGGCGCGCGCGATGTGTGGTTCGTCGTCGGCTTGCCGGTTTTTCTCTATGCCAACGGCTGGCGCTTTTTCGAGGTCGGTACGTTCCTGGCAGCATGGACGATCGCCTATGGCGCCGTGCAGGTGTTCGCGCCACGGCTGGTCAAACGCAGTTCGGATGGATTGAGCACCGAGATTCCCGCAGCCCGCCTATGGGCCGCGGTGTTGACCTCGATTCCGGTCGTGCTGGCGCTACTACTACTTGCGACGGATACTGCGCGAGCTGATCTGATCGTCGTGATCGGCCTCGCGCTGTTCGGTCTGCCGTTTGCAGTCACTTCCTCGCTCCACTCCTACCTGATCCTCGCCTATGCCGGGTCGGAGAAGGCAGCTGAAGATGTCGGCTTCTACTATGCCGCCAACGCGCTTGGCCGGCTGATCGGCATCCTGCTCTCCGGCATACTGTATCAACTCGGCGGCATGGTGGCGTGCCTCATGGGATCCGCCGTCATGCTCGGGCTCTGCTGGGCAATAAGTATCATGCTGCCGGCGATGCCGGAGTCGGAGGTCGTAGCCGGCGAGGCGACTTGATCAACCGCTGCAATTCATCGCAGTCCCGCTTCGTACCAACCCTTTGTACTGTTCACAGTCTTCACGACCGTCAGCATAACCGGAACCTCGATGAGGACTCCGACGACGGTCGCGAGCGCTGCACCGGATTCAAAACCGAACAAGCTAATTGCTGCGGCTACGGCCAGCTCGAAAAAATTGCTGGCGCCGATAAGTGCGGAGGGAGCCGCAACACAGTGGGCTTCCCCGGCCCAACGATTGAGCACGTAGGCAAGGCCGGAGTTGAAATAAACTTGAATTAGGATGGGCACCGCCAGCATCGCGATGATGAGTGGCTGCGCGATAATCTGCTTACCCTGGAAGCCGAACAGCATCACGAGCGTTGCCAGCAGAGCCATGATCGAAATTGGGCCGAGCCGATCGAGCAGCAACTTCAGCGCCGTTTCACCGCCTTTGGCAAGGACAGACCGCCGCAAGATCTGCGCAATGATGACCGGAACAACGATGTAGAGCGCGACCGACAGCAGCAACGTCTCCCAAGGCACGGTGATGGCCGACAGACCGAGTAGCAGCGCAACCAGCGGCGCGAACGCGAACACCATGATCACATCATTGAGCGCCACTTGGCTGAGCGTGAAGTGAGGTTCGCCGTCCGACAAATTGCTCCAGACAAATACCATCGCCGTACAAGGTGCGGCAGCCAGCAGAATGAGACCTGCGATATAACTGTTGATCTGCTCTGCCGGTAGATATGGCCGGAACAGCCAGCCGATGAATAGCCATCCGAGAAATGCCATCGAGAACGGCTTCACCGCCCAGTTGATGAACAGCGTCACACCGATGCCGCGCCAGTGCTCCTTGACCTTGGACAAGGCGGCAAAGTCGATCTTGACGAGCATAGGAATGATCATAAGCCAGACGAGCAGCGCGACCGGCAGATTGACTTGGGCGATCTCGATGGCTCCGACGGTCTGGAACAATGTCGGCATCGTCCAGCCGAGGGCGATGCCTACAAAGATACAGACGCCGACCCAGACAGTCAGATAGCGCTCGAAGGTCGACATCCCCTACCTCTTGTTCGAAGCCCACCCAGCGGACATGCGACAAATCGCATATTCATTTGCCAGGATATGCATTTCGATGTATATTCATCAAATGGAAAACGCAACAACCGTATTCGCCACGCTGGCAGATCCCATCCGTCTGCGCGCGTTGGCACTCATTGCGAAGCACGGCGAACTTTGTGTCTGCGAGGTCGTCGCAGCGCTCGATCTGCCTCAGCCGAAAGTGTCAAGGCATCTCGCGGTGATGCGGGATGCGGGGCTCTTACGGGATCGCCGTGATGCGCAGTGGGTTCTCTACGCACTGTCGCCAGACATGCCCGCATGGATCTCCGCCACGATCAGAGCAGCGGTGACTGGGGTGGAAAACGATCCGCTGCATAACAAGGACAGCAAGCGGCTGGCCCGGGCGGATCGCCCTCAACGCGCGCGTTGCGGCAAGGCTGCGTAGGCAGGACAACCATGGCACTCCACGAGACTATCGACCACGATCCCTCCCAACGGCAGAAGACCGTTCAATGGCTGGCCATGGTGGCTGGCGCGCTCGTCGTCTGGGCCTTCCTCTACTCTCAGCTTGTACCATTCTCCGAATGGGTTGTGTCGCTTCTGCCTATCGAGCGCAAGAGCCACTTCGGCGAGGCGATCCAGTTCTTCGTCTACGACACGCCCAAAGTGCTGTTGCTTCTGACACTCGTCGTATTCGCCATGGGCGTAGTGCGCAGCTTCTTCTCTCCCGAGAAGACGCGAGCGATGCTGGCGGGTCGTGCGGAAGGCGTCGGCAATATCGCTGCTGCGGGCCTCGGCATTCTAACGCCATTCTGCTCTTGCTCGGCGGTCCCGCTGTTCATCGGATTCGTGTCGGCCGGTGTGCCGCTCGGCGTCACGTTCTCGTTTCTGATTGCCGCGCCGATGGTCAACGAGGTCGCGCTCGGTTTGCTGTTTGCTCTCGTTGGTTGGAAGGTCGCGCTCACCTACCTCGCGTTCGGTCTTGCGGTCGCCATTGTTGGTGGCTTCGTCATCGGCCGCCTGAAGCTCGAAGGCTGGCTGCAGCCATGGATTCGTGAAGTCCGCGCCGGAGCCATTGAACTTCCGGACGAACAAATCACGACTGTTGATCGCATCAACGCTGGCATCGAAGCGGTGCGCGAAATCGTCGGCAAGGTCTGGATGTGGATTATCGCTGGCATTGCGATGGGCGCTCTCATCCATGGCTATGTGCCGGCCGATCTGATGGTCAAGATCATGGGCGCGGACGCGTGGTGGTCGGTTCCTGCGGCTGTGCTCATCGGCATCCCCATGTACACGAACGCGGCAGGCGTCATCCCGATCGTTGAAGCGCTACTGGGTAAGGGTGCTGCCCTCGGAACAACCCTCGCTTTCATGATGAGCGTCATCGCGCTCTCGCTGCCCGAGATGATCATCTTACGCAAGGTTCTAACGACCAAGCTGATTGCGGTCTTCGTCGGGGTCGTCGGCACCGGCATTCTCGCGGTCGGCTTTCTCTTCAACGCACTGTTTCATTGACGCCTAATTCTACAAGCGAAAGAACCCACCCATGAAATATATCAAAGTACTCGGCCCCGGCTGCAAACGCTGCGAGACGACGGCCGATATGGTCAAGGCAGAGGCTGCCAAGCTCGGTATCGATGTCAAAGTCGAGAAAGTCACCGACTACGCCGAAATCGCCAAATACGGCATCGCTTCCACGCCCGGCATCGTGGTCGATGGCAAGGTGGTGCACGCAGGCGGATTGCCCAAGCAGGACGCCATCGGCGGGTGGCTGAAAGGCTGATCGATGCTCGAGTACAGCGTAACCGCCCGCCGCATCGATGCCCATGGAAGTGAGGCATCGACCAAGGACGCTGTCGTCACGCTCGACACGGACGTGAATGGCAGGCCTGATGCGTTCAACCCGGCCGAGCTGCTGCTAGCTTCGCTGGCGGCGTGCATGATCAAAGGTATCGAGCGAGTTGCCCCGCTTCTCAAGTTCGTCTTCCGTGGCGTTGAGGTGCGGCTCCGCGGTGAACGTCAAGACAATCCGCCCAAGATGGTGTCGATTACCTATGAGCTCGTCGTTGACACTGACGAGTCTGATCGCCGCCTTACGCTCCTCCATGACAATGTCCGCAAGTTTGGCACGATCTCCAACACCATCGCTGCGGCTACGAAGCTGGAAGGCACGATCTGGAGAAAATCGTGACCCATCACCACGAGCACGGGGCTGCACAGACGGATTTCGGCACGGCATTCGCTGTCGGCGCGGCGATAAATGTCGCCTATGTGCTGATCGAAGCTGGATTTGGCTTCTACAGCGGCTCCCTCGCCCTTCTAGCCGATGCCGCCCACAATCTCACGGACGTTGGTGGCCTGCTTCTGGCATGGGGCGCGGTCGCCTTGGGCATACGGCGGCCGAGCAATCGACACACCTATGGCTTCGGGCGCGCATCCATTTTGGCGGCGCTCGCCAACGGTCTCGCGCTGTTTGCAGCCGTCGGCGCCCTTGCCTGGGAGGCCATCGGACGGTTCAGCTCACCGGTCGAGATCCCCGGCGCAATTGTTCTCTGGGTTGCGCTCCTCGGCATAGCAGTCAATGCCGGAACGGCCATGCTGTTTATGCAAGGACGCAAGGGCGACCTCAATGTCGAGGGCGCCTTTTTGCACATGGCGGCCGACGCTGCGGTATCCGCCGGAGTCGTCCTATCCGCACTTCTCATTCTCGCAACCGGTTGGCACTGGCTCGATCCGCTCGCGAGCTTGATGGTGAGCGGAGTGATTGCTTGGTCGTCATTTGGCTTGTTCAAGTCCGCCATTCATCTTGGTCTCGACGGTGTACCAGAAACTATCGATCACGAAGCTGTCATGGCATGGCTCGGCCAGAAACCCGGCGTCGCGAGCGTCCACGACCTTCATATCTGGGCGATGAGCACAACGACGACGGCGCTAACCGTTCACCTCGTCATGCCTGAAGGCAGTCAGGGCGACACTTTCCTCGATGAAGTGGCCGACGAGCTGAAACTCCACTTTGGCATCGACCACGCGACCGTCCAGATCGAGCGCGGGGACGCCGGCGCATGCCATCTTGCACCTGATGACGTCGTTTGAACGGATGCGCTGTGTCGGTCTATGGCGACCTTTGCCAGCGATCTCGCTGAATTGATCACATATTTCCATAAATCCAGAAATACCATTGATTAATCCTCCTGCTTGTGCCATTGGTGGCCCATGAAAATCGATGACGCAGCAGCAAGGCTGGAAGCCCTGGGCAACCCCACCCGGCTCAAAATCTATCGCGCATTGGTCAAGGCCGGGGACAATGGGCTTAGTGTGGGCAAGCTGCAGGCGAAGCTCGACATAGCGGGCTCTACGCTCTCGCATCATCTGAAATCGATGCTGATCGTCGGGCTCATCCATCAAGAGCGACAGTCGACGACACTGATCTGCCGCGCAAACTACGATGTCATGCGCGCATTGGTGGGCTTCCTCGTCTCGGAATGCTGTGCCGACGGCGCGTGTGTACCCATCTTCTCGAAGGCCACGGCAGCCTGACGCTTTTTGTCCCGATATTCGAACATTCTGGAAGGACAGATCATGACAGAGACCGCCAAGACCGTCGCCATCATTGGCGCTGGTCCAGTAGGATTGGCAGCAGCAGCCCATGCATTGGAGCGCAAGCTGAACCCGATCATCCTCGAAGCCGGACCTGAGGCCGGCCACGCGGTGCGGCAGTGGAGCCACGTCCACATGTTCTCACCGTGGGAATACAACGTCGACAAGGCCGCAGAGAGATTGCTGCTCGCGGCCGGCTGGAACCCGCCCGACCCAAAGGTCTACCCAACCGGGGGAGATCTCGTAGCTCACTACATCGAACCCTTGGCGAGACGCACCGCGCTCAAGGATCGCATCAAGACATCGTCGCGGGTGACGGCCATCAGTCGCGTCGGCTTCGATAAGGCCAAGACGAAGGGCCGGGAGACGGTCCCTTTTGAGATACGCTACCAGAACGGCAAAGGCCCTGAAAAGCTGACGGCAGACGCCGTCATAGACGTCTCCGGAACATGGTTCTCGCCGAACCCGTCCGGCTCAAATGGTCTGTCGGCCATCGGCGAGACCCAACATTCAGCCCGTGTTGCCTACGGCATGCCCGACGTCCTCGGTGCTGCTCGCGCCCGCTATGCCGGCAAGACGGTCGCCGTCCTCGGTTCCGGTCACTCGGCCATCGGGACGCTGATCGATCTCGTACGCCTGAAGGAGGAAGCGCCCGGCACCGTAGTCATTTGGCTGCTGCGCGGCGAACGTCCCGAGAAAGCCTTCGGCGGCGGCGCCAACGACCAACTCGCGGCACGAGGCGAACTGGGCTCGACATTCGCGCGGCTAGTCGCGCAGGGGATGCTGCAAGTGGAGACGTCCTTTGGGGTGACCAATCTGACCGATAAGGACGGCAAGCTCCGCATCGCGGCCGGCTCGGGCTGCTGCGGACGCCATGTCCTCGCTGATGAATTGATCGTCGCGACCGGTTTCCGGCCCGATCTGAGCTTTGTCTCAGAGTTACGCCTCTCGCTCGATCCGGCACTCGATTGCCCGACGGCATTGGCGCCGTTGATTGACCCCAACGAGCACAGCTGCGGTACCGTCCGGCCTCACGGCGCCCGCGAGCTGTCGCATCCAGAACCCGGGTTCTACATTGCCGGTATGAAGTCCTATGGGCGGGCGCCGACCTTCCTCGCCATCACAGGTTACGAACAAGTTCGCTCGATCATTGCCGATATCTCTGGCGACAAGGACGCGGCAGCGCGCGTCGAACTAGTGCTGCCGGAAACGGGGGTCTGCTCGCGCTCCCCCCTCGAGAGCGATGCCGCTGGCTGCTGCGGCGGTCCGGCCAAGGCTGATAACTCGGCCTGTTGCGTTGCCGACGAGGTTGCGAAGAACGAAGGCAAGAATGGCTGCGGCTGCGGTCCCGCGCCCGCTACAGAGAAGAATGCTCAGGCGTGCTGTGGTTGATGCCGGCTCGACACGGCGTTGGACGGTCATTGCGGCGCGCGGAACCAGCCAGCCGCTGGCGGTTCGTGTTGACTAGCCGATACTGCCAAATACGGCATTGATCTCGTCGGCGATGAGCACGGCGTGGTCCCTACGAAAGGCGATTTGAATAGCGCGCCAGTCGGCAGATCGTGCAGCACCAGCGCGCCCGACCATCGGCGACAGAGGCCCCTTTGCTTGTGCCGAGCTCGCTTGCGACCACGCCCGCTCAATTCGCCCCTATTGAGAATCGTACTCAGCTTGTTGGCGTGCGTTCCCAGCACACCTTGAAAGACAAGCGGGCAAAACGGACCGAGCCGGATGGGGCTCAATCCAGGTCTCGTCAGTTCACTAAACTGCTGCGATTCTCACTAACCTGGAATCGGCCCCATGTACTCCAGGGAACAATCGACCGGCTTGTCATACATGACGAAGACATACGCTTCGTAAGGCGCACCGTCCTTGCTGCTACCTTTAAATGGAACGATGAGACCGTCGTCGCCTGCGGTTCCACCCATGATGAGTGGAGTTCCGGGGCGAAACCGGACGCACCCGTCTACCAGCATGCGATCGGACTTCTTGTCGAGCCAATAGCTGCCTTCGTAAATAGCACCGGTTTGCCCAACGCCGAAGAAGGCCGACTTGCGTGCCACGAAGACCCCGCGTGCCGCGTATGCCTCACTCGCATAGTGCAGAACGTAAACGCCATCGCGCAGCATGCCGCATTATCCTCTTCTAGTCCCGCCACTTGTCACGCCAGGCCATTGGAAACGGTCACGTCACGCAATGGCTTTGCCGCCGTTCGTAACGTCAATTGAACGGCACACCAACCTGAATTTGTCCGTTCACGGCACGTGGGTTGCCATCACTGAAGCCTTGATAGGAACCACTCGCGCGCAATGACATCCCTGCCGGCGCTTCAAGACGAACGCCCGCTTCGATCCGCAGATCCATCGAGGTGCCTTGTCGTTCGGCATCGCGGAAGTTCCAGAGCCCCTTGATACCGATACTTGGCTCGGCTCTCCAGCTGTTGGGCAACCTCATCGCGTAACCGATCTCGGGTCCAAAAGTGACACGGCCATAATCCAGCGACTGAGCAGCGACGGCGACGCCGTCCGTCGTCGTGAACGCCTCCTGCGCCTCCTTGAAGTAGCTGACGGCGATCTCCGGCGAAAAGCGCCACAGTCCGTTCTGCCAGTTGCCCGAGAGCCGGCCCATGTACAGACTACGGCTGGTATTAAACTGGTCGTCGTCGCGGCCGAGATAGACAAGCTGGTTGGTAGACTTGCCCCACGCCGCCCGCGCATCGAACATTAGGTTGCGCGTCAACTTGGTTGCGACATAGGGGCCTGCCATCCAGCCAGTACCACCCGTCGCCTGCTTGCCGTTCTGAGTTTCGTTCGTCACGTCGACCTGGACCAAAGCACCGATCAGGAATGCCGGATGGATGACATAGTCGGCGCCGACGAAGCCGATCGTGCTCGATCCGCGGCGTCCGCTGTCACGCGGATCCATGAAGTGGGTTGATTGGACTTCGGCCCAAATATCACCGCGCAGACCAGGCAAGCGGCCAGTGCTGCGCGCGCCGCGCCCTGATGCCGCGCTATTTGACATGAGGCTGGCCGCGATCATCTGGCTGACACTGGTGGAGCCGTTGATCCGGCCGTTGCCATCTTCGAGACTGCCGGAGACTGAGAACGGCGAGGTGGACGGCGCTGCGCCGACGCCCATGGGCGGACTTCCGACGGGACGTTTGCTGTCGATCGCGGTTGCAACGCTGCCCTCACCTTGCCATTCGGCAGAGCCGGGTGCGCCTTGCACTGAGCCGCGCAAGGACGCTGTCGGCAGCATCGCTGCGTTACCAGCGTTGACATCCTGCACCTCCTCCTCGTCGGTGCCACCAAACAGGCTGCCGGCCAAACGGCTAAACTGCCGCATGCGATCGGGCTGCGCCGAGGTCAACGTACTCGCGCGACGAGCGATAAATGCCTTCGCCTCAGTGCGCGCGGCACTCGAGACAACCTCGCCATCGGTCGCGACGCCGAAGGTGCACGACACGGTCGTATTTCCAGAAATAGCGATGGCCGCCGAACTGCCCGCCTGATCGACGCCGTTGCAGCGCAGTGTCGTGCGCTTAGATCCTGCCGGCAGGCTGCCAAGCGAAATCGTATAGCTCCCCGAGGGCACGTTGCTGAACGTCCGCGACGCTGCACCGCCGACCGTCGTCAGATTGAAGCTCTCGGCACCCGGCATCGTCGTCTTGATCCCGAACCTACCGTCGCGGCCGGTATTCGAAACAACGATCGCCACAGTGCCGGTCGTCGGCACATAAGTCAGATTCGCACGCATGATCGCATCGGCCGGACTGCCAGCGCTCGAAGTGCCGCGCGCCGTGGCGGTCATCGCGATCAACCCAGCCGCAACGTCGGCCGCTGTGGTGGAGAGCCTACCCGAGCAGGTCAGACTCGCACCCGGCGCCACAGATGTCTGCGGACAGGCGATCGAGGCGATGCGCGCATCGGTCAATGCTACGCCAGTGATGGCAACGTTGCCTGTATTGCGTAGCAAGTAAGTCACGCTGATCGACTGGCCTGCGGCCGAATACGTTTGCGGGCTGGCAGTCAGCGATGCGGTCCACTGCGGCGTGCCGGTGATGGACTGGTTGAGCGGGCTAGATACCGCTCCTGCAGTGCTCGCGTCACCACCATAGGACGCAATGATGGATTGCGCACCAACGGCCAACGTCGACACGGACAACGTCGCCGCACCCGCCACAAGTGGTGCCGAGCCGATCGTTTGCGTCCCAACCGAGAACCTGATCGTGCCAGTGGCGGTTACCGGCGACACGCGTGCGGTGAACGTCACCACACTTCCGGCCGCTGCCGGATTGGCCGACGACGAGAGCGCAACAGCCGACACCGCAGGGGCAGTCACAAGTTGCAGCGTCTTCGCCGTAGAGACGAAGGGTCCACCATGCGCTGCCGCCGTCGCATCGGTCGCCGTGATCGATACATTGACGGTGCCTGCCGTCGTTGGCGTGCCGCTGATCCTGCCGGTCGTCGGCGAGTACGATAGTCCGTTCGGCAGCCCGGTGACGGCGAATGAATAAGGCGCGGTCCCGCCCGACGCGATGAAGGAGGGCGACGTGTATGGCATGCCGGCCGTGGCCGGCGGCAGCGACGCTGTCACAACGGCCAGAGTCGGCGGCGACACGTCGAGCGTCAGCGCCTTCTGCGGCGAAACGAACGGACCGCCATTTGACGCAAGCGTCGAGTCCGTCGCTGTGACCTGCACAGTGAAGCGGCCGGCCACCGACGGAGTTCCGCTGATCGCAGCAGTTGCCGGGTTGAGAGACAATCCGGCCGGCAGGCCTGTTGCGGCGAAGGCGTAAGGCATGGTTCCGCCCGACGCCGCAAGGACCGGTCCGGCATAGGACTGGCCGAACGTTGCGGTCGGCAACGACGCCGTAGAAATGGCGATGGCCGGCGCTTGCACGACGAGCGTCGCCGAGAGCGCCCCTGAGCGGAACGGTCCGCCACTGGCCGCCGGCGTCGCATCGGTTGCGGTGACGCTGAAGATAACGGCGCCCGCTTGCGACGGCGTGCCCGAAATCACGCCTGTTGACGGGTTGATGGTGAGGCCCGACGGCAATCCGGTCGCTGTGAAGACGTACGGTCCGCTACCGCCTGATGCGGTGAAGGCCGGGCTGACGTAAGCGGTGCCGAATGTCGCAGCCGGCAGTATCGGCGCAGCGACCGCAACCGTCGGCGTGCCGACAACAAGTGTCATAGCTGTCGCAGCAGAGACGAACGGACCACCATTCGCAGCTGTTGTTGCATCCGTAACGGTGACGGATGCCGCAAACGTGCCCGCTTGAGACGGCGTACCGCTGATAACCCCAGTTTGCGCGTTCACCGAAACGCCCGCCGGCAGTCCGGTCACGGCAAAGGTATAGGGTCCCGTGCCGCCCGTCGCCGCTATAGCAGGCGCGGTATAGGCCATGCCGAAGACGGCTGGGCTCAATGTCGAAACTGTTACTGCAATCGTCGGCGCTCCGACCACCAGCGACATCGTTCGCGCGGCGGAGACGAATGGCCCACCGTTCGCAGCGGTCGTTGCATCAGTCGCTGTGGCGCTGATCGTGAATGTGCCGGATTGCGTGGCAATGCCGGAAATGACGCCGGTTGTGGGATTGAGCGTTAGACCAGACGGCAATCCCGTTGCCGCAAAGGCGTAGGGACCCATGCCGCCTGTCGCAACGAGGGCCGGCGCTGTGTAGGTTGAGCCGAAAGTCGCGCCGGGCAGGCTGCTCGTTGCCAAAATGATCGTGGGGGCCGCGACGGCAATCGTCAGGGACCTTGCCGGCGAGACGAACGGACCGCCGTCGGCGGCCGCCGTTGCATCCGTCGCTGTTGCGGAAACGGTGAATGTGCCTGCCTGAGTCGGTGTGCCGGAGATCACGCCGGTCGACGGTGCGATCGTCAATCCGGCCGGAAGGCCCGTTGCCGCATATGTGTAGGGGCCCGCGCCGCCGGATGCCGCCAACGCCGGGGACGTGTAGGTCACTCCGAAGGTCGCCGCCGGTAAAGTCGCCGTGCTGACGGAAATTGCGGGCGCCGCCACGGACAGAGATACCGACTTTGCCGCGGACACGAACGGACCGCCGTTCGCAGCTGTCGTCGCGTCAGTCGCCGTCACCGCAATATTGAATATTCCCGCTTGCGTCGGCGTGCCGGAGATCACGCCGCTCGCCGGGTTGAGCGTCAAACCACTAGGCAGGCCTGTCGCGGCGAAGATGTAGGGGGCGGTGCCGCCGACCGCCGACAATGCCGGCGCTGTATATGAGGTATTAAAAGTCGCCGCTGGTAACGTCGTGGTCGAGACAGCCACCGTCGGTGACGACACCGTCAGCGCGAGCGTTCGGGCAGGTGATGTGAATGGCCCGCCATTCGCCGCCACGCTTGCATCTGTCGCCGTCACCGAAACATTGAACGATCCTGCTTGCGTCGGCGTGCCGGAGATGACGCCGCTCGTCGGGTTAAACGTGAGACCACCGGGAAGGCCGGTTGCTGCGAACGTGTATGGCCCAAAGCCGCCGGTTGCCGTAAGCGCAGGCGCCGCATAGGCGCCACCGAAAGATGCCGCAGCCAAGCTTGCCGTCGACACGGCAATGGTCGGCGGCGCGATCGCCAAGCTCAGCACGCTTGCGGCCGATGTGTAAGGCCCGCCAAGCGAGGCTGGTGTGCTGTCGGTTGCAGTGATTGTCACCGATGCGGTGCCGGCAGCAACCGGAATGCCCGAGAAGGCGCCCGCGGTCGACACCGACAATCCCGAAGGCAATCCAGTGACTGAATATGTATAGGGCGCGGTGCCGCCAGTCGCCGCCAGCGTGATACCTGGATAGGCGTTGCCAGCAGTACCGGACGGCAGACTCAAAGTCGCAATTGACGGACTAGAGATGTAGCGGACGCTCGTCGAAATGTTCGTGGTCGACGAGCCCCATCCGCCGCCGATCGCTGGCACCACACCGATTGTAACGGCTTGCGAGAAGGCGGCACCGACGTTGGCAGCCGTTGTGACATAGCGGTTGGTGCAAACTGTCGCCTGACCGGGATCGAGGGTTGTCAGTGGGCACGTGAACGCGCCGAACGACGCGGTGAGTGTGGAAATCCGGTAACTGGAATTGCCGGTATTGGTGATCGTTAGCGCGAAGTCGATCGGCGCCCCTGCGGCAGTAAAGCCTGCAGGTGTTGCGGCAAGGCTCCGGCCAATGCGCGGGACTGGGGCAAATGCAACGCTTGCCGATGCCGACGCATCGGCGAGCACACCTGCCGCGGGCACCCCGCGAGCCGTCGCCATGCTGGTCAACGCCGCCCCAGCGATCACATCCGCTGACGTGATCACGTAGGTCCCGGCGCACGTCATGTTCGCGCCGACTGACAAGGTTGTCGCTGGGCAGCTCACTGACCCGGCACGCGTGTCTGTCACACCGATGCCAGTAATGTCACGATCTCCAGTGTTCGTCAGGAGATAGCTATAGCTGACCGAAGCACCAACGGCCGCGAAGGTCGTCGGGTTTGCGGCGACAGAAAGCGTCCAAGCTGGTGAGGCTGCGGCATTGACCGCTAGAGAGAACGAGCGCGCTGCCGACGCGAATGGCCCACCTGACGCTGCCGCAGTCGAATCTGTCGCTGTGACGGCCACAGTGAATGTGCCCGTCTGAGTCGGCGTGCCCGAGATCACGCCATTCGCGGCCATCGAGAGACCTGACGGCAAGCCCGTTGCGGAGAAGACATAAGGTGCCGTTCCGCCGCTCGCGGACAGGGCGGGTGCCGTGTAGCTCGCCTGCAATGTCGCAGCGGGAAGCGTGGCACTGCCGACAACAATCGTCGGAGTGGAAACCGTTAGCGGCAGCGTCACAACGCTTGAGACCAGCGGTCCGTTGGCGGCGCCGGGTGTGCTGTCTCGCACCTGAACGGCGACATTGAACGTACCGGACTGGGTCGACGTGCCCGAGATGACACCAGCGCTATTGATCGCAAGGCCATTGGGAAGGAACGATGCAAGGAATTGATACGGCGCAGTGCCGCCGCTGACAGCTAATGCCGACGCGGCATACGGCTGTCCGGTCGTCGCAGCGGGCAGTGTTGTCGCCGCGACGACTGGTACGCTCATGTAGGTGACGGTGCCGCTGCTGTTGGCGGCCGGCAGTGACCCAACGGCCGGCGTTCCCGTCGCGCTGATCGAATATGCGATGTTGGAGCCGATGTCGCCGGGAACCGTCATATAGGTCCCGGAGCACGACAGGGTCGCGCCGACGTCAATCGTGGTTGCGGGGCAGGATATCGCGCCGGCTTTGGTGCCTGTTAGTGCAACGTTCGAGATGGCGACGTTACCAGTGTTGGACAAGGTGATCGTATAGGCAATCGCACTACCAGACACCGAGAAGCCGGTCGGGTTGGCCAGCGCCGTCATTGTCCAAGACGCATTCGGTTGGAATGCGAGCGAACTCGACGCAGATGCCGACGCAAGCGTTCCTGATGCGGGTGTGCCCGTCAGCGTGACGGTATTAGACAGCGAACCCGCGGCTTGCAGATCCGCCAGGGTGATCATGTACTGACCGCTGCAAGTCATCGAAGCGCCAGCCGCGAGGTTCGGTGACGGACAAAATAGTCCGATGGCGCGCGTATCATTGATGGCGATGGATGAGACTGCCGTGTTCCCCGTATTCGTCACGACATAGCTGTAGTTCACCAGCATCGGCGCGGTCGAGAATGTGGCAGGCGACGGCGTTGATGTAACGGTCCAGGCAGGCGCCGGGGCGAGCGCGACGACGCTTGTGACAGTCGGTGCGGTCAACGTACCTGCGAGCGGCGTGGCACTAGCACGGATGGGGTTCGAAATGGTCGCAGCAGTGACATCTGCGCTGCTCGTCGTCGTCGAGCCTGAACATGTTGTGCTGGCGCCTGGCGCCAACGCCGTTGCCCCACACGAAAACACGGTCGAGCGCGCGTCAGTCACAGCAAGCGCTGAAATCGACACATTGCCGGTATTGTTGACTTGAGCGGTGTATGAAATCGCCTGCCCGGCAGCCGAGAACTGCGACGGTGTCGGTGTCACGGTCAGAGCGAGACGCGGCGCGGCGGCCACGTACGAAATCGAAGTCGAAGTGTTTGTCGATGTCAGACCAGAGGTTGTCGCCGTCGCCGAGTGGCTGAACGAGATCGACCCCGTCGCCAGCCCGATCGCCATGTCGCTCAGGCCGGTGACGTAGTTCGCGCTGCATTGCATGGTCGTGCCGATCGCTAAGGTCGTTGACGGGCATGCGACGGTCATCGATGGGCTGGACAGGCTCACGCCAGTGATCGCCTGGTTGCCGGTGTTAGTCAGTGTTTGCGTAAACGCGATGGTCTCACCCGGCGCCGAGAACGATGTGGGGTTAGCGGCAACCGCGAGCGTCCACCCTGGCTGTGCCGAGAACGCGACGGTAGCGCTCGCCGACACGGGCGACAGCGTTCCCGATGCAGGTGTCGCGACTGCCGAGGCAGTATTGACGAGCGATGCCGCAGCCGACGCATCTAACGCAGTCGTAACGTAGCTGTTCGTGCAGGTCGTGCTCGCACCAGCAGCAAGCGACGTGACGGGGCAGGTGACCGTGCCGCCGCGTGTGGAGCTTACGGCCAGTGCCGACAGCGACACCTGCCCCGTGTTCGTTACCAAATAGCTGTAGCCAATCGCTTGTCCTGCCGATCCGAACGTGCTCAGCGAAGACGATACGGACATTGAGATCGAAGGCGCAGGCGCAACGTATGGCTCCGAGATGTATGTCGTCGCATTCTGCAACCCGGTGAAGGGGACCGAAGCAACATTCACGCCCATGCTGGCCGAGCCGGTCGGGAATAGTGGCGGGGCAGGCATGTTACTCGACGTCGTTGTGTACGCCTGAGTGCAGGTCATCGACGCACCGACGGCCAACGACGTCGAAGGGCAAGCAAAGGTACCGGCACCACCCGTCGCCTGGATGCCTGAAATGACGACGTTACCGGTATTGTTGACAACGATCGTGTAGGTGAGCGCCGTTCCAATCGCGCTGTAGCTCGGCGGCGATACCGATCCCGTAACCGTCCAAGCCGGAGACACGACGTAATTGATCGTGCCACCCGCGGTCGCATTGGCGAGCGTGCCGGTTGAAGGCGATCCCGAAGCCGATACAGAATCGGAGATGCTACCGGCGGTCACATCCGCCGCCGTTGTGACATAGCTCGCCGTACAAGACATGCTCGCACCAATAGCGAGACTGGTCGCGGGGCAGGAAACAGAACCGATCTTGGTTGCCGCCAGGCTGATCCCCGATATCGAGGTCGATCCCGTGTTCGTCAGCGTATAACTGTACGACAGTATCGCACCAGCCGCGCGATAGTCAGCAGGAGCCGATCGCACCAGCGTCCAACTCGGCATGGGCGAGAGCGGAATGCTCAGCGGATTCGAAAGGAAGATCGGATCGACAGCGGTGCCGCCAGCAATCGCGGTAACGCTCGCCAAGCTCGTGATCACGCCCGCCGAAACATCGCTAGCCGTTGCTGTGTAGAGAGCGCTACAGGTCATCGTGGCACCCGCCGCCAGACTGCTCTGTGGGCAGCTGATGCTCGCAGCCTTGTTGTCCGTCAGTACAATGCTGGAAATCAGCAACGCACCGTCGTTGCGGAAAATGTAGGAGTACGCAATCGTATCGCCGGCTTTGGAGAAGCCGCCTGAAGCGCCGCGCGAAACGTTCAGCACGGGCAGCCCAATGCTAATGGTCTTGCTGGCGCTGACTGTGATCGTGCCCGACGTCGAAAGCCCGTTAGCTGTCACCATTCCATTGCTCGTCAGCGTGCCCGCCGCAAAATCTGCCGCTGTCAGTTGATGCGAGCCAAAGCACGTCATCGATGCGCCCGCGGCGAGAACGGACGTCGGGCACGAGACCGCCTCGACGGAGTTGCTTGGCGTGATCGAGGACAACAACGTATTACCAGAATTGGTCACGACGAACGTGTACAGTACCGCCCCGCCCGTCTTGACCACCGAGGCATTGAGGCTGATGGCCGGTGTCGGCGGAAACGGCACGTCGGGAGCCGCCACCGAGATCATCGGCATTGCGCCACCGCCCGCACCGGTCGCATTCGCCGTCGCGGTGTTGGCAAGCGTCCTCTGTGCCGCAACGTCAGCGGCTGTAACGGTATAGCTACCAGAGCACGTGAGCGTGGTGCCCGGCGCGAATGTATCCGGCGGGCAAGAGATCGTCGTCCCGAGCGTATCGGACAGCGTCGGTGGCAGAATATTGCGGTTACCGGTGTTGGTCAGTGTGTAAGTGTAGACGACGACATTTCCTGCCGTGGAATAGTACGGAACGCTCGCCGCGGCCGACATCGTCCAAGTGTAGACCTGCGTCATCGGCACAATGGCCGTCGTGCTGACAGATGCGAGCGTGCCGCTTGCCGGTATAGCGTTGAGGTTCACACCGACATTGAGGTAGCCATTCGCGATATCCGATGGAGTGATCACGAAAGTCGATGAGCAGGTCGTCGAGGCACCCGGCACAAGGCTCGTTGCGAGACATGCGGCCTGCCCGCTGCCACCATTGTTTGCATCAGCCACCGTGAGCCCGCTGATCGGCGTGTTACCGGTGTTTGTCACCGAGTAAGTCATCGCGATGACGTCGGCGACGCGGCTGAATGACGATGGAGCAAAAGACGCGGACAGCGTCATTGCCGGTGTGCCAACAAAGTTCACTGAAGCAACAGATGTCGCGGATGCGACCGTCCCCGAGGCCGCCGTCGCCGTTGCGGTAGCAGTAGACGTCAAATCGGTTGCGGCGGAAAGATCCGATGCGGTCGTCGTGTAGGTACCGCTGCAGCGCATCGTTGCGCCGAAAGCGATCGATGTCGCCGGGCACGACAATCCCGTCGCGCGTGTGTCCGACAATGCGACGCTCGACAGCACGACGTTACCGGTGTTCGTGAGATCGTAGGTGTAATTGATCGCCTGGCCTGCAGCGCTGAAGGTGGCGGGCGTCGCGGCTGCCACCAGCGACCACTGTCGGATCGGAGTGAATGCGACCGACTTCGACACCGACTTTTCGGGCAAGATGCCCAGCGACGAAGCGATACCGGCATACACCGTCTCGGATATCGGCAGTCCCGCGGTCACATCGGCGACGGTCGACGTCGTCGAGGCGGTGCAAGTGATCGATTGGCCAATCGGAAGCGAACCGGTCGGGCATGACATGTCGAGCAGACGACCCGTCGAGTCGAAGTAGACGAGGCCGAGCGCCATGTTCCCGGTGTTGGTGATCGAATAAGTGAAGCGGATCAACTGTCCAACAGCGGTAAAGTCGTTACGATCCGTCGCAACGGACAGCGAATAGGCAGGAAGCGCCGTAAACGCGACTTGGCTCGAGGTGCCGGTATCGAAAAGCGTTCCGGAGGCAGGTGTGCCGTGGAAGGTCGATGCCAGGTTCTTTGCTACAGCATTCGAGACGTCGAGCGCGCTGATCGTCACACTGCCGGTACAGTTCATCGAGGCACCGGGAGCAAGGGCGGTGGCGTCGCAGCTAAGGGCTGGACCACCGAACATCTGACCCGAGATACCGCTGATCGCTACAGTACCATTGTTCTGCACACTGTACGCGAGGCTGATGACATCTCCAGCGCGCGCAAAGCTGGTCGGCGTCACGACTGATGATGTCACAATCCAACTCGCTTGAGCGAATGCTGGCGAGGCGCTGGCAACAGCAATGAGCCCCACGACGACTGCGACCATCACCTGTGCAAATGCTCTCCACCGTCTGACGCCGGCTCGCACACACGTCGCTGCGGGCAATTTGCGCACTGTGCCGCGCTCTGCTTTGAGCATCGAACTGCCAGCAACCAAAACGCGCATCGTCCGTATCCAATCAAATGATGACCGCTTATCGAGCACAACCCTTTGTTGTTCGATTCGCAGTTAACAAGAATTAAATCTGATGATTCCTCAAACATTCACAGGATTTGTTGCGCCGAAAACATCAATAACCATCAGGGGTTTGAAGGCGAGCACGTCTACAATTGGTCGAATATGAGGTTGTAGTCATAAGCTTCGTACAACCGAATGAATATAAAGTTTACAATTACCGGATGCACATCTTAAGATTGCACATAACAAAGAATGAATAGCATCGCTCCTTCGATCGACGAAAAGCGCATCTGCCTCAGAATGAAACCGGGCCAAGTAGCTTCCCGCGCAGAATCGCGAGGAAACGCGACCTATCCGGCGCATTTCAGTCGCCATTGACCGTGCACGAGTGCGTAGATCACCCTTCGCTCCAAGCGGACCTGACGACGTTCAGGTCAGAGTGATCCGATCTGACTTCCCAGCGCAGGATCCCTCACCCTCGAAATCGGCCTGTGAGCCGGTATGCGTCGATCCGCGCCAGCGCGGCACGATCATGGTGACCACAAGTCCGCCGGCCCGGTAACGGGCCTCGATGGATGGGGCTCGGCAGGAAAGGTGCAAAGGACAATGCACTCGCATCGACGCCGAAGGCACGCGATCGTCGCGCGCGCACATCGCTCAGCGCCTCAGCCTCCGTCAGCCCAGGCGCCTCTAGAAAAGACTGACCCTGCCCCGCTTGGGAATCGATCATAATGAGAATTTGTCGTTACGTGCTCTCAGCCCCAACGTGCCTCATTCAAAGCTGGAGTTTTCGGCAATTTCACCACTGACGGGCTGGTAGCGACGGCGATGAACGCGTTGTCCGTCAGATTGCCGGGCCGTGAGAAGCCCAGAACCACGTTTTGGGCATAGGCCACAGGTCGGGATCCCGCGACACGAACTCCGAGCCCCGGTCGCCCCGGATCGCCTGCGGTGTCCAGTGTCGCAACGTCGTTCTCAGCTACGCGGCAAGTTCAAAACTCAAAAGAGAACAGTTCCGGGCTAAGATCACCTAGAACAGCACGAAGTTGTAGGTGTTGAGCTGGCCGACGGTGAGATTCTGCAGCACGATCTGATCGGCGCCGTTTTGGAGCACGACGTCGGCGCCGACCTGCTGGCAGGCTGCCAACGCCGCGGCCGTATTGGCGAAGCCCCAGCCGACGAGCCAGATCTGATCGAAGTCGGCAATCCCGAAGTCACTGACGCGCTGTGTGCCGCCTTCACCGAGATTGCTCTGCACGATGTCGAGGCCACTGCCGAGGCTAATCGTGTTCAAGCCGCCACCGCCGACGATGTAGTCGAAGCCGGCATCACCGAAGATGGTATCGTTGCCGGCTTCACCGAAGATGGCGTCCGCGCCATCGTCGCCGTGCAACTCGTCGAGGCCATCTGAGCCGCCGATGACGTCGTCGCCCGCGCCGCCATAGAGCGTGTCGTTGCCAGCGAAGCCGTAGACCCAGTCGCGGTCGGCTTCGCCGTAGCCGATGTCGTTGCCGGCATCACCGAATAGCACGTCGAGGCCGGTGCCGCCGACGAGCAGATCATTGTCGTCGCCGCCCGAGATAAAGTCGTCGGCTGCGTCGCCGTAGAGCGAATCGTTGCCGGCCTGACCATAGAGCAGGTCGCGTGCGTCGCCGCCTGTGACGCTGTCGTCACCTTCTTCGGCGAGCACGAAGTCGATGTCGGCTCCCGCATTGACCGTGTCGTTGCCGATGCCAGCCGCGAGGATATCTTCGCCAGCGCCGCCAATGAGGCTGTCGTTGCCTTCCTGGCCGAAAATCAGGTCGTTGCCGCTACCGCCGTCAATGGTGTCGTTGCCGGCATAGCCGAGGGCCGCATCGGCGCCGTTGCCGAGGGCGATGTTGTTGGCATTGGCATTTGCGAGCACGAGGTCGGCGCCCGAGCCGAGGCTCACGTTCTCAATCGAGAACACCTGGTCGGTGCCGACATCGACGCCGCCAGCAACAAGGTGGATCGCAGCATCGAGCCACACCGTGATGTTCGATGTCGCCGCGGCGTAATCGGCCGTGTCACCACCGGTCAGTCCTTCCAGGCCACCATTGAGTGTGTCATTGCCCGCGCCGCCGCGCAGCACGTCGTTGTCGCTGTCGCCGAAGAGCTGATCCGCCCCGTCGCCGCCGTCGAGCGTGTCGTTACCGCTGCCGCCAGCCAGCGTGTCGGCATTGCCGAGCCCGCTGATGCTGTCGTTGCCGGAGTTTCCATAGAGGTAGTTCGCATCGCCGGCGCCTGTGATCGTGTCGTTCGTGCTGCCGCCAAACGCATTCTCGATGCCGGAAAGCGTGTCCGTCCCCGCACCGCTGGCAGAGCCGGTTGTCAGGTTGACGATCATGCTTACGGTGCTGGATTCATAAGAGACGAGATCGGTATCACCGCCGCCCGTGTAAGAATCGTTGAAACTGCCCACGCCCGCAATGATAGTGTCGTTACCGGTGCCGCCATCGACGGTATCCGAGCCATCACCGTCGATGATTTCGTCGGCCTCGCTGCCGCCGAGCAGGTTATCGCCGCCTTGCCCACCGCTGATCAGGTCGGCACCGTCCCCGCCGTTGATCGTGTCTCCACCCGAAGTACCGGAGATCTCGTCAGCCTGCGCGGTCCCGGTCGTGTTCTCGCCGGGCACGGCGACGTTGATAATCTGGCTGAGCGGCATGCTCGCGTCGGCGAAAACGAGTTGCTCGACGTTGCGCAGACGATCGGTGCCGTCGCGGCCGCCGACACTGTCGGTGACGATGATGTAGCCCGTCTGAACGCCGCCGACGAGTTCCGTCGTGATCGAGTAATCGGTTGATACCCCAGTGAAGAAGACCTGATCGGTTCCGTCGCCGCCGTCGATCACATTGTTCGCCGAGGAACCCGTGATCGTATCGTTGCCGCGGCTACCGATCAGGTTCTCGATGTCGAACAAAGTATCGACGCCGCCCTCGCCATCATTGGAGACGACACCGGTTGCAAGATTGGCGTTGATGCCGTTCGGATCGGACGAATTAATTCCCTGGATCGCGGCGAATACGCGTCCGTCGGCATTATATACGGCGTAACTCACCGTGTCGCCGGCTGCGGTATTTCCCTCGCCGCGAATCGTATCGTTGCCGCTCAGGCCGTAGAACAGATTGTCGGCGCCATCGCCGGTGATGGAATCGCTTCCGAACGAACCGACCACGCCTTCCACGCCGCTTATCGTATCGGTGTATCCGCCGAAATCAGTCGCAGTACCGGTGGTCAGATTGACCGTGACGCCACCCCAGACCCCGATGTTAGAAACGGCCGCCGAGCCATAGCCGTTGGCCAAAGTCGCGTAGACGGTCGGATCATAGAGGAAGCTGACGAGGTCGAAGCCGTTGCCGCCGACGATGCTGTCGTTGCCGGCAAAACCGTTCAGAATGTCGTTGCCGTCGCCGCCGTCGAGCGTATCGTTGCCGAACCAGCCGCCGATCGCATTGTTGTTGCCGTCGCCGGTCAGGGAATCATTCAAGTTCGAACCTGAGATGTCTTCGATGTTGGTGATCGTCGACGTCTGCCCGCCGACGCCCGTCAGCGGATTGACCGCGCTCGTTGCCGTGCCCGCAGCAAGACTGACGATCGCGCCAGTCGCCGTCGGGTTGAATCCAGAGCCGCCGAAGAAATCGCCGATCCACATATCGACGGAATCGATGCCGCCACCGCCATCGACGACGTCAGAGCCACCGAGAAGACGGAAAATGTTGCGGTCACCGTTGCCGGTGAGCGTGTCGTTGAAGTTCGTGGCCCGCACCGCCTCAATGTAGCGGAAGGTGTCGGTATTGCCGAACCCGTCGATTGCCGTGCCTGTCACGAAGTTGACGTTGACGCCGAGATTGCCGCCGTAATTTGTGTCGCGCGTGTAATCGATGATGTCGTAGCCGTTGCGGCCATCGATCGTGTCATTCCCGCGCAACCCCTGGAACATCTCTTCGCGTTGATTGGCGGTATCGCTACCGATCATGCGGTCTGCCGCAGACGTACCGCGCAAACGCTCGATGTCGACAATGGTATCTACGCCGCCTGTCGGGTCGACGATCGTCCCGAGGTTCAAGTCGATGTAGACGCCCACACCGTTGCTGCCGTAGTTGTCGTAGCTCAACAGGTCGCGATCGCCATACGACTGATCAAGCGTGCCGGCGCCGGGGCTGGCGTCGATGGTATCGTTGCCGCCGTCAGGCTCGAAGTAGTCGAAGCCGTCGCCACCGACCATGCTGTCATTGCCGGCGAGCGCGTAGAAATTGTTGTCGAACGCGTTTCCGATCAGCACGTCGCCAGCCGTCGTCAGATCCGTTCCGGACACGCCTTCGATGCCAGAAAGTGTATCGGTATTGCCGAAGCCGTCAGTCGCGGTGCCAGTCTGCAGATTAACTGTCACTGCCCCGCCGCCGCCGACATAGAATTTGTCACGGTCGTAACGGACCTCGTCGTAGCCGGCGCCACCGATGATCGTGTCGTTGCCGCCGAGGCCACGGAAGCCCTCGAAACCGTCATTGGCGAATTGGCCGTTGAGGGTGTCACCGCCCACCAAGAGATCGGCTACAAGAGTGCCGCGAACAGTCTCGAGCCCAGTGAGGGAGTCCGTTGCGCCAAAACCGTCTCGAGCCGTGTGGGCGTCTTGAAAGCCGACCTGAGTCGTGCTTGTGCCGGACAAGGCGCCACCGGAAAGCGCTACCGCGTCAATAGCCGCACCAGACAGATTGACGACCACGCCACCAGTGCCAGAGTTACCAGCGTCCTGATCGTAGCGTACCTCGTCCTTCGGATCAGAGACCGCAAGCTGGTTATTGCCGCCGCCGATGATCGTGTCATTGCCGTTTAGGCCGATGAAGCTTTCGCCTGTGTCCGCAGCGCCTGTCAGCAGATCGCCGAACACGACGCCCGCGCCGGCACTTGCCGCCGTGTTGGAACCGCGCACTGCCGTGACACCGTTGCGCAGGACACCATTAGAGTCGAGGTAGTTATCGAGGGTGAACGTATCGGTGCCGACGTTGGTCGCGCCGCCCGTCGCCGCCGTACCAAACGCGGTACCAGCGGCCAAGTTGACGGTCACATAGCCGTTCGCTTGTGAATAGGAGACTCGCGTATTGCCGTTGCCGGTGATGGTATCGTTGCCCTGCAAACCCTCGAAGTCGTTGAAATTGCCCTGAGCCAGACCGCCGAAGTCACGGCGCGCAATGTAGGTATCGCCCGCTCCTCCGGAAGAGATGGTAGTGCCGCGATACTGATCGACTCCGAACAGCGTATCTGAGAAGCTTCCAACGGTGTTGGCGCCAGTCACGATCGTCTGCGAGGTCACTGGGGCACCGATGGTATCGGTGGTGCCGAGTGTTATCGTGACCACCCCGGTCGTAACGTTGTTGTACTGTGCGCGCGCATTGGAATTGGTGAGATAGTCGTTCTGAAGCACCCCGCCCAGAGCACTGTTTCCGCCGAAGATCGTGTCGTTGCCGTCGTCGTTGTTGGCGAGGATGATATCGAAGCCTTCGCCACCATAGATCGTATCTGCGCCGCCATTGCCGGCGATGGTATCGCTGCCGTCGCCACCATCGATCGAGTCGGCGCCTGAGCCGGCAAGGATGCTGTCATTGCCGCTTCCCCCTATGAGGGTATCATTGCCGGTGCCGCCATTCAGGGTGTCATTGCCAGTGCCGCCGTCGAAGCTCGAGCCATTGGGGTTCAGCGTCGTGAACGAGTCGTTCTGGCTGCCGAGATAGGCGGTAAGCGCCGCCGCATTGCCCGCCTGCACCAATCCCGCGACACTGAGCAGACTATTGTTGGCGCCGACGAGGCCTGTGATGGTTCCGTAGACCGTGCCTGTGCCATTGACGGCGGACGAGTGCGTGATGCTGAGGATTGTACCGCCGGTCGGGACCCCACTGCCATTGTAGGTGAAGTCGGTGCCGGTACTGAGGATCGTCGTGAACGTCCCGTCGTTGTTACGGTAAGAAAACGTCGAGGACGTGGTCGTGAAGATGTCGCCTGCGGGATTGCCGACCGAGTTGATCGTCAAATTGTCCATCAGCCGCGTCCAGGCGCTGACGGCAGAAGCGCTGGAATTGATTGAAAAAACGGTCATGAAGGTGCCCCTTTGGAATAGCGGCGGACCCTTAAGACTGCTTGCTGCGAGACGAACGAATTCCGGTTTCGGAAATGCTGCCGGATCAGGTCTTCCCACGGCAAGGATCTAAGATTTTACGCCACATGCAAATGAATGTGGCGAGAACGTGTCATGCGGCTGGAGCCGAGTCAACGCAGATTCGCCTTGCGCCATGGCATCAAAGCGAGGCCGGTGCGTTGCTATCCGGCAGCGCTACAATTGTCGCGACGACAGGGCTAGACAGTGCTTTCGCAGCAGGAGTTCGAGCTTCGGATGCGCCGTGCTAGGTGAAAACGACGGTCGGTAGTCGAGTGCGGAATTTGCACGTTGAAGGGCCACTATGCAGTTTGAAAGATTTAGCGGACTCCGATCAGGACGCGCCGTACGCCATTTCGCGAGCACCCTATCTTCTGCCGCGCTCGTTTACGCAATCGGGCAAAGCATTGTGTCGGGAAGTGCTGCAGCACCCGTTGCGATCCTCCTCGAAAGTCCTGCCGCTTTCGCTGCCAATGTCGCGATGGTCATGATCGTCGCTCAATTGTTCGGGGCAATTACCGGGCGCGGCTATGTCGGTTTGGCTCTGGTTGCTATCGCTTACCTCTCTCTTGCGTACGTGAGCTTTGAAAAGACAAAGGTTCTCGGCGAGCCATTGTATCCGTGGGATTTCTTGTTCGCCAAGCAGGTCGTGAATCTAGTCCCAGCGCTATTCGCAGGCGCGACAACGAGTGAACGATTATTCTTCGGTCTCGCGGTAGCGCTCGCAGTCGCCTGCTTGGCTGGGCTTGTCTGGTTAACGATCCGCAGTCAGCGAATGCCCCCGTCAATACGCGCACGCAAGGCAATAGGAGCGTCTCTTGCTTTCGTCGGGATGGGTTTCGCATTTTCACCCTCTATGCAGGGCAAACTCTACCAGTTCACTGGTATCCGCAATATGAGTTGGGATCAGCCACTCAACTACAAGCGGAACGGTTTTCCGCTGGCCTTCGCGCTCAACCTCAATAGTGGTCTCGTCTTCGCACCGGCCGGCTACTCTCCATCGGCGTTCTCCAAGTCAAGCGCGCATGCCTCCATGCAGGCCGTTACATCCCGCCCGAAGCGCCTTCCAGATATCGTGGTCATCATGAGTGAGGCGTTTTGGGACCCGACCCGCCTCAATGGCCTCAAATTCGAACGTGACCCGTTGAGCGTCATGCGCAATCCACCCGGTCGTCACAGACTTGGCACGTTGCTGACACCGTCCATCTTCGGTCTAACCGCCAACGTCGAGTTCGAAGCACTAACCGGATTATCGCAATCTCATCTGCCCATGGGCAGTGTGCCTTATCAGCAGTATTTGCGGCAGAACATGCCGTCTGTCCCGCGCTTTCTGAAAGCCAACGGCTATCGGACCTTGGCAATTCATCCCTATCCGAGATGGTTTTGGAACCGAGATGCGGTCTACAAGCGATTGGGCTTTGATGCCTTCATCGACATTGCCGACATGCCGGCCCTGCCAAAGCGCGGCACATACGCGGGCGATGCGGGCCTCATGACTGAAATCGCCCGCAGGCTCGATGGAGAAGGACCGGCGTTTGTTTTCGCCATTACCATGCAGAACCATGCACCTTACCCAGCTGCCCTTTACGGCCCCGATCAATTGAAGGCGGACGGCACACTCCCGGCGCATGATCTTGCAGCCGTCAGTACATACGCTCAGGGAATCGCGGACGCCGATGCAGCACTCGGACAGTTGCTGACGGCCCTCCAGAAACGGCCCGAGCCGACCATAGTGGTTTTCTTCGGTGACCATCTGCCCTATCTCGGCGCGGGTGGTTCGACCTTCATCAAGACGGGATACATCGAACAGCCTGAAGACCCTTCAGTCGCGGACCATGTCCGGATGCACACCACGCCGCTGCTCGTCTGGACCAACTATGACGTGGCTATCCCCAACTTCAGTACGATTAGCCCAATCTATCTTCCCTACATCATCACCAAAATGGCGGGCCTATCGCATCCGTTGTTCACAGGTGAGCTCGGCGGTTTGTTCGCCGCGGTCCCGGGAATAGAAAGACGGGTCGTAATCGATGCTAGTGGACGGGCTACGGACATTAAGAACGAAACGCAACACAGCAAGCTTGCCGAACATCTCCATCGGCACAAGATGATCCAGTACGACATTTTGTTTGGCGATCGCTTTGGCAAAAACGCGCTGTTCTGCGAAGTGCCGCCCGAGACCTGCTCAGTTCGATAACGTCAGCATCGATACGCGATCTATGCCGTACGCGCCTACTGGCGCTCTGGATGCAACCAGTCAGTATAAATCTCAGCAACGCCGTTTGCTCGCAGCGCTTCGAGTTGCTCAGCAGAGTTGATCGTATGCACATAGGTAGGCACGCCGAGGTCCCGCATCCGCTTTGTTAGATGCGGAACGTGCGGCGGAGGCATCGTGATCGCAAACAGGGGATTTGCAGCCGCGAAATCAACCAATCGATCGTAGGTCCCGAAATACCTGTACATCGTGAAGATGATCGATTTGTAACCGAGCGCCTGAACTGGCTCGTATTGCTCCGGCTGATAGATCTGAGGAATGAATCTCTCAGCCGCATGGCGATAGTGGGTCGCCAGATAGGTTAGGGCTTTCACATTGTCGTCTTTGACATCGGTAATGATCCGCTTGCCAGGATGGCGCTCCAGCCAACCAATGAGAGTCTCCAACGTGCAGTTCTTAGGTTGTTGCTTCGAGCTGTTGAGCGCGGTGAACTCGGCGAAAGTGGGCGGCTTATCGAATTCTCGCCCGAAATTCGCCTTTGCAGCTCCGGCCCAGTCGTGAATGCAGACCAATTTGCCGTCGGATGTGAAACTGAAGTCTAGTTCGAACAATTCGTAACGCCCGACATTCGCATCGAGTGCGTCGATTGAGTTCGTATAGGTCAGCCCGTTGATACCACCTCCAGCGTGCGCCACTCGCCCACCTCCTCGGAGGTCGGATGCAAAAGAGACGCCTCCAGCGGCTGCGAACATCGATATCGCAAAAGCAAAGATGACGACGATGCTGGCTGGCATTTTGCCCCGCAATGAAACAGACGTGTAGTGATCGC
>JAPXTA010000030.1:0-42845 GCA_033812735.1 Hyphomicrobiaceae bacterium | reverse complement strand
GCGCTATCTCTCGGTCGAGAGCCACATCCATATGATGGCTGCGTCGCAGCCGTTCATCTCGGGTGCGATCTCGAAGACGATCAACATGCCGAACGACGCCAGCGTCGAGGATTGCAAGCAGTCCTATATGCTGTCTTGGAAGCTCGCGCTCAAGGCCAACGCGCTCTACCGCGATGGTTCGAAGCTCAGCCAGCCCTTGAACTCGCAGCTGCTCGCCGATGACGAGGATGAAGCCGAGACGGCGGCCGAGAAGATGGTTTCGTCGCAGCCGGCGCAGGTTCGTGCTCAGGCTGCGGCTGAGCGGATCGTCGAACGCATCATCGAGCGCGTGCGCGAGCGTGACCGCGAGAAGATGCCGGGCCGCCGCAAGGGCTATACGCAGAAAGCCACGGTTGGCGGGCACAAAGTGTACCTGCGCACCGGCGAGTATGACGACGGCCGCCTCGGCGAGATCTTCATCGACATGCACAAGGAGGGCGCCGCCTTCCGCAGCTTGATGAACAACTTCGCCATCGCAATCTCGCTCGGCTTGCAATACGGCGTTCCGCTGGAAGAATACGTGGATGCCTTCACGTTCACGCGCTTCGAACCGGCCGGCTTGGTGCAGGGCAACGAAGCGATTAAGAACGCGACGTCGATCCTCGACTACATCTTCCGCGAACTCGCCGTGTCGTATCTCGAACGTCACGACCTCGCGCATGTCGATCCGCGCGAGATCGTTGGTGAGACGGGGCTCGGTTCGTCGGACGAGGCCCTCGAAGACCAGCAGGCGCCGGCCATGCCGGCCGCCAAGTTCGTGTCGAAGGGCCTGACACGCGGCCTCGGTCCGCAGATGGTCGTCGTTCGCGGCAACACGGCGCTTGCTGCCGATGCGTTCGCCGATACGGCTGTCACGTCCTACACGGAAACGCTGACGCAGGCTGAAGTCCGCGGCGAGACGACGATGCTGTCATCCGTCGAGACGACGACGGTCATCGGCAAACCTGCGGTGCAGGCGGTGACGGGCGCAACGCTGACTGTCGCCGAACGCCGCGCGGAAGCCCGCGTGCGTGGATACGAGGGCGAGGACTGCCGCGAGTGCGGCAACTTCACACTCGTCCGCAACGGCACCTGCCTCAAGTGCGACACCTGCGGCGGCACGAGCGGGTGCTCGTGACATCCTTGGTTTCCCGGAATTTTTGTCGAGCTTGCGAGACGAAAATATCCGGGATCCTCACGGAGTGAATGCCCCGGATAACGCTCGCAGCTTTGTCGCTTCGCGTTTCCGGGGAACCAAGTAGGTCGTTGCGTCGTCTGCATTGTTCAAGCCGCGCCGCCCGCGCGGCTTCTTTTCGAGATGAGCGCCCATGAAGTTTTCGTCCACCAATGCCGGAGTTGCGACGTTCTCGCCACGTGCAGCGATGGGGGTGGCGGACGGTGCGGTGCGTGAGCCGATCGCGCATCTCGGCGATCTCGCGCTGGCGTTTCGCGACGAGTTCAAGCTCGGCGGGACCATCGACGAGACCGATATTCTCGCGTCGCTGCAACTTATCGCCCGGGAATCGGCGGCATCGGATCGCTGGCTCACGCTCTTCAACTCGCCGCTCGGCGCGGCGCTCAGGTCACGCGGCCGCGATCTCAACACCGCGATGGGGTTCGTGCTGTCGCAGCTTCCGAAGGCGCCGTCGTAGAGCGTCGCATTCCGGCTCCGGGAGCTTCCATCATGCGTCCCCGGGCGAGGCGTTCGCCGAGACCCGGGGGGCACGTCTATTGTGGTGGCACGATCGTGGGCTAGGTTTTCGAACGTGATCCCGGATAGCCTCGCGCGGCTCGGTTTCCGGGAAAGCATTTGATGGAAGGCGCTCGTTAGTGCTGTCGCAGCTGCCGAAGAAACCTTCGTAGAGCTTGTTGTAGGTTGGGTTAGCGCGTCGCGCGTAACCCAACGCGCCCTTTTGCCTCACTATGTTGGGTTACGCCGCTGTAACGCGGCTAACCCAACCTACACTTGACGGTCTGGCTAACCGCGATTGCCGCCGAGCACTTTGCGCGAGATGACTACGCGCATGATCTCGTTGGTGCCTTCGAGGATCTGGTGGACGCGGAGATCGCGGACGAGCTTCTCCATGCCGTAGTCCTTGAGGTAGCCGTAGCCGCCGTGCAGCTGCAGCGCCTCGTTGACGATATTGAAGCCAAGATCTGTCGCGTAACGCTTGCCCATCGCTGAATACATCGAGGCTTGCGGGTCGGCGCGATCGAGCGCATCCGCCGCGCGATAGATCATCAGGCGCGCTGCTTCGAGGTCCGTCGCCATATCGGCGATCTTGAACTGCAGCACCTGGAAATCGGCGAGGTTCTTGCCGAAGGCCTTCCGCTCGAACATGTACTCGCGCGCTTTGTCGATGGCGAAGGCGGAAGGCCCGAGCGAGCAGGCGCCGATGTTGATGCGGCCGCCGTCGAGGCCGCTCATGGCGAAGCGGAAGCCTTTGCCTTCGACGAGGCCTACGAGGTTCTCGGCGGGAACGCGGCAATCCTGCATGATCACTTGACGCGTCGGCTGGGCGTTCCAGCCCATCTTCTTTTCGTTCGCGCCGAAGGAGAGGCCGGGCGTGTCCTTCATGATGACGAATGCGGAGACGCCGTCGGGGCCGTCGCCGCCGGTGCGGGCGAAGACGAAGTGGAAATCGGTTGCGCCGGCGCCTGAAATGAATTGCTTTGTGCCGTTCAACACGTAGTGGTCGCAGTCCTTGCGTGCCGTCGTTTTAAGCGCGGCGGCGTCGGAGCCTGCGCCCGGTTCCGTCAGGCAGTAGGACGCCAGCCATTCCATGCTGGTGAGTTTCGGCATCCAGTCGGCGATCTGCTTTTCGGTGCCGTATTTGCCGAGCATCCAGGCGACCATGTTGTGGATCGAGATGTAGGCCGAGATGGCCGGGCAGCCGTAGGCGAGCGCTTCCATGATCAGTGCGCCGTCGAGCCGCGAGAGGCCCGAGCCGCCCTTTTCGGCGGGCACGTAGATGGCGGCCATGCCGAGCGCTGCCGTCTCGCGGATGACGTCGACGGGGAAGTGGCCCTTCTCGTCCCATTCGAGGGCATGCGGGGCGAGCCGCTCCTTGGCGAAGTTGAGCGCCATTTCCTGAATGGCCGTCTGTTCTTCCGTCAGGGCGAAGTGCATGGGAGCTGTCCCGGTTCGATCGACTAGGTTTCCGCCGTCTCGGTATCACCTCTTCCAGTCGCGGAGCAACACGACGTGAGACTAAACGTGCTGTTCACTCGCCCTTGAAGGACGGCTTGCGCTTTTCGCGGAAGGCCGAGACGGCTTCGCGGTGGTCGGCGGTCGTTTGGACGATGGCCTGCATGGCGGCGGATTGTTCGAGCGTGTTGTCGAGCGTCGCGGTGCGGGCCTGGACCATCAGGCGCTTAGCCATGCGGACCGCGTGCGGCGGATTGGCGGCGATGCGTTCGGCGAGGGCGATGGCGCGGTCCATCAGTTGTGCGTCCGGCACGACCTCCGAGACCAGGCCCCAGGCGAGCGCTTTGGCGGCGTCGATGGTCTCGCCGGTGAACGTCAATTCCGCCGCGCGGGAATAGCCGATCACGCGCTGCAACAACCAGGCGCCGCCGTCACCGGGGATGAGCCCGAGCTTTACGAACGTCTCGGCGAATGTCGCGCTTTCGGCGGCGACGCGGATATCGCACATGCAGGCGAGGTCGCAACCCGCACCGGTTGCCGGGCCATTCACCGCGGCGATGACGGGAATATCGATCGCTTGCAGCGTCAGCGGAATGCGCTGGATGCCGTGCTTGTATTCGAGCCGCGTCAATTGCGGTGCGCCGCCGCCGAGGCCACCTGCGACGCCGATCTTCTTCAGGTTGCCGCCAGAGCTGAAGGCCTTGCCGTTGCCGGTCAGGATCGCGGCGCGTGTTGCGGTGTCGCGATCGATCCGCTCGAATGCTGCGACAATGGCATCGACCATCGCGATGTCGGAGATGGCGTTGCGCGTGTCGGGATCGTTCAACCGCACGATGGCGATGTGGCCGCGCTGTTCGAGTTGGACGAGTTCTGCCATGGGGCCTGCCGTATCAGCTCAGAGTGTTGGTTCGGCGGAACATGAGCCGGAACGCGAGCGCTTGGCAATGGTGGGGGCTCAAGTCTTCGGCGTCTTTGGTTTTGGATTGGACTTTGGTTCTGTTGTTTTTGCGGGCTTTTGGGCAGCTCCCTTCTTTTCGCGATCGTCTGCCTTTTGTGCAGAGCGTTTTGACAGCTCTCGAAAGGTGGGGAGGAAGACGCCTAGGCCGGCCACCGGACCTGCAATGGCATTTGCGAGCAGTCCGAGTGCCCCTGCAACGGCGACTGCTCCTGTCTGTCCGGGGCCGTAGTGGTTGATCTCATCGGCTGTCTTCTTGCCGAAGTCGGCGGTTGCTGTGCCCGCTCTGCGTGCCGCATCACCGACCGCTTTGCGCGTCTCGTCTGATGGTGTCGCTGTTGCCGCCAACTTCTTCACTTGCGCGGCGAAGTTTCGATAGGTCAGCAAGCTGTAAGCGACGAGGCGATTGCGTCCTTCCACCGCAGTCGTCTGGCGTTCTTCCGATATGCCCGGATTATTCGCGTCGCGGTCGAAGTCGGCGATGGTGTCGGCGTCGCGCGCCAACGACTCCTTGGCACTGTCGGAAACGATTTCGGTCGCCTTCTCAGCGGCGTCCCTTATCTCGCGCATACCCTTCATCGCCGCTTCGACTTGCGGTACTTCGAGGTTCTGAGCGATGCGCGCCGCTTCCAGGCGAGCGATCGATGGATAGCACGCCTTAAGATCCTCGACGGTGACATTCAAGTCGATGAAGGCGGCAAGGAAACCTTCGACCAACTCGCGGCGACCGGCTTCGGTGTCGTAAGCGGATATGTCGGCGGAAAGCGCACGGGACGCGCTGACCAGCCAGCCCTCTCGCACGTCGCCGACGACGTTTCCAAGAGCGTCGGCAAGTCGCTCCAATGTCCGTTTGAGCCGATCCGGCATTTGTAGCTGGCCTGACTGTGACGGCTCACGAATTTCATTCAACTTTTCAAGAAGGGCCGTGTGGAGCTCGGCCGCCATTTCAGGTTGGTCAGGGCCGCGGGGACCGCCGCCTTCGCCGCGATAAGGGCGGCCGACGATTTTGCCATCGACGACCGTGAAGACATCAGGTGCCGGACGTTGTTCGAGCTCTCGCGCGTCGGTGTCGCCCGCCTCGTCGTTCTCGTCGCTCTCATTCTCCTGCTTTTTCGCTTCGAAGCCCTTCCAAAATTCTACAATCTCCACGGGGCGCTCGTAGCCCTTCGGCCAATACTCTTCGAGGCTCTGCTGGCGACGGAGATAGTTGATCGTCTCGACCGTGCGGGCGGGATTGCGAATTCCTGCGAGGTAATCGAAAGGCCGCTGCTTTGCGACCGCACTGTTTGCGAAAGCCAGTCCCCAATTCTTGCGGTTTCGTTCCATGGAGGTGACCGCGTCGCACAGACTCTGAAGACCGGCGATTGGGGCGAGGTCGGTGATGGTGGTGTCCGCGAGCGAGATGTCCTGGAGGGCGGTGAGTCCGGCAAGCGGAGTGAGGTCGGCGACACGGGTTTTAGCGAACCAGAGGGTCTCTAAGTCGGTGAGGCCAGCGAGTGGGGAGAGGTCGGAGACTGTGGTATTAGATAGAAAGAGGACCTGTAGTTTAGAGAGGTCGGCGATTGGGGCGAGGTCGGTGACGGCGGTGCCGTCGATCGAAAGCGCATAGATATTTGAGATTCCGGCGATCGGGGTGAGGTCGTCAACGCGTGAACCGGCGAGCTGCAGTAATTGAAGGGCGGAGTGGCCCGAGAGAGGGGTAAGGTCGGCGACGGCGGTGTCGGCGAGCCAGAGGGTCTCAAGGGCGGTGAGGCCGGCGAGCGGGGCGAGATCGGTGACTCCAGTGTGGTCGAGCTCGATGGTCTGGAGCGAGGTGAGGCCGGCGATAGGGGCTAGATCTGTGACGCCGGTTTGGGAAAGCTGGAGTTCCTGAAGCGAGGCGAGGTTGGCCAGCGGAGCGAGGTCAACGACGGCGGTGTCGGCGAGGCTCAGGCCCGTCAGTGACGTCAGGAGCGCGATCTTGGGTGGTAGTCGTCGAAGATGCGGATTGCCTATCTTCAGTTCGGTCGCGCCGCTGCGCTGCGCATCTGCGATGGCCTTTTCGGCTTCGGCATAGGCGGCGGCTTCAAGTGCTGCCAGTGACTCTCCAATCGCAGTGTCGGCCGCTGGCATGTCTTTGCCCGTCGTCCTTCGGCCGCCACTCTTCATCCCCTTCGCCATTGCCCTGTCCCGCGTTCGCCCTCTGCGTGTAGCCGTTCAAGCACGGACTGGGCGTTCTGAAAAGCGGCGGGGGCGGAGCATGTCGCCTCGGGCTGGCAGTGTGGCTTGGCGAGCGCGGTGGGTGTAGCCTCTCGCGCCATCAGTCGAGGAGCCGCTGCCATGACCGCACTGTTCGCGCCGAAAATTCTCGCGGGGAAGCATGTGTTGATCACGGGCGGGGGGACGGGGCTTGGCCGGGCGATGGCGGAGCAGTTCCTGCGGCTCGGCGCTGATATCTCGATCTGCGGGCGGCGCAAGGGCGTGTGCGAGGACACGGCGGAAGCATTGATGAAGGCGCACGGCGGCACGGTCGCGGCCTATGGCGTCGATATCCGCGATAGCGCCGCTGTCGATGCGATGGTCGGTGAGATTTTTGCACGAAAGCCGCTGACGGGGCTCGTCAACAATGCGGCCGGCAATTTCATTTCGCCGACGGAGGCGCTCTCGCCGCGCGGTTTCGATGCCATCGCCAACATCGTCATGCATGGTACATTTTATGTCACGCAGGCGGTCGGCAAACGGTGGATCGCGGAAGGCTGGCAACCCGGCGATCCGATGCGTTCGGTGATCTCGATCATTGTGACGTGGGTGCTCAACGGGTCGCCGTTCGTGGTGCCGTCGGCGATGAGCAAGAGCGCGATCCACACCATGACGATGTCGCTTGCGACGGAGTGGGCGCGGTATGGCATTCGTCTCAATGCGATTGGCCCCGGCGAGATCCCGACCGAGGGCATGTCGAAGCGGCTCAATCCTGGGGAGGAGCCGGGCACGCGCTCGAAGAGCCGCAATCCGATGGGGCGGACGGGCGAGATGTCGGAGTTGCAGAACCTTGCAACCTTCCTGATGTCTGATGGCTGCAACTGGCTCACCGGGCAGTCGATCATGATGGATGGCGGCAGCTATCTGGCGTCCGGCGGCAACTTCTACGAGTTGCGCGGCTGGACGAACGAGCAATGGAAAGCTGCGCGCGATTCTATCGAGGCGCAGAACAAGAAGGATCGCGAGAAGCGGAGCAGCTGAGATGATCACGACCCAATTCGCGCAGACGATGGCGCGATACAATCGCTGGCAGAACCGCAATCTCTATGAGGCGGCCGATACGTTGAGCGATGCGGCGCGCAAGCAGGAGCGCGGCGCGTTCTTCGGCTCGATCCACGGGACGCTCGCGCATCTGATGTTCGGTGACGGCATCTGGATGTCGCGGTTCGCGGCCGACGACAGTTTCAAGCCGCTCGCGAAAAGCATTCCCGAGAGCCCGCACATGTTTCCGGATTGGGTGGCACTTAAGGCCGCCCGCGCGGCGCTCGACGAGCGGATCATCGCGTGGGCCGATGCGCTGCGGCAATCGGATCTCGATGGGGAATTGACCTGGTACTCCGGCGCGATGAAGCGCGAGATCACCAAGCCGCGGGCGCTGCTCATCACCCATTTCTTCAATCACCAGACGCATCATCGCGGACAGGTTCACGCCATGCTCACGGCGGCAGGTGCGAAGCCTCACGACACCGATCTGATGGTTCTGCCGGATTAGGACAGGGCACACCCCTCTCCCCGCCAACGGGGAGAGGCGACACGATACGGTTAACGCGTGTCGGCACGCTCCAACAAAATTGGCCGGGGCGGCGGACCTACTCCGAGCCGCGAATAAGGGAGGGAGGGTGCGGCTCGTTTCGTGCGCACCGCCTGCGGTTGGTACGCGGCTGAGACCGGGCCCGTCAGTTCGGGCTCAGGGGACACTCGATCCCCGTGTAGTGGCCCGTCTCACCAACCCGTGGTCCGCCGGGAGCCGCCGTCTTCGCATCGAAGACCAAATCCGGCCCGTGCCCGCAGGTCTTCAACCCTGTCTGGACGCTGCAGATCATCCCGGCCCAGTCGAAGACAACGCCACAATGCACGCAAAAGTTGTTTTTTCGCAATGCCTTCCCGGAGCAAGCGTTAACGCCGGCCGTCATCGACAGTCTTGACATAAAGTCTGTTCTATCTGATATTTCTGTCATGACAGAAAATACAAACATATCAGACGCCGCAGCCGTCAACCTCCCGCCTGCCATCGAGCGGTTCGTGCTGCAGTGGGGTGACATGGGATCGACCTGGGGCGTCAACCGCTCCGTCAGTCAGATCCATGCCTTGCTCTATGTGACTGGGCGGCCGCTGACGGCGGAGGAGATCGCCGCCACTCTCGGCATCGCGCGTTCGAACGTATCGACGTCGCTGCGCGAGTTGATGGGCTGGGACCTCATCCGCCGCGTGCCGGTGAAGGGTGACCGGCGCGAGCATTTCGAGGCGGAAGGCGACATCTGGGAAATCGTGTCGCGGATCGCGGCGGGGCGGAAAGCGCGGGAGTTTGATCCGGCGATGGCCGCGCTGCGGGTGTGTGCCGGTGAAGCCAACAACGACACGTCGATCGATCCGAAGGCCGCGCGGCGGGTGAAGGACATGCTCGCCTTCACCGAAATGGTCGACACCTGGTACGGGCAGATGCGCGCTGTTCCGAAAGACAAGCTCGTGATGCTGATGAAGCTTGGCGCGAAGATCATCAAGTTCCTGCCGGGGCGCAAGTAAGGTCGAGGGAAAGAGGCGTGTCATGCCGCTTGATGTTGCAGCGTCTGTCGTGGAGCCCGCCGCCCGGAGCGGCGGCGACAAGCTCGGCGATCTCCGCTTCCGCAAGCTTCTGAATGACGAGGAGTGGCAAGCGCTGCCAGTGCCGGTGCGGCAGCGGTTCTCGAAGCGCGTCGGGCCGGGCGACAGCGTCGTCTATGCTGGCGAAATCGTCGAAATGCGCATGAGCCGCGCTGGTTTTCTGCTCGCGCAACTCGCGCGGGTGATCGGCGCGCCGCTGCCGACGTCGGTGCAACTCGGTGTGCCCGGTGTCGTGACCGTCACCGAAGACGGTGTGAAGGGCGGGCAGGTCTGGACCCGCCTCTACGTCAATCGCAAAGGCTTCCCTCAGGTGATCAATTCGGCCAAGCGCTTCCAAGGGCCGACCGGGCTCGAGGAACACGTCGGCGCGGGGATCGGCATGGCGCTGCGCGTTCTCGTGCGCGACGGCGTGCTGGTGTTCGAGAGCGACGCCTACTTTGCAACGATTGCCGGGTTTCGGATGTGGCTGCCGCGCTGGCTGGCCCCTGGGGCTCTTACCGTCACGCATGCGGAGCTTGGAAAGGGGCGCTTCGCGTTCACCCTTTCGATCGAGCATCCGCTCTTGGGTGAGCTTTTATATCAGCGTGGTATCTTTCAGGAAGCAAGCCGATGACGGACGCCGCTGGGCGTCTCAGGCTGGCGCTCTATCAACCCGATATCCCGCAGAACACGGGCACGATCCTCCGCATGGCCGCGTGCCTTGGTGTCGGTGTCGACGTCATTTTGCCGGCCGGCTTCGACATGACCGACCGGTCGCTCAGGCGGGCCGGCCTCGACTACCTCGACCATGTCGATCTCGTCCGTCATGCCGACTGGGAGGCATTCCGAGGCGCGGTCAGGCTTGCCGGACGGCGGCTCGTCCTGCTGACGACCAGGGCTGAGCTGACGCATGCTGAATTTTGCTTCGAGGCGAACGATACGTTGATGCTCGGCCGCGAGAGCGCCGGTGTCCCCGACGCGGTGCACGCAACCGTCGAGGCGCGTGTGAAGATCCCGATGCGCGAGGGGCTGCGTTCCCTCAATATCGCTGTTGCCGGCGCCTTTGTTCTTGGCGAGGCGCTGCGCCAAACCGGTCAATGGCCGGGCTGATCGGCTCTTGCGTTAACCGGGCAGGCGCCGTTCATGTTGCGCGCTCTACATTGGCCGCATTTTCTGGGCTATGGTCGACCGGTTTGTAACACAGTTGCGGTGGGGGAGGGGCGCGGATGTCCGATGAGGCGATGCTGTCGCCGGAGGCTGAAAGCCCGGTCAATCCTTATAGTCTGCTCGAAGCTGTCAACGATGCGTCGGACACGGTCAATACGGCGTGGCTGCTGTTTCTTGGTGTGATGAGTTATCTGCTCATCACAGCGGCCGGTGTGACGCACAAGGACCTGTTGCTCGGCAACGGCATCGACCTGCCGATCCTGCAGGTCAAAATCGATCTCGCGCGGTTCTTCTTCTTTGCGCCCATTATTCTGGTGCTGTTCCATGCTGGCGTCGTCGCGCAGATGGTTCTGCTCGCGCGCAAGGCGCTCGAATTCGATATGGCGATCCGCCTGCTCGAGACGACGGAGCGGCGCTCGCATCCGCTGCGGCTCGAACTCGACAACTACTTTTTCGTGCAGGCGATCGCGGGGCCGGACCGGTCGCGCGTCATGAGTACGTTTCTGCACGGGATGGTCTGGCTGACGGTGGTCTTCCTGCCGGTGCTGATCCTGCTCTACATACAGGTTGTGTTCCTGCCGTATCACGACGTGACGATCACGACGGCGCATCGGATCGCGCTCATCGCCGACATCGCGCTGCTGTGCACCATCGGTACGTTTCTCGCGCGGTCGGAGCGATCCTATTACGCGACATTCCACCGGACGGTGCGTTCGCATCCCGGCACGACGATCATGACGGCGATCCTGCTCGTTTTCGTCGGCCTGTTCTCGCTGTTCATCGCGACGATCCCCGGCGAGCGTCTCGATCGGATCACGGACATCGTGCGGGGCCGGACGACGCCGGCGTTCGCGCAGCGTGCCGAGTCCGGTTCGGTGATCGGTTTCGTGGTGCCGTTCCTGCGTCCCTCTCCCGATGGGTCGCTGTTCGGGCTCTTCTACCGCAATCTCGTCGTCACCGATCTCGATCTCGTGCCTGACAACTCTGTGCAGCCGGGTGAAGCGAGCCTCAATTTGCGGGGACGCGATCTCCGGTATGCCCGGCTCGATCGCACCGACCTGCATCAGGCCGACTTCACGGGGGCGGACCTTGAAGGCGCCAGCTTCGTCAGTGCGGATATGCGCAACGTTTTCATGGGGTGCGCCGATCTCGATAGCCTGCTGCTGCGCGAGGATCGCGTCGGCGGCAAGTGCACCGATGCGCGCTTCGCCAACTTCGCGCGGGCACGCTTGAATGAAGCCAAGATGGCCGGCATCGACGGCCGGGGAGCGAACTTCGCGTTTGCCATTCTCAGCGGGGCAGAAATGCCGCACGCGCAACTCGGCGGCGCGGATTTTTCCTCGGCGCATCTCGAACGCGCCGACCTCTCCGGCGGCGTCACGCTCTACGGCGGCAATTTCCTGACAGCGTCGCTGCAGGGCGCCGATCTCACCAGTGCGCGTTTGATGCTCGCCGATTTCACCAGCGCTGGGATGCAGGGCGCGGTGCTGTCGCATGCGCGGCTCGAGGGCGCGATCCTCAGAGACGCCGATCTCGAGGGGGCCGACCTGCAGAGCGCACGGCTGTTCAACACCGACATGACGGGGGCACGGGTTGCGACGGCGGATCTTCGGGGGGCGCTGGTCTGGCGTTCGGCGCCGCCGATGCCCGATACGCAGGGCCTCGCCGACCTGCAACAGCTAGCCCTGCGTTCGCCGGATAATCTCGATATCGGCAGTATCCGCTCGCTGATCGATCGCATTGCTGACGAGCGCCTTAAATCGAAGCTGGATGAGGGGCTTGCTCCCTTGCTCTCCGGCAAGGCGGGGGTGGGCTGGTCGGAGACGCCGGATGCCGCGAAATGGCGCGAGCTTCAGGGCCAGAGCACGTCGTCGGGCGACGGCTACAAGCTGCGGCTGACCGACGGCCTCGTGCGGCTTGCGTGCCGGGCGCTATGGTCCAACGGTGCGGTCGCCGTCGGGATTGGAAAGCGGTCGCTCGGCCCGGCGTTCCGCGGCGATCTTCCGGCTTATTATGCGCGCCTCAAGGGCAATGATTGTGCCGCCGCCAAGAATATGCCAACCAAGTTCATGGCGGATCTCGGCTCGGCGGCCGATATCGCGCGTGGCCAGTAATCGACGATCCCGGAAGCGGCGACTTTCATGACGGCATTGCCTCAGACCACGGCCAAGAAGCTCGGCCTCGTCATCGACCTCGATACCTGCGTCGGCTGTCAAGCTTGCGCGACGAGCTGCAAGGAGTGGAACACCGGCGGCTACTCCGCGCCGCTCTCCGACATGGACCCCTATGGTGCCGATCCGCACGGGGCTTGGCTCAATCGTGTTCATGGCTACGAGGCGGGCGAAGGCGCCACCTCGCGCACTGTGCATTTTCCGCGATCTTGCCTGCACTGCGAGACGCCGGCGTGTGTCACCGTTTGCCCGACCGGGGCCAGCTACAAGCGCGCCGAGGACGGCATCGTGCTCGTCAACCCCGATACCTGCATCGGCTGCAAACTCTGCTCGTGGGCGTGCCCCTATGGCGCGCGCGAGTACGACTACGCCGACGGCGTGATGAAGAAGTGCACGCTGTGTGTCGACCGGATCTACAACGATCATCTGCCCGAGGCGGACCGTATTCCGGCTTGTGTGCGCGCCTGTCCCACGGGTGCGCGCCATTACGGCGACTTGGGTGATCCAGCCAGCGCCGTTTCACAGCTGGTGGCTGAGCGCGGAGGCTACGATCTCTTGCCGGCCATGGGCTACAAGCCGGTCAACAAGTATCTGCCGCCGCGCGCCCGCCGCGATGCGACGACGGCGTCACCGCAGGCTGCCCCCGCCGCATCCGATCCGAAGTCGCGGATCGAGAAGTTGTTTGCCTTCGCCGACAAGGTGCTGTCGCGCTGAAGCACCCTCCGCATTTTTCCTTTAGCCGGGCTCCTTCTTTCTGCAATCCCGGCTGGGACCGCGCGTCCATATTTCCCTCCACATGCTTCCCCGGCCAAGGTGCATGCGAAGCGATGTGCTGCGAGCCGGGGCCGCGTCGGCGAGGGTTTGAGGATAGCTGCGGACAAGCGCGCCCACGTGATCCCGGCTGATCTCGCACGCTCGATCGCCGGGAACGCAAGGTGAGGACGGGCCTTTGCTCGCGCGTCCGTTAGCGCTTCCCGAAGCGCCGCGTCGCTCGGTTCAAAGCTTGCGGCCGGTGAGCCGCTCGTAGGCTTCGAGATAATTCGCGGCCGTCTTGGCTACGACGTCGTCCGGCAGGTGCGGCCCAGGTGGCGTCTTGTTCCAGTCGAGCGTCTCCAGATAGTCGCGTACAAACTGCTTGTCGAAGCTCGGCTGGCTCTTGCCGGGTTCATATTTATCAGCCGGCCAGAAGCGCGATGAATCCGGGGTGAGGACCTCATCGATCAGGATCAGCTTGCCTTCGAATTCGCCGAATTCGAACTTGGTGTCGGCGATGATGATGCCGCGTTCGCGCGCGTAGGCGCGTGCGGCCGCGTAGATCTTGAGGCTCAAGTCGCGTGCCTCTTTTGCGACTGCAGGCCCGAGGATCTTCTCTGCCTCTGCGAATGAGATGGTTTCATCGTGGCCGACCTCCGCCTTGGTCGACGGCGTAAAAATCGGCTCGGGCAGTTCGGCGGATTCCTTCAATCCCGCCGGCAACGTGATGCCGCCGATGGCGCCGGTGCGTTGATAGTCCTTCCAGCCGGAGCCCGCGACGTAGCCACGGACGATGCACTCGACGGCGAGCGGCTTCGCTTTCTTCACGATCATGCTGCGCCGGGCGATCGTCGCGGCATAGGGCTGCAAAGCCGCCGGCAATGGATCGCCCGCCTTGGCCAGCAGATGATTGGGGACGATCGAGGCGAATTTCTCGAACCAGAAGTGCGAGATCTGCGTGAGGACCTCGCCTTTGCGGGGAATGCCGTTCGGCATGATCACATCGAACGCCGAGATGCGGTCGGTCGCGACCATCAAGTAGCTGTCGCCGAGGTCGAAGAGTTCGCGGACCTTGCCGCTGCGGATCTTCGGGATACCGGGCAGGTCGACGGTGAGGATGGCGGTGCTTGCGTTTGTCATGGGCCGAGTATCAGCAGCCCTGCGCTCGGTTCAAGTCTCAATCCGCATCAATCCACCTCAACTGCCGGATCGCAAGCGGCTTTCGCGCGGGAACGGCCTGACGGCGGCGGATGCCGTTGCCGTCGCCAGCAACGTGCCATCCTCGCGTTTCAGCCACCCCGACAGCAGCGTCGTGTTCTTGCCGAGGCGGACGACCTCGCCGCGGGCGATCAGCCGTTCGACCGGGGTTGGGTTCACGAAGACGACGTTGAGTTGCAACGTCGGCACGACCTTCTCGAAGCGGACGGCGATGGAACCGGCGAGGCCCATGGCGCCATCGAGCATGGCGGCGACGAAGCCGCCTTGCACCGTCGCCAAAGGGTTGGCGAAGGACGGCTTCGGCGTAAATGCCATTTCCGCCCAGCCCTGGTCGGCCGAGAAGTCGAGCATCTCGAACCCGAGCAGGATGGAGCAGGGCGGAGCGTGACTGGGATCAGCCAGAAATGCGCGAATTTCCGCGTCCGTCATACAAGTCTCCCGCCGCCGTTCGTGGACGGAAGACAGGCCACATCACAGTGAGTTGTGCAACTCTTGGCGATGCTTGGTGATCGTCGTCGTGACGCAGAACGTTTGATTGGCGCGGCTGATCTTGCAGCGTGCCAGGCGGGTGTAGAGGCGGGTCTGGGCGCGGTAGGTTGCTTCCAGGCAGCGCTGGTCGGTTTCGCAGCCGTCACGCGTCGCGATGAAGGTGCGGCGGTCGCGCTGAATGGTCCGGCGGGCATCGAGCGCCATGCCTGCTTGCACCGATTTGAATTCGCTCTCTTCCTTGTCGTCGATGGCGCGTAGCAACGGCGTGGCGCAGACCGTCTTCTTGGCGGGGTTCACAAGTGCCGGAATCTGGCAGTTGAACGCCTCGGCTTGGCGCGGTGCCCAAGAGAGCCCCAGGCCAAGTGCCAGGATGGTTACTGCAATTCTCCGCATCGGTCGCCTCCAAGCGCTATCGTCGACAATCCTTGGATAAGGATATCCCTTGCTGTTGCAAGTATGGTGTTTGCGGGATGAACAGCTGTTGAAATACGCACCGGCCGGGCGAAGGTCGGCGCACGTTTTATGGCTCAGGCCGCGGCAAGTTCCTGCAAAACCTCTACAGTTTAATGCTTGTTAGCGTTTTCTCCGTAGGATTCCGGTTGTCGGGAGGCGCTTAAGACCCGCGTGGGTGGTTGAGCCATTTCCAGATTTGTTCGAGTTTGCAGGGCGGAACCTTAGATCGTGACAGCTTCGCAGGATGCAGCCGCGGTCGGCACTTCACCGGCAAGTGAGGCTTGGGACGAGCCCACATGGAACGGGACGGCCGAGAAGATCGTCGCACATGGGAGTGCGGGAGTGCCGGTGGAGAGTGATACGCTCGACCTTGTCGGTATTCTCTCGGCGGTACAGGAGACCGCGTATCTCTGGGATATCGCGACCGACTCGATCAGTTGGGAGCACAACGCCGCGAAAGTTCTCGGTGTCTACTCCGGCAAGGACATCGAAACCGGCAATGCTTTTCAATTCCTGATCGCGCCGGAGCACATTGCGCGCCGGCATGCGGCCATCGCTGGTGCCACGGCGATCAGCTCCACGAGCGGCACCCCGTACCGGGTGCAATACAGGTTCACGCCGGAAGGCCGCCGCAGCGACAGCTCGCTGTGGCTCGAGGATCATGGCCGCTGGTGGCCCGGCGCCGACGGCAAGCCCGTGCGGGCGCGCGGTGTCATTCGCGTCATCAACGAGCGTTATCAGGAAGAGCAGCGCCTGCTCTATCGCTCGGACCACGACGAGCTTACGGGCCAGCTCAACCGCATCCGTCTCTCGGAAGCGCTCGAGGCGATCGTGCTGCGCTCGCAGCGCACGCGCCAGCCGTGCGCATTCATGATGGTCGCGGTCAATAACCTCGCGCTCATCAACGAGACGTTCGGGTTCAACGTCGGCGACGAGGTGCTTTCGGCCGTCGCGCGGACGATCCGCACGAAACTCAGAGGCGGCGATACCATCGGCCGCTATTCGTCGAACAAGTTCGGCATCATTTTGAACGATTGCGGGCCGGGCGCGATGCGCACGGCGGCCGATCGCTTCATGAAGGCCGTCCGCGACGCGACCGTTGCAACATCGGCTTGCCCGTTGTCGGCGACGGTTTCGATCGGCGGTGTGCTCGTGCCGGACCAAGCCAACAACGTTCAGCAGGCGCTCAGCAACGCGCTGACCGCGCTCGACCGCGCCAAGCAAAAGCGGTTCGATTGCTTCATGAGCTACGAGCCGAGCCCCAACCAGGAAACGGTTCGCCGCCGCAATATCAGCGTCGCGGATGAGGTTCAGGCGGCGCTCGACGAGAACCGCATGCTGCTCGCACTGCAGCCGATCGTATCGCTCAAGACCGGCGAGACCAAGCATCACGAGTGCCTGCTCCGCCTCGAGAAACCGGATGGTTCGATCACGTCGGCGGGCGAGTTCATCCCGGTTGCCGAGCAACTCGGGCTATCGCGTCTCATCGATTTGCGAACGCTCGAGCTCACGACCAAGCTGCTCAAGAAGTATCCGGAGTTGTCGCTGGCGCTCAACGTATCAGGGCATACGACCAGCAATCACGATTGGCTGGTCGCGTTGCATCGCATGACCGGCGGGCGTGCGGCGATGACGTCGCGGCTGATCATCGAGATCACCGAGACGGCTGCCATCAACGATATCGACCAGACCATCGCGTTCGTCGACACCCTCAAGGAACTCGGCTGCAAGGTCGCAATCGACGACTTCGGCGCGGGCTATACGAGCTTCCGGAACCTGAAGCTGCTCGATGTCGACATGGTCAAAATCGATGGCGCGTTCATCAAGAACCTCGCGTCCGATCCGCACGACATCGTGTTCATCCGGGCGCTACGCGATCTCGCGACGACGTTCGGCATGGAGACGGTCGCCGAGTGGGTGCAGGACCAGAAGACGGTCGATCTTCTGAAAGAAGCCGGTATCGACTACATGCAGGGCTTCTTCTGCGGCACGCCGATCATGGCTGACGATTATCAGTCTCCGGCCACCCGTTGACGTCTGCCGATAGGGGCGGCGGCTCGCCGTCACGCCCTCTCGGGAATTCGCTTGATGTTGGCGCCGAGCGCGTTCAGGCGCTCGTCGATGCGCTCGTAGCCGCGTTCGATCTGTTGGGCGTTGTTGATCGTGCTCGTGCCTTCCGCGCACATGGCGGCGAGCAGCATCGCCATGCCGGCGCGGATATCCGGGCTTTCGACGCGGGCGGCGCGCATGCGCGAGGGGCCCGCGATGATGGCGCGGTGAGGATCGCAGAGCACTATGCGCGCACCCATGGTGATCAGCTTGTCGACGAAGAACATCCGGCTCTCGAACATCTTCTCGAACATCAGGATGACGCCGTCGCACTGCGTCGCGGTCACGATGGCGATCGACATCAGGTCAGCGGGAAACGCTGGCCAGGGCTGGTCCTCGATCTTCGGGATGTGACCGCCCAAATCCTCCTTGATGCGGCGTGACTGTTCGGCCGGGACGATCAGGTCGTCGCCGATGGCATGCGCGACGATGCCGAGGCGTTCGAAGTTCATCAGCGTCGAGCGCAGGTATTCGACGCCCGCGTTCTTGATCGTCAGCTTCGATTTCGTCACCGCGGCGAGACCGATCAGCGAGCCGACTTCGATGTGATCGGGGCCGATGCGATGGCGCGCGCCGTGCAGGGCCTTGCCGCCGTGGATCGTCATGGTGTTGGTGCCGATGCCGTCGATCGAGGCGCCGATGGCAACGAGGAAGTTGGCGAGGTCCTGGACGTGTGGCTCGGATGCTGCGTTTCGTAGCACCGTAGTGCCCTCGGCACAGACGGCGGCCATCAGCGCGTTTTCGGTCGCGGTTACGCTCGGTTCGTCGAGGAAGACGTCGGCGCCTTTGAGCTTTGTGGCGCTGAAGCTGTAGTTCTGGTCGGCCGAGACCTTCGCGCCGAGCTGCTGGAAGGCGAGGAAGTGGGTGTCGACGCGGCGGCGGCCAATCACGTCGCCGCCGGGTGGCGGTAGCGTGACCTCACCGCAACGTGCCAGCAGCGGGCCTGCGAGCAGGATCGAGGCGCGGATCTTGGCGCACAGATCTGGATCGAGATCGACGGCGCGGATGGTCTTGGCTGTGATGACCAGCTGGTTCGGCCCCGTCCAGGCCGCTTCAGCGCCAACGGAGAGGCAGAGATCGACGAGTACCTCGATGTCGCGGATGCGCGGCACGTTGTCGAGCGTGACCGTCTGGTCCGTCAGCAAGGCCGCGGCGACGATCGGCAAGGCCGCGTTCTTGTTGCCGCCGGGTTCGATCGAACCGGACAGCTTTCGGCCGCCTTCGACGATGTACTGAATGCTGCCGCGGGGGGGAGGAGAGGCTGCCATCGTTCGGTCTTGTCGCTCGGAATCGTTGGGTCGTCGCCACGTCTATAGCAAACCGCCTTCGGCCGCGAGATGTCATCCGGAAATCTAGAACGCAGAGTGAACTCCGCCCGATCAGACCAGCAAAGCGCCTTCCGGCCCTCTCATCCATGAGGATTGCGAATGGTCGTAGGTGTAAAATGTCTGGTCCATGAAGGTGATGCCGATTTTCGGCGAATACAGGGCATAGGCCAGCGAGGTTGGCTGCACCTCATCGTCCAGCTTCAATAGGCTGAAGCCAATTCCCATCAACACTTCGAAGATCATGCCAGGGCCGGAGAGTATCACTGTCACATTGGGCTGATCGTCCATTGCGTCGTAGCGGTAGTTCAGCAAGCGGCCGTCGTATGAGCCGTCGTCGGGGATCTTGCTTTGCGCCGCGATGCCGAGCGCGCCGCTGCGTTCCAGGTGGCGATAGCGGCGGCGCATTTCCCGTAGGATCATCCGGACGGTCCGGGAACGCGGGTTGGCAATCAGAACGTTGTTGTTGAAGCCGTACTTCGCGTGCGGATCGCCGCTCAGCAGCAGGCCATCACGGCAAAGGCGAATGTCGTCCAACGGTTTGAACGCTGTCTCGGCCGATATTTGCGTTGCCTCTGCCTCGATGAGTGCGGCGACTTCCGCGAAGTTCTGCTGCATGTACGTGATGATTTCGCGCATGTCCGCGCGCCGCGCTTGTGTTGCCCCGCCGTCTGCCACCTCGATATCGATCAACGGCGCGATTTTTTCGAGATACCGTTCCGATTTCAGAACATCGATGAACCCGAATGCGATGCCGTTCTCACGGCAGTGCTGTTCGGTGCGCGGGAAAATGTGCCGCAGGCTCGGCAGCGTATCGCCGTCGACATACATGCCGCCGAAGTGATGCAGCACATGCAAGCGCAGGATGTCGCTCGCGGCAGCCAGGTTTGCGCGAAGTGCAATTTCGCGAAGATAATAGCGACGAAACTCCGGATCCATGATCCCGGCTGCATGATCCTGGACGTCGCAAAGTTCGATCCGGGCAGCAATGTCGGCATAGCGTTGCTTCACGGTTTCCAGTTCGCTCCGCAGTCTCCGGGCGATGCTCCCATCACGCACCTTGCCGAAGAATTCTATAAGTGCCGTGTCGAAGCTGCTGCCATCCGCCATGCGCGATTGAATGCCGGCATAGACCTCGTTCTGGAATTGGATCAGATCGTCGTTGGTCGCGAGGCCCAAGGCGGCTCTATCTTTGAGCAGCCGCATGTAGTGTCCGGCGAGCAGACAATTGCTGTCGAACCACAGTTGAACGCGATAGGCCGGGTTCGCCTTCTGCCAAATGGCAATCGTCCGCAGTGCTGCGTCAGTTATAGAACCGATCCAAACGAAGAAGATGGTTCTGGTCTCGAGCGGTTCAGCAGTCGACTTGATCGCTGTTGAAATGAGTTGTTGCAGGCGGTCGCACGCCAGTTCTGCGGCGTCATCGTCGATCAGGCTGGTGATATGGGCGTGAACGCGTGCCGTCGCTCGCAATAGTGCTCTGACGTCGTTTTCGCGCAGCGCGATTTCGAAGTCGCGAAGGTAGTCTTCCATGTCGCTGGCCACGTGCGGGGTGAGCTGCTCAGGCGCCACCCACCCCAACACGTCATGCCTGATTGCATCGATTGCAGCTGATTTCATCAGGCGTTCGTCTCGATACCGGCGTTATTGCGTCTTGCTCTTCGTTTTGGTCTTCGGCGCGGAACCGGACGTGCTACCCGAACTGCCCGACTTGGATTTGGAACCGGAGCCACCGCTATAGGGTGCCGCGCCCATGACGCAGCCTGGGCTTTTGGAAATGACGCTCTGCACCTTCGCCGACGGCGTATTGTATTGCTGATAGCGTTGACCTGCGGCGCTTCCGCTCGACGAGCCGGAAGAGCCTTTCGATTTTTGCTGCGTCGCTGCCGCGCCTGCCACGCAGCCTTGCGCTTCGGCCATCCCGGCGGTTGCTGCCAACGCCAAGCCACCCAGCAGCAGCTGACGGGCGATTTGCGCTCTAGGCATCTGATAGGACTTGATTTTCTTCATCGCGAAGCTCCTCTGCGCTAATGCATACGCAGAATATGGGGTCACGCTGGTGATGGTTTGCTTTGGATCAAGATGAGTGCAGCTACGACGGTGGAGCGCGCATCTGTCGCATGGAGGCAAGGTGCGATCTTGGAATTTCAAATCCGTTTGAACCTTGCCATCGTTTCGCGGAAGGAGGGGCCCTTGGCGATTTCGGCTGGGGCAAATCCGGTGCAAAGCGATGTCTGTCTGGACCTTTTCTTGTCCTTTACATGCTGGCTCCGCTCACGTTTAGCCTCGGCTTCCGAGGTTCCCGCAAGCGATGCCGTTGCCCGGGTGCTGTGGCGCCAATTAAACGACGGACGGTGAACTTATGGTCGGAAAGCATATGCCTGGGTCATGCAGCTACCTTGCGGTGCTGATCGCAGCGATCGTTTTCGTGCTGGCAGGTTGGACGACTACTTCAGCAACTGCGGCAGACGACCCACCGGATATCAAGCGCGCCAAGGCCGAGCCTGCCGAGGTCCGCGTCGTGGGCGACACGGTTTATTACACAGGCAATCTGTCCAAGGCGAGTTCTGCGGCGTTCGATGCAGCTGTGGCCGGTCTCGCGCGAGGCCAGGTCACCCGTCTTGTAATCAGCTCCGGCGGCGGAGACACGGTCGCTGGCCGACACGTCGGTCGCTGGGTCTGGAGCATGGGCCTGGTGGTCGAAGTCGATGCCATCTGCTTTTCATCCTGCGCCGACTACATCTTTCCCGCCGGACGTGCCCGGGTGATCCGCACCGATGCCTTTGTCGGATGGCATGGCAACGAGCGGCAATTCGCCGTGTTGGCCGCGCGACGGGGCGTGAGCCTCGCCGATGAACTGCGCCGGTTTGTTCCCAAGGAATTGTCAGCCGAGCAACAGGCTGTCTTCTATCGGGAGATCTCCGATTCCTTGAAAGTCACTCAAGTAGACGAGACTCAATTCTACGCGCAGTTGGGTTTGAACGACGCCTTTGCAGTCTGCGCCGTCGGTGACGAACTGGAGAAGCGGTTCGGCTTTAAGGAGCGCAAGGGGTGGGGTTTTTCTACAGAGGACATGGCTCTCCTCGGTATGACGAACACCGTCTACCTCGGCAGCGGCACGTATGAGACGGACTCGTCGCGCTTCCGAAAGTATCTCGCACAGATCAGCGCCGCCGACTGTTTGGCGCTGCTGAAATGATCGCCATGCATCCTGCGAAGAGGGCGCTCGGTTGCGTTGGCCGAGATCAGCCCCAACGGGGCGGTCGTGCCATTCGCGATTGTCAGATACGTTTGAACTTCGCCATCGCGTCGCGGAACGAGAGGCCCTTGGCGATTTCGGTTTGGGCTGCCTCGTCGTCGGCCGCGTAGCGTTCCGCAAGGTCCGCGACCTTTTCGGCGTGTTCGGCGGGGATGCAGACGACGCCCGAGCCGTCGGCAACGATGATGTCGCCAGGAACGTTACTTTGACCGTCGCATGCACGCGCTGCCGGCTTCCATGACCGCGTCGGCTGCACGGAGACCGGCTGCGTCGAAATCCTTGGCCGACAGTCCAAGCTTGACCGCCGCCGGATAAACCCGCTCCCGGCTCTTGTCGCTTCCGCCATTGAACCTCGCATAGTCGGTTCTTCTAGCGAACGAGAACTCCATCGCCATGGCGAGCACAAACTCGAAGGTGGTTGTTCTTTCTGCGAGTTGTTCGACAAGGCAGGTGCATGACGCGGCCGCGAACTCTGCCAGGTTGCGGGCGATGTCTTCCGGCTTACCGAAATGAAGAATTCCGTCCTCTTCTTGATTGTTGAAGGCTGCGACACACTGCCGATGAGCCAGCTTTTGCCCTTCACCGGCCAGGGAGACAGGACGATTTGCATTCGCTGCGGAAAGGATTGTGAGCGTCGTGAGGTCCGCTGCCCGAGCGGCTGCCGGGCGTCGTGGATCGACGAGAACCCAGAACAGGGCGATGCCGGCCATAAGCATCAATGTGAAAGCGGATAGAAGCTGATGTTGGTTCATGGCGGTCGTTCAGCCAGTCATTTCTGATGGCAGGTTTTGACCGCGTCGACGAGGGCTTTTGTCGCCCGAAATTCTGACATGTTGTAGTCGCGGTCGACGATCCCGAACTTGCTGGCGGGTTCTTTCATGGCGCGCTGATTGTCCAGTTCTCCCACGGACATCTGCGCGAGGTTCAAGTCCTTTGCGACGTTGAAGTTCGTCGACATCGCCATGACGAACTCCAGCGTGCTGGTCCTGTCTTCTATTGCCTCGACCATGCAATCGCAGCGGTCTGCTGCCCTTTCGGCAATGCTGCGACGAAAGTTCTCGATATTCGCTGGATCGACCATCCCGGGCTTGGTTTCCTTTCGGAACGTGGCCATGCAGTGGGCGATCGCTCGCTTACGGTCGGCTGCAGACAACCGTGTTTCCCGCTTGGCGTTGGCGGGGGTGAGGATATCTGCAATTGAGGGAGGGCTGGAGGAGCCGCGGGAGGACCATGGCATAGCCACACTCCCCGCGCCGCCGATCAGAAGCATCGGCATGCCCACAAAGGTAAAGCCCAGGGCTACAACGGTTCCGCCAAGAACCTTCAATGGCGTTGGAATACTTGGCATTGCGCGCGCCCCCCCAAACGACAATGAAGTTTACGCGGCGAACCTAAAATCTCAGTTAATGACGATGCGTGATTATCTGCATGCGTCTTGTTGAGCGAGTTAGATACGCTTGAACTTCGCCATCGCCTCGCGGAACGAGAGGCCCTTGGCGATTTCGGCTTGGGCTGCTTCGTCGTCGGCTGCGTAGCGCTCCGCGAGGTCCGCGACCTTCTCGGCGTGCTCGGCCGGAATGCAGACGACGCCCGAGCCGTCGGCAACGATGATGTCGCCATTGCGCACGCGGACGCCGCCGCAGGAGATCGGCTCGCCGATCGCCGCGATCTTCAAGCGCGTGCGTCCCGTGAGCGGCGTCATGTGACGGGTGAAAACGGGGAAGCGGTGGTCGAGCATCTCTTCCTTGTCGCGCACGCCGCCATCGCAGACGAGACCCGCGATGCCCTTTGTCTTCGCTGCGAACGTGGCGAGGCCGCCCCAGGTCGAGACCTCGTGTCCTGCATTGTCGACGACGATCACTTGGCCCGGTCCTGCCGCGTCGATCATATGGCCGACCTTGAAATCTTCCGACGTGAAGTCGCCGCGGCTGCCGGTCACTTGCCTGATGGTGACGGCGCGGCCAACAGCGCGCGTGCCGGGCACGACTTGTCCGATGCCGCTCATGATGCCGGCGAAGGCGACGTCGTCGAGTGCGTTAGCAAGCGTCGGTGTAGCGAGGGCGGCGTAGCGCTTCAGTAGGGCGTCAGGGGTCATCTGCGTCGTCCGCCGTTCTCTGCCGTTCAACGCTTCTCGAGCCAAGTGGTGAGCCGCTTCATCGCTTCTGCCACTTGCTCGGGATTGCGCAGGAAGCAGAGGCGGAAATAGTCGTCGCCGCCGTCGCCGAAAGCAGTGCCCGGGGCCAAGCCGATGTTGGCTTCGTCGACGAGCTGGATGGCGGCTTTAAGTGAGTCCTTCATGCCTTCGATGCCGAAGAAGGCGTAGAACGCACCGGCTGGCGCCACGAACCGTGCGGTGTTCATCGGCGCGAGCGCCTTGGTGACGATCTCGCGGCCCTGGCGGGCGCGGGTGATCATCTCTTTCACGAATGGCTCGCCGTCCTCGATCGCCGCGACCGCGCCGCGCTGCATGAATTGGGCAACGCCGGAGCTGTTGTACTGGATCAGGTTCTCGATCACCTGACCGAGTGCCGCTGGCGCCTGCAGCCAGCCGATGCGCCAGCCGGTCATGGCCCAGTTCTTCGAGAAGGTTTGTGCGAAGAGGACGCGATCATCCGGTTCGATCAGCGTCTGGAGGCTCGGCGCGACGTCGCCTTCGAAATAGAAGCGATTGTAGATCTCGTCGGCGACGATCCAGAGGTTCTTCGAGCGTGCGAATGTCAGCAGCGCCTTCAGTTCGTCCATCGTCGCAGTCCAGCCGGTCGGATTGGCCGGGGAGTTGATGACGATCGCCTTGGTCTTCGGTCCGCACGCGCGGAAGACGGCGTCCAGGTCGAGCATCCAGCCCTTGGCGCCGAAGCTCATCGGCACGGTGACGCACTTTGCGCCCGTGGTCTCGATTGCGCCGCGGAAATTCGGCCACGCCGGCGTCGGCACGACGACTTCGGCGCCATCGCCGGCAATCATCTGCATCGACATCTGGATCGCCTGCATGCCGCCGCCGACAATGAAGAACTGTTCGGGCGAGAAGTCGCGGCCATAGAGACGCTGATGATAACGGGCGAGCGACTGGCGCAACTCGGGTAGGCCGCGTTGATAGGTGTAGAATGTTTCGCCGTTGGCGAGTGCTTTCGATGTGGCGTCCGAGATGAAGGCCGGGGTCGGCAAGTCGCCTTCGCCGGCCCACATGGGTATGATGCCCTGTTTTGTTCGGCCGTAGCTGAATACGGTTACGATCTTGCTCTCGGGAAGGGTGCGGGCCGCTGGACGCAGGCTCGGAAGTAGGTCGCGGGTCATAGTCACCTCGTTGATTGGCTAGGACTTACGAGGGTTTGGGAAAACGTACAACAGGTGCCTCGGCAATTCGGCCTTGCGGGGGCAGGGCGGTTCGGTCACAAACGATTCTGGTGTAGCTGCCTTGCAGATAATGAGGGGCCGGGGAACCGAGGCATGATGTCGAGCCGATACGCAAGGAGCGGTCCTGCAAGGACGATCGTAGCACTGATAATCGGTGCTTCGGCGTCTATTGCCGGTAGCGGGCAGGCACTGGCCGCTCCGCAGTGCGCGCCGCGCAAGATTTCGGCGACGGGCGGCAATGCGGGCATGGCTTTCTTTGCGAAGTCGAAAGCGCGTACGGCGTGGATTCGTAAGGTCTCGGGCGAGCCGCGTCTCGGTCCGACCTATGCACAGTGGCTGCGCGCCGCCGACCGCAGGACCGTCTGCCGTCAAGTTGACAACCGCTTCGTGTGCCTCGCCGTCGCCCTGCCATGCCGGTCGCCGCGCGTCGCCATCGTCGCGCCCGCACAACGGGTCATCGCGCAATCCAATCCAAGCGTGCGCCCGGTCAAGCCGGCGCGGCCGCTGTAACGTACTTCGTGGAGAGAGTTCGCAGACATGGCTGAGATCGACCAGAAGCGCGCCGCCCTCGACTATCACGAATCCGATCCGCCGGGAAAACTGTCGATCCGCCCGACGAAGCCGCTCGTCAACCAGTCCGATCTCGCGCTTGCCTATTCGCCGGGAGTGGCGTTCGCCTGTACGGCAATTGCGGAAGATCCGTCAGCAGCGACCCGGCTCACCGCGCGCGGCAATCTCGTCGCCGTGGTCACGAACGGCACGGCCGTTCTCGGACTTGGCGATATCGGGCCGCTAGCGTCGAAGCCGGTCATGGAAGGCAAGGCCGTTCTCTTCAAGAAGTTCGCCGGTCTCGATTGCTTCGACATCGAAGTCGCGGAGAAAGATGTCGAGCCGTTCGTCGAGGCGGTCGCGCGGCTGGAGCCGACGTTCGGCGGCATCAACCTCGAAGACATCCGCGCGCCCGAATGCTTCGAGATCGAAAAGCGCCTCAAGGCGCGCATGAAGATCCCGGTTTTTCATGACGATCAGCATGGCACGGCCATCGTCGTCGCGGCTGGCATCCTCAACGGATTGAAGGTGGTCGGCAAGTCGCTCGAGAACGTGAAGCTCGTCGCTTCGGGTGCTGGTGCTGCCGCTCTCGCGACGCTCAATCTGCTCGTGTCGCTCGGCTTGAAGCGGCAGAACGTTTGGATTTCCGACATCAAGGGCGTCGTCTACAAGGGCCGTCGTGAATTGATGGACCCCTACAAGGAGCCGTTCGCGCAGGAGACGAATGCGCGCACGCTCGCCGAGATCATGCCTGGTGCCGACGTGTTTCTCGGGCTTTCGGCGGGCAAGATCGTGTCGCAAGAGATGGTTGCGTCGATGGCGGAACGGCCGCTCGTGTTCGCGCTCGCCAATCCGACGCCCGAAATTCTGCCGGCCGACGTCAAGGCCGTGCGTCCCGACGCCGTCATCGCCTCGGGCCGCTCCGACTACCCGAACCAGATCAACAATGTTCTCTGCTTCCCGTTCATCTTCCGCGGCGCGCTCGATGTCGGTGCGTCCGAAATCAACGAGGAGATGAAGAAGGCCGCGGTCGCCGCGCTTGCAGGCATCGCCGATCAGGAAGCTTCCGATATCGTCACGTCGGCCTACGGCGCCGACACGTTTGTCTTCGGCCCTGAGTATATCCTGCCGAAGCCGTTCGATCCGCGTCTCATCACCGAGATTGCGCCGGCGGTCGCGAAGGCAGCCATGGACACGGGCGTTGCGACGCGGCCGATCGCGGATCTCGACGCCTACAAGCACAAGCTCAACAGTTTCGTCTATCGCTCGGGCTTCGTGATGAAGCCCGTGTTCGACGCCGCGCGCCGCGCGCCGAAGCGGCTCATTCTGGCCGAGGGCGCGCACCCATACGTACTGCAGGCGGCGGCGCAGATGATCCAGGAGCGGATCGCGCGTCCCATCCTGATCGGTCATCGCGAAGACATCGTGCGTGGGGCGCAGCATCTCGGCCTGCGCATGAAGCCGGGGCAGGACTACGACCTCGTCGATCCCAACACCGATCCGCGTATGGATCAGCTTTCGAACGAGTACCTGCGGCTCGTCGAGCGTCGCGGCATGACACCAGCGCAAGCCTATCGCGTGCCGCGCACGTCGAACACGCCGCTCGGCGCGCTGCTTCTGAAGCGCGGTGATGGCGATGCACTGATCTGCGGCCCGATCGGGCAGTTCCACCGTCACCTGCATCACGTCGACCAGATCATCGGTCGCTCGCCGGGTGTTCGCGCCTATGCCACGCTGTCGGCGCTGATCCTGCAACAGGGTACGCTGTTTCTTGCCGACACGTATGTGACCTACGAGCCGAGTGTCGAGCAACTTGCCGAAATGACCGTGATGGCGGCTGAGGAAGTCCGCCGGTTTGGCATCGAACCGAAGATCGCCTTCGTCTCGCATTCGAACTTCGGGTCGGCCGATTCTGCCTCGTCGGTTCGGATGCGGCGGGCCTATACGATGCTGCGCGGCATTGCGCCGGAGCTCGAAGCAGAAGGCGAAATGCACGCCGACGCCGCGCTATCGGCGTTCATTCGCGAAGAGATTTTCCCGAACTCGCGTCTCAAGGGCGCGGCGAACCTGCTGATCATGCCGTCGCTCGATGCGGCCAACATCGCCTTCAACCTGCTGAAAGCGATTTCTGGTGCGGTTGCGATCAGCCCGATCCTGCTCGGGGCTGCGAAGCCGGTGCACATCGTGACGCCGTCCGTCACCGTGCGCGGCCTTCTGAACATGGCGGCGATGGCCGTCGTCGACTGCGAAGCGAAGCGCTGACGGCCGCCGGTGCTTTTGCCGTCCGTCTAGCCGCGCAGGTGGCAGGCGACGGCGTGGCCGTTGGCGGCGCGTTTCAGTGGCGGGGCTTCGCGGGTGCAGATGTCCTGCTTGATCGGGCAGCGGGTGTGGAAATGGCAACCCTTCGGCGGGTTGATGGGGTTCGGCACGTCGCCCTGGAGCATGATGCGTTTGCGCTTCACTGTCGGGTCCGGGATCGGTACCGCCGATAGCAGCGCCTCGGTGTAGGGGTGCAGCGGGTTGGTGTAGAGGTCGGCCGACTTGGCGATCTCGACCACGCGGCCCAAGTACATCACCGCAACGCGGTTCGAGATGTGCTCGACGACGGACAGATCGTGCGCGATGAAGAGATAGGTGAGACCGAATTTCTCCTGCAGGTCTTCGAGCAGGTTGATCACCTGCGCCTGGATCGACACGTCGAGCGCTGATACCGGCTCGTCGCAGACGATCAGCTTCGGTTCGACGGCAAGGGCGCGGGCGATGCCGATGCGCTGGCGCTGACCGCCCGAAAATTCGTGCGGGAAGCGGCGCATGTGGTCGGGCTGGAGGCCAACGGTGCGGAGCAGGTCGGCCACGCGGTCCTGCATCTGCTGGCGCGACCCATGCAGCTTATGGATGATGAGTGCTTCGCCAATGATGGCGCCAACCGTCATGCGCGGATTGAGCGAGGCGAACGGGTCCTGGAAGATGATCTGCATGTCGCGGCAGAGCGAGGGATTTTTCTCGCGGCTCGCGTGCGTGACATCCTTACCCTCGAATTTTACCTCGCCCGAGGTCGGGTCGATCAGGCGGAGAATGCAGCGTCCCGTCGTCGACTTACCGCAGCCGGATTCGCCGACGAGGCCGAGCGTTTCGCCCGCATCGACGTCGAAGCTCACGCCATCAACGGCGTGGACCTTGTCGACTTCGCGCTGGAACAGGCCGCCTTTGATCGAGAAGTGTTTGACGAGGTTGTTGACGGAGAGCAGCGGCTCCTTTGCCGGGCCCTTCGTGGCGCTCGTTGCGGGTGATGCAGGTGTTGTCATGGTCGTTGTCGTCACAGCACACACCGGACTTTGTGGCCCGCGCCGATGTCGCGCAACTCTGGCGGCGCTTCGGAGCATTGGGGCATGGCGAAACGGCAGCGCGCGGCGAAGCGGCAGCCCCGCGGTGGATTGAGCAGGCTCGGGACAGTGCCAGGGATCGCTTCGAGCCGCTGCTTGTGCGTCGCGGCGCGGTCGATGCGGGGGATCGAGCGGATGAGGCCTTGCGTGTAGGGGTGGCGTGGATTGGCAAACAGCTCCTCGACGGATGCTTCCTCGACGACCTGGCCAGCGTACATCACGATCACGCGCTGGGTCGTCTCGGCCACGACGCCCATGGCGTGAGTGATCAGCATGATCGCCATGCCGAGGCGCTCTTTCAGATCCTGCATCAATTCGAGGATCTGAGCCTGGATCGTCACGTCGAGTGCGGTCGTCGGTTCGTCGGCGATCAAGAGTTTCGGATTGCAGGCGAGCGCCATGGCGATCATCACGCGCTGGCGCATGCCGCCGGAAAATTGGTGCGGATAATCGTCGACCCGGCGCTGCGCGTTCGGGATCTGGACGAGGCCAAGCAGCTCGATGGTGCGGTCGATCGCCTGCTTGCGGTTCATGCCCTCGTGGCGGCGCAGGCTTTCGGCAATCTGCTCGCCGACGGTGTAGACGGGATTGAGCGAGGTCATCGGCTCCTGGAAGACGATCGCGATTTCCTTGGAGCGGATGTCGTCCAGTTGGCGCGGTGTCAGCGGCACGAGATCGCGGCCCTGCCAGAGGATCTGGCCCTCGACGATCTTGCCGGGGGGCATCGGAATGAGCTTGAGGACCGACATCGCCGTGACGGTCTTGCCGCAGCCCGATTCACCGACGATGCCGACGGTCTCGCCGCGATGAATGCGGATGTCGACGCCATCGACGGAGCGGACGAAGCCGTCGTCGGTCTTGAAGTGTGTCTTGAGGCCGCGAATGTGCAGCAGCGGTTCCGGTGCGCCTTTCGACGCCCCTGGCTCGATCGTGGTGCTTGCTTGCGCCGTCACTGATGCACCGCCTCGATTTTGTAGCCGTCGGGATCCGCCACGAAGGCAGCGTAGTACGTCGGACTGTATTTGGCGCGCAGGCCCGGCGCGCCTTCGTCGCTGCCGCCATGCGCGAGTGCAGCGGCATGGAAGGCGTCGACGGCTGAGCGATCCGGTGCGTCGAAGGCGACGTGGAAGCCGGCGCCTGGCGCGCGGGCCGCTTCGCCACGGCCGAACAGCGCGAACTTGTCGTTGCCGCCGGCGTGGCCGTAGCCGGCTCCCGCCGCGCTGGTCCAGACTCGGACCATGCCCAGCGGGGCTAAAGCGGCATCGTAGAAGCGCACCGACGTTTCTAGATGCCTTACGCCGAATGAGAGGTGGCCGAGCATTACTGCACTCTCCGCGGATCGAGGGCGTCGCGCAGGCCGTCACCGATGAAGTTGATCGAGAGCACGGTGAGGAAGATCGCGAGGCCGGGGAAGAGGGCGTAATGCGGCGCGAAATCGAGGTAGTCCTTGGCGTCGAACAGCAGGCGGCCCCATGTCGGGATATCCGGCGGAAAGCCGAGGCCGAGGAAGGAGAGGGTCGATTCCGCGATGATCGCTGCGGCGACATCGATGGTGGCGGCGACGATCACGGGGCCGAGTGCGTTCGGCAGGATGTGCCGCATTACTTGGCGGAACCGGGAGGCACCAAGTGCGCGCGCCGCTTCGACGAATTCCTTTTCGCGTAGCGATAGGAACTGGGCGCGCACGAGCCGCGCCACCGGCATCCATCGGAGGCCGCCGATGACGATGACGACCATGATGAAGATGCCGAGTTCGAGGCCGAACACGGCCTTCAGGCTATCGCGGAACAGATAGATCACGAGCAGCAACAGCGGCAGCTGCGGCAGCGACAGGAACAGGTCGGTCAGCCACATGAGTGCCGTGGAGAGCCAGCCGCGCGACATGCCGGCGATCGCGCCGACAATGATGCCGACGATGACGGCGACTGCCATCGCGGCGAGGCCGACGGCGAGCGATATGCGGCCGCCATAGAGCATGCGCGCGAGGAGGTCTTGACCCAGGTCGTCGGTGCCGAGCGGGTGGGCGAATGTGGGCGGCGAAAGGCGTGCGGAGAAGTCGATCTCGTTAATCGGAACGCGCCAGATGTACGGCCCGAAGATCACCGCGAAGATGATGGTGCCGAGGACGACGGCACTGACGACCGCCATCTTATGTTTACGAAAGCGCCGCCACGCCTCGCGGCGCGGGGAGACGTATTTGCTTTGCGTCGATCCGGCAGGCGCCGGCGTCGGCGCCTCAGCTGAATTTGATGCGGGGATCGAGCCAGCCATAAAGGATATCTGCGATGAGGTTGAAGAGGACGACGAGGCACGAGAACACGAAGGTCACGGACATGATGACCGGCGTGTCGTTCGCGAGGATGGAGCTGATCAGCAGCGAGCCGATGCCGGGAATGCGGAAGATCTGTTCCGTCACGATGGCGCCGCCGAAGATCGCTGGCATCTGCAAGGCGACCAACGTGACGACCGGAATGAGGGCGTTGCGCACGACGTGCTTGATCATCACGACGCGCTCGCCGAGCCCCTTGGCCCGCGCGGTCGTCACGAAATCGAGGCGGATGACGTCGAGCACGGCAGAGCGGACGTAGCGCGTCATCGATGCCGCCTGAAACAGCGCCAGGACCGTGATCGGCATGATCGACTGGCGGAAGTGTTCCCAGTACCAGCGCCAGCCGGTTTCGGTGAGGTCGGCGCGGTAGACCATTGGCAGCCAGTCGAGCTGGATCGAGAAGATCAGGATCAACACCAGGCCGGTGAAGAAGGTCGGCAGCGAGAACCCGACGAAGGCGAAGGTATTGGCGATCTGATCAAAGATCGAGTAGGGGCGCATCGCCGCGTAGATGCCGACCGGGAGTGCTATGCACAATGCGATCAACTGGGCGGTGCCGACAACGAAGAGCGTGGCGGGTAGGCGTTGCCAGATGAGGGTATCGACGTCGACGCGGCTGACGAAAGAAAAGCCCCAGTCGCCTTGCAACATCGCGAGAAGCCAGCGCCAGTAGCGGATGAGGACGGGATCGTCGAGGCCGAATTTCTCGCGAAGCGCCATGCGGACTTCGGGCGGGACGTTCGGATTGGTCGCAAGTTCGCCGAACGGGTCGCCTGGGGCGAGTGCGAGCACGGTGAAGAGAACAGCGGAAATGCCGAGCAAGCTCGGAATGGCGATCAGCAATCGCCGTAACAGGTAGTGCCCCATCGTGTCTGGTCTCTAGCCCCGTGAAAGCCTGCTGCTCGAATGCGAACTCCGGAGGCCGGTTGCCGGCACTCCGGAGTCTATTCCAGGTCAGCAGTGCTCATGCCTCGCGGTACCAGGCATTGAGCATGCAGAGCGTGCTGTCCCAGCCGGACAGTTCGCCCTTCAGCTTGTTGGACATCGCGTGCACCGACGGGCGGTAGACCACGGGGATGACGACGATGTCGTTGATGACGATGTCGTTGCACTTGATGAGGAGTGCGGCCCGCTTGACGGGATCAAGTTCGCCGGTCGAGTCCTGGTAGGTCTTGTCGTACTCGGGGTTCGAGTAACGGGTGACGTTACGGCCTTGCCACTTGTTGTCCTTCGTCGCCCGCTCACTTGTGGTGAACTGGTTCATGAAGAGACCGGCGTCGGGCTGGCCCATCGTCGTCGTGTACATCTGGAGGTCGGTGTAGAACTTCGGATAGGTATCCGGGTTCGCCACGTCGGATGAGAAGAACACCGAGGCGACGACGGACTTCAACTCGAGATCGATACCGGCCTTCTGGCAGGCCTGCTTGACGATTGCCTGGGTCTTCTGGCGCGGGGCGTTGATGGACGTCTGATAGACGAACTTCAACTTGACGCCGTCCTTGGCGCGAATGCCGTCCGAACCCTTGGCCCAGCCGGCCTTGTCGAGGATTTGGTTCGCCTTGTCGACGTTGAACTCGAACTTCGTGTTCTTCGACTTGTGGCGATCCGGGTTGTTGACGAAGTTGGCGGTTGCGACGCCGGTACGGCCGTAAATGAACTTCTCGACCGAGGTGCGATCAACCAGAAGGTTCAGAGCTTCGCGCACGGCCTTGTCGGACAGTGCGGGGTGCTTGGTCTTGAGGCTCGACCGTTCGCCGTCGACTTCCTTCGCCGGGTCGGTGAAGTTGCACTGGATGTGCTCGATGTTGCCGCCGGCGACGATGACCGCCTTGCCCTTGCCGCCCTGCTCCATCTTGAGAAGGATTTCGTCTTCGACCTGCATGTTCCAAGCGAAGTCGAAGTCGCCGGTCTGGATAACGGAGCGTGCGGCGGAGACCGCATCACCACCGCCCTTCATTTCGAGCGCGTCGAAATGGGGCATATTGGCGATGTGGTAGTTCGGGTTGATTTCGGCGCGAACCATGTCGCCCGGCTTGAAGTCGACGAACTTGTAGGGGCCGGTGCCGACAGGCTTCAGGTTGTTTGGTGCGTCGCGCGACTTGCCGCCGATGAAGTCGGCGAACAGGTGCTTCGGAATGATCATGCCCTGCAGACCGACGAAGGCATCGGCCCAGAACGGGGTCGGCTTCGAGAACATCACCTTGACGGCGAAATTGTCGACCTTCTCGACCTTGACGTCCTTATAAGAGCCGCTCGTGACGGCCGCGGTGGCGGGATCGGTCGCATATTGCCAATTGAAGACGACGTCGTCGGCGGTGAAGTCCTTGCCGTCGTGCCACTTGACGCCCTGCTTCAGCTTCCAAGTAACCGACTTGCCGTCGGCGGCGAGACCGCCGTTTTCCTTGGTCGGAATTTCGGCAGCAAGGACCGGGATCAGATTGCCTTCGCCATCCCACGTCGCGAGCGGCTCATAGAAGATGCGCGAGCCGTCCTGGTCTTTCGAGCCGACGGCGAAGTGGGGGTTGAGGAGGGTCGCACCCTGCCATTGCAGGATTTTGATGGTGCCGCCGCCGCCGCGCTTGGTCGGGGCGTACTTGTGCGTGGTCTGGGCGTTTGCAACGCCTGCGTGCATCAGCAGGTGGCCGGCGATCGGAGCCGTGAGGCCCACGGCGATCATTCGCTGCACGAAACCTCGACGGGACAGACGGCCATCTTTCACGTCGCCGATCAGTTTCTTGATGTCATTCTCAGTCATGGTTTTCCCCAGGGGCACAAGACGGATGGCCGATCTTACAAGCGTGCTGCGGGAATGCAACGAATGGATAGGGTGCCAAGCAGCAAGAGTGAATCACCGATGCTACGGCTAAGGCACAAACTGTCGCCCGATTGTGCAGTGCGTCACGAAAGGAAGCAAATCGGACGGCCTGAGCGCGGCTAGTTCTTGTAGCTCGGGTCGATGCGGTCGAGCTTTCTCAGCAGCGCGGGCCACTCGAGGATGCCGAAGGGGCGGCGTGTCGCCGGCTTGTACTGATGATTGGTCAGCTCGATCACATCCTTCGGCGGCAGGATGATTTCGGCGCCGGTCTGCATGGCGAGCAGTTGCGCTTTGGCGGCGAGCTCGATGCGATAGATGTTCGAGAACGCCTGCGGGATCGTCGGTCCAACGACGAGTAGCCCGTGGTTGCGCAATATCAGGAGGTCGGCGTCGCCGAGATCGCGTGCCAGGCGCTCGCGCTCGTCGAGCGACACCGCCACGCCTTCATAGTCGTGATAGCCGACCTTGGCGAAGCGCATCGCGGTCTGTGTCATCGGCAAGAGGCCGCACTTCAGCGACGATAACGCCATGCCGGCGGGTGTGTGGGTGTGAATGATGCAGTGTGCGTCCGCGCGGGCTTTGTGGATGGCCGAATGGACGACGAAGCCGGCGCGGTTCACGCCATACTCGAAGTCCGGCTTGTGGACGATGTTGCCGTCGAGGTCGATCTTGATCAGCGAGGATGCGGTGATCTCTTCGTAGAGATAGCCGTAGGGATTGATCAAGAAGTGTTCCGGTTCGCCCGGCACGCGCATGGAGATGTGGTTGGCGATCATGTCGACCATGTCCCACAAGGCGACAAGCCGATAGCAGGCGGCGAGATCCACGCGCGCCTGCCATTCGGCCGGCGAAACCTTATCCTTCATCGAGGGGATATCGGTCGTGTAGTTCTTGGTGGCGAGATCTTCGAGGCTCTGAGCGGTCATGGGTTGGGTGATCGTGCTGTTGGGTTGCGGGGATAAGGCAATAGGCAGTAGGCAATAGGCAATAGGGATTTTGGCGCCAACCGGTGCCGTGCGCCTGATGGCGGCGGCGATCGGCGAGGATGGTAAGACAACGTGACACGAGACCTACCGGAATTTGCCGTGCGGCCGACGCCGGATAATCCACGTCTTTATGAGACGGTGAGCGGGATCGACCACGAGGGCCGGCGGGTCGAGACGGCGGTGATACAGGAGCGCCCGCTGACGCTGTTTCTCAATGCGCGCGAGATCGTGACGATGATGACGATCGGCGACCATCCCGATCTGCTCGCTGTCGGCTATCTGCTCAATCAGAACATGCTGAAAGCGGACGACGAGATCACGGCCATCGACTATGCGGAAGACATTCAGACCGTGGTCGTGCGCACCAAGCGGCAGACGGATTTCGAAGAGAAGCTGAAGAAGAAGGTGCAGACGTCGGGTTGCGCGCAGGGCACTGTGTTCGGCGATCTCATGGAGGCGTTCGACAAGGTCGCGCTATCGACGACAGCGAAGCTGCACACGTCGTGGCTTTATGCGCTCACGCGCAAGATCAACACGGAGCCATCGCTTTATCTGAAGGCTGGTGCGATCCACGGCTGCGTTCTTTGCGAGGAAGACCGGCCGCTCGTCTATATGGAAGACGTCGGACGGCACAACGCGGTCGACAAGATCGCGGGCTATATGTTCGTCAACCGCGTGGCGCCTGAGGACAAGATCTTCTACACGACCGGGCGGCTGACCTCGGAAATGGTCATCAAGACCGTACAAATGGGCATTCCGATCCTCGTATCGCGTTCCGGATTCACTGCTTGGGGCGTGGAACTCGCGCGGCGTGCCGGTTTGACGTTGATCGGGCGGGCACGCGGCAAGCGGTTCGTGGTGCTCGCGGGCGAGGAGCGTCTCGTGTTCGACGCCGATCTCTCGAAGGTCGAGGAAGAAGACCGCAAACATCGCCGCAAGGGGGCGGACGACTGATTGTGGTTTGGTTTTGCGGTTTAGTGTTGCGGTTTAGTGTTGCTGATTCTGGGCGATCCGTCAGAGATGCTGCGATGAGTAAGCCCACCGAAGATCTTCAAGACTTTGCCGCCGCATTGCCGCAGACCGGCTCGCTGCTAGGCCTGGATTTTGGAACGAAGACGATCGGTCTTGCGATCTCGGATCGCACGCGGATGATCGCGTCGCCGCTCGAGACTATTCGCCGGGTCAAGCAAACAGTCGATATCGAGACGATCAAGGCGGTCGTTGCGAAGCTCGAAATTGTCGGATTCGTGCTCGGGTATCCCATCAACATGGATGGCACGCGAGGTCCCCGCACACAGGCGACAGGGAGTTTTGCACGGGCACTCCTCGCCGTGATCCCGCTGCCGCTGTTGCTTTGGGACGAACGGTTGTCGACAGTGGCGGCGGAGCGGGCGCTGCTCGAGGCGGATACGTCGCGCGCCAAGCGGGCACAATCGATCGACAAGATCGCCGCTGGCATCATTTTGCAGGGTGCGCTCGATCGGCTCGGCAATGCGCGCTGACCCTCGGTTTTTCTAAGTTTCCATCAAGGTTTGTTAACGGACGATGCGCCGCCGTTAACACTCGCCTATGCAACCTCGTCCGGAGGTTGCCAAAAACCCCGTTTTCCCCTTAGAAGTATGGGACACGCGTAAACGGGGTTTTAAGTATGTCTAGCGTTGCCGCCCCGGCCGTCCCTTCGGCCACCAAAGTTGCCAGACCGGATCAGCACCGGTCGTTCCTCGAAGATTTGACGATCGAGCATGGACCGGCGGATCTGCTCGGCCGGTTCTTTCTTGCGGCCGATGCCGCCTGCCGCGAGCGCGGCGTGCTGTTGTCGTTTGCCTCGTTCGACGAGCTATTGGCTGCAAACGAAGCGAACCGGGACAGCTGGAAGCCGCTCTTTCCGGCGTTTCATCCGGCCTATCATAGGCACACGAATGACAACTCGTTCGCGTTTGTCGGCCGCAACGAGAATGGCGACGTGGTGTTGACGCAGGCGGCTATCGTGCTGCGGGTCTTCGACAAACCGCTGCACGAGATGGCGGCGGCGTTGCGTGTGAACTACTCGGACCCCGCGCGGATGGCCGGTCCGGGCGAGCGCTGCATTCCGTCTGCTCCCTCGATGAAGACCATGATGGGCACGATCCTGCTTGGCGGTGCCACTTGGTTTCACCCCTCCATGCGCAAGTCGGGGCTTGCCGAGATCACGCCTCGTATTTCGCGCGCCTACGGCTACACGCGCTTCAAGACGGACTACACGACGTCATTCATGGTGGCGGGCCCTCTCAAGGGTGGTCTCGCCAAGAAGGCCAACTTCCCGCACATCGAGTGGGGCGTTGAGTTCGAGAATTCGCCGCTCGGCAACTTCTCGAGTGCGTTCTGCTGGATGGAGCCGGATTTCCTGCTCAACGATCTCCGGGAATGGCTCGATCGCAACAGCGCCGCGCAGGAAAACGAGGAGCGTGCTGCCGAACGGGCTTGAGGGCGCTTCGAGGGCCTTGCAGGGGCTTGGCCGTCTAATCAGGCTTTGCGGCTGGCGCGCAGGTCGATGCTGCTGTCGGGTAGCGTCGCACTCAGAACGACGTGGCGGTTGTCACAGTCGCGCATCGGCAAGAGCAGGCGCTTGGTGCGATACCGGCGCGGCTTTTCCGACGGCCATTGCACGATGATGTCGATATCGTTGAGCTGCGGCATGCCGCTGCGGATGGCTTGCGCGTGGGTATCGGCCGCCCATGCCCCGTAACGAGCATCCGGCATGTCTTCCATGCGATTGCCGACTGCCCGCCGCATCCAATATCCGGCTTCGGCCGCGAAGCCGTGACCGACGGAGGCGAGGACGATCCGCTTCAGCTCCGGATCGGCTTGCGACACCGAAAAGCGGCCGCCGACGTGAGTGCCCATCACCTGGTTGACGAGGTCGAGATCGAGGCGAGCCATGGCATCCTGCAATTGCGCGCGGGCTTCGTACAGCTGGCGCAAAGGATGGTCAGGCGCGAGGTCGTCGATCTGCCGTTCGGCCGCGAGGAAGTTTTCGTCGTGGCGGCGCTGGGCGCGGTTGACGATTTGGGCGATCTTGACGGCGGCGGTGTCACTGTTGCCGAGCATTTGGTGCTGCCAGTCGTCGCGGTCGAGGGTTGCGAGCATGACCCGCTCTGGTTGCTGATCGGCGAGCCAGTACATCAAACCCGCGAAAGCGACGGGCGATACGTGTGATGGACGCAGGCGGATATGGACTGACTTCTGCGCGGGCTGGATGGCGACAAAGCCCAGATTGCGGATTGCGTAGTCCGAGAAGGCGTCGCCGATCTGCACCGCGTGAAGCTTGGTGCGCAAGTTCAGAGACCGGCTGTCGTTGACCGACCCCTCATCGTCGATCAGCAGCGTCGTCGTCAGCTTGCGTTGTGTGATGGCCATGAGATCTGCCCGGATAGGGCGGGTGTGTCGCCGCCCCTGTTCCCTTCAATTCATGCCGAGTGCCCCTTAATCACTGGTAAATCCCAGTACGAATTCCGCCACAGGCCGTAATTTCCGGGTCACTTTCGCCAACGACAGAATCACCCGGCGCGCGTATGGTTCCGTGGAGTTCCGGCTGCGTGGGATGCCGGGTGGGGAAATCGAGCGGATGGGGGACCAGCCGTGCTGGCGACATTCGAACTCGAGGCCAACGAGATGGCGCTCGGCAACGGGCCGGTCATTGGCATCGACGAGGCGGGGCGCGGGCCCTGGGCCGGGCCGGTGGTGGCAGCGGCCGTCATGCTCGATCCCAATCGGATCCCGTCCGGAATTGCTGATTCCAAAGCGCTGGATGGCGATGAGCGCGAGGGGCTTTTCGCGGCTATCGTCGCTTCCAGCCGGGTCGGCGTCGGCATTGCCGATGTCGAGCGGATCGACCGCGACAATATTCTCAATGCAACGATGTGGGCGATGGCGGAGGCAGTGGGCCAGCTTGTCGCCGGGACGGGTGAGAGGCCGAAGCTCGCGCTCATCGACGGTGACCGGGCGCCTCGCCTCGAGATCAAAGCCCGCACGATCGTCAAAGGCGATGCGCGCTGTCTCTCGATCGCGGCGGCCTCGATCATCGCGAAGGTGACGCGTGACAGGATGATGGTGACGCAAGCCGCCGCTTTTCCCGCCTACGGCTTCGAGCGGCACAAGGGCTATGGCACACGAGAGCATCAGCAGGCGATCGCGCGGCATGGTGTATGTGCTCTGCACCGCCGCTCGTTCAAGCCCATTCAGCTCGCGCTGCAACTCGCGTTGACGCCTGCGGCAGAGTGACCGGCCGGGAGGGTTGCGCCGCTCAGCCCGGTCGCGGATGATGCGGCCGTGTCATCCTTCGAGAGCCAGTCAAATGCCCATCGACCTGATCGCCAATCCGCTGCTTGAACGCATGCGCCCCTATGGCGCCGACGAGCGCGCCGTTCTGTCGCTGGACAAAGCGGCCGTGGCAATGGATGCGATCTCGTCATGGCCCGGGTACAAAGTGACGCCGCTCATCGAGTTGCCGGAACTGGCTCGCGACGCTGGCGTTGCTGCAATCCTCTACAAGCATGAAGCGCACCGGTTCGGTCTAAAGAGCTTCAAAGCGCTCGGTGGCGCCTATGCCATCGAGCGATTGGTGGCGGCGCATAAGGCATCCGGTTCGTCCAAGCCGCTTGTCGTCACTTCGGCGACCGACGGCAATCATGGGCGATCTGTCGCCTGGGGTGCGAAGCGGCACGGCATCCGCGCGATCATCTACATCCACGAGACGGTGAGTGAGGGTCGAGCGGATGCGATCGCTGCCTACGGCGCCGAAGTCCGGCGCGTTCCCGGCAACTACGACGACGCCGTTCGCGCCGCCGCGAAAGCTGCCGACGACAACGGTTGGGTTGTCGTCTCTGATACATCTTGGCCTGGCTATGACACCATCCCGAAGGACGTGATGCAGGGGTATGCCGTCATGGCGATCGAGGTCGAACGGCAGAATTGCCGACCGACTCACGTCTTTGCGCAAGGTGGCGTCGGCGGGATGGCTGCGGCCGTTTTGTCGGTCGAGTGGGAGACGAAGCGAGACAGCCGTCCGGTTTTCACGGTGGTCGAGCCCGACACGGCGGCTTGTCTGTTCGAGAGCGCGAAGGCTAAGCGGTTGACCACCGTCGGCGGCGATCTCGACACGATCATGGCCGGACTTGCGTGCGGCGAGCCGTCGATCCTCGCTTGGAAAATACTAGGGCCTGGCGCCGATGCCTTCATGACGATCCCGGATAGCGAGGCGGCGGTGGCGATGCGCGCACTTGCCAAGCACGGTATTGCTGCAGGTGAATCGGGTGTCGCCGGTCTTGCCGGATTTCTGGCCGCGGCACGCGATCCAGCGATGCGCAAACTGCTCGGAATCGAGCCGACGTCCCGCATTCTTTGCTACGGCACGGAAGGCGCGACCGACCCCGCCGTCTACCGCGAGATCGTCGGCCGTGATGCAAGTGCGGTCGAGCAGGTCGGATGAACTGCCCGACCGGGTAATTGCCATCGTCAGCCGATGAACGGACGCAGGTAGGGGCAAAGTTTGCGTTCGCCACCATACGTCACATACATGCCGGTGCGCGGGTTAAACGAGCGGAAGTCCTCGTAACACCGGGCCATGGCGCGCCGCCATGCGGCATCGGCGCGGTGGCGCACAATGATGTACGGTGGCGCTGGGTCGTACCAGATGTCGTAGCCGCCGATCACTAACACACCGCGCCGCCAGCGACGACGGTCATGCCAGTTGTCGTCGCGCCACCAGCGAATTCCGCCACTCCAGCGGCGATCCCGGTCGCGGTCACGGACGCCGTCCCGGCGGTCTCGGTCACCGTCGCGGACGCGATCACGGTCGCCCGAACGGTCCCGGTCGATGATGACGCTGTCCCGGCGGTCTTCGCGCCGCTCTTCACGAGTTTCACGGCGTTCTTCGCGGCGCTCCTGGCGCAATTCTCGTCGCTCGGCTCTATCGCCTCGCGCTTCGCCGCCGCCACGTGCGCCCGCATCGGGGCCTCGAACGGCTCCATCGCCGCCACCGCCAGGCGGGGCAGTCACACCGCCACCGGCTCCACCTCCGCCGGGGCCGCCACCGCCGCCACGGTTACCACCGCCACCGCCCGGCGCGCCCTCAGGCCGCATCTGGACCCGTTCCAGGTATGTGTCGAGATCCTGTCCGAGGCCTGCAGTGCCTGGTGGATAGACTGCGGCGTTTGCCGGAGCCGACAGCAGGATCGCTGTCAGCGCGGCGATACAAGTCGATGATTTTATTGCCATGCAAAGACCTCCTAGGTTGGCCCTATCGCGGAACTAACGCCGGTGGGCACAGCCTGTTCCCTCGCATTGCGCTGAACACTCGGATGTTCACTCGGTAACAGCCGAGCGCACTCTCAATAGCCAAGGAGGCGAAGGAGGGGGGTGCGGAAGAAGAAATTGAGCAAGAGGCCCAGGATCGCCAGCACGCCCATCAACGCCGGAAGCGTGAACCACAGGCGCGGATCGTCGACTTCGGCGAAGAATGGGAGTGCGCGGTAACGCACCTGCATCTCGCCCGATGGCAGCAGTCCCCCGTCCGGTGCGGGTGCATCATGAAAAGTCAGAGACGACATAAACGACCGGGTACGCCCGCCGCGATCGGAGAAGGTGAGTATGGGACGCGCGAGGACTTCCTCGGGACGGCGATGATCGAGATCGCGCTGCCAATCGGTGATCGTTGCCATGACGATTTCGGAGCGCAAGTAGCTCGCGATGCGTACGGCAAGCCACAGCGCGACGATCAATAGGGTCGCGGCAGGCAACAGCAACGATCCAAGCAGGCCCGCTGCCAGTCCGGCGCGCTGCAACGCCGAAACGTGAATGGTATCGGGGCGTGTCTTCATCGGACAGCTGCCGCTTTAGGTGGGCCTCGCGCACTCTATCGCGTTGCCAGCATCAGATCCCGAGCTTCTTTTTCAGGATGTCGTTGACGGCTTGGGGTGCTGCCTTGCCGCCGGACTGTTTCATCACCTGTCCGACGAACCAGCCGAGCATCGATGGCTTTGCCTTTACCTGTTCGACCTTGTCGGGGTTGGCCGCGATGATGGCATCTACAGCTGCCTCGATGGCGCCAGTATCGGTCACCTGTTTCATGCCGCGCTTTTCGACGATCGCGGCGGGATCGCCGCCCTCGCTCCAAACGATCTCGAAGAGGTCCTTGGCGATCTTGCCCGAGATCGTGCCGTTGCCGATCAGATCGACGATGCCGCCGAGCTGCGTGGCGGATACCGGGCTATCGGCGATGCCCTTGTCTTCCTTGTTGAGGCGGCCGAACAGTTCGTTGATGACCCAGTTGGCGGCGAGCTTGCCGTCGCGGCCGCCGTCCTTGAGCATGGCGATGACAGCTTCGAAATAGTCGGCGTTCTCGCGCTCGGCGACGAGCACGCTCGCGTCATATTGTGAGAGCCCATACGCCTTGATGAAGCGCGCGCGCTTCTCGTCCGGCAGCTCGGGCAGATGCTTCTTCAGTTCGTCGACGTAGCTCTGCTCGAACTCGAGCGGCAGGAGGTCGGGATCGGGGAAATAGCGATAA
>JAPXTA010000029.1:0-43052 GCA_033812735.1 Hyphomicrobiaceae bacterium | reverse complement strand
GAACAGCCCCTCGAGCTTCGCGTCAGCAGTCAAAGGCAAGACGCTCAAGAAAATCGACGACTTGACGGTCCAAATTACAACGTCCGCCCCGGCGCCCCTGGTGCCCAACGATCTGTCAAATCTGCTGATCGTCTCGAAGAAAAATGGCGATGGCGCACAAACGTCCGACTACAACTCCGGCAAGGCGGCGATTGGCACCGGGCCTTACAAGTTCGCCGCGTATGTTCCCGGCGACAAGATCGAGTTGACGGCCAACGAGGCGCACTGGCGCGGCAAACCTTCTCACTCGAAGATCACCTTCAAGCCGATCAAGGCGGGTCCGGCGCGCGTTGCGGCGCTGCTCGCTGGCGACGTCGACTTGATCGAAGACGTGCCGACGGCCGACATCGAGAAGCTCAAGAAGGATGGGAAAGTCGAAATCAGCCAGGGTACCTCGCGGCGCGTGATCTACTTCCATCTCGACCACTGGCGCGCCGAGACGCCGTTCATCACGGCGAAAGATGGCAGCAAGATCAAAAACCCGCTGCAAGACAAGCGCGTGCGGCTTGCGATCTCCAAGGCCCTCAATCGCGAGGCGATCGTGTCGCGGGTCATGGAAGGCGTTGCAATACCCGCCTCGCAGCTGCTCGACGTCAGCTTTTTCGGCACGTCGAAGACGCTGAAACCGGTGGCATTCGATCCCGAAGGCGCGAAGAAGCTTCTGGCCGAGGCCGGTTTCCCCAACGGCTTCAAAATGACACTGCATGGCCCGAATGGCCGGTATACGAACGACGTCAAAATCGCCGAAGCAGCCGCGCAGATGCTCACGCGCGCCGGCATTGAAACCTCGGTTGAGACGCTGCCGCCGGCTGTGTTTTTCAATCGCGCCTCTGCCGGCGCGAACGGACAGCCGGAGTTCTCCTTCATTCTCGTCGGCTGGGGTTCTGATACCGGCGAAACGAGCAGCTCGCTCAAGGCGCTTCTCGGTACGTTCGACAAGGATAAGGGGACCGGCACCGCGAACCGCGGGCGCTATTCGAACAAGGACCTCGACGCCCTGATCGAGCAAGCGCTCGCGACGGTCGACGATGCGAAGCGGCAGGATCTTCTTGCGAAGGCGTCCGAGCTCGCCATGGGAGATGCCGGTCTCATTCCCTCGCACTATCAGATCAACACATGGGCAACCCGCAAGGGTCTGAAGTATACGGCGCGAGCGGACGAGTACACGCTCGCGACCGACGTTAAAGGCCAATGAGAAACACTGGCGCGGCTTCCCGTATGAGCTTCTATTTCAGGCAGCGTGCCGAGCGTCGCTGGCAGGCCGCCGTGCTGTGCGCGCTCGTCGTGATCCTATCGGGCCTCGGCCGTGTGCAGGCTGCCGATTTGCGGATCGCCTTGGCGACCGAGCCGTCGTCGATCGATCCGCACTATCATGTAACGACGCCGAACATGGCGTTTTCGACCCACATCTTCGATCGCTTGGTGCACATGGACGAGCGGCAATCGCTCGTGCCGGGCCTTGCTCTTTCCTGGAAAAACGTCGATCCGACCACCTGGGAATTCAAGCTGAGGCCCGGTGTGAAGTGGCATGACGGTTCACCCTTCACCGCGGACGATGTGCTGTTCACCGCAGAGCGGGCCGCAAAGGTGCCGAATTCGCCGTCGGGCTTTGGCATCTACCTGAAGGGCAAGTCGTTTTCGAAAGTCGACGATTTGACCGTGCGCGTTTCGACTGCGGCCCCATATCCACTGATGGCGAACGACCTCGCGACGATTGCCATCGTGTCGAAGAAGCAGGCGGCTGGCGCTGCAACGTCCGACTACAACAGCGGCAAGGCCGCCGTCGGAACTGGGCCCTACAAATTCGCCGCCTTCGTGCCGGGCGACAAGATCGAGCTCAAGGCCAACCCGGATTATTGGGGTGCCAAGCCGCAATGGACCAACGTGACGATCCGCACCGTCAAGTCGGGTCCCGCGCGCGTGGCGGCGCTGCTCGCCGGGGACGCCGACGTTATCGAGGACGTGCCCACAAACGATATTGCCAAGCTCAAGACGGATGGTCGCGTGAACATCGCGCAATCGCCGTCATATCGCGTGGTGTTCCTGCAGATGGACCAGTGGCGCGAGACTTCGCCGTTTGCCAACGCGAAGGATGGCAGTGCCATCAAGAATCCGTTCAAGTCGCTCAAAGTGCGCCAAGCGATTTCGAAGGCGATCAACCGGCAAGCGATCGTGCAACGCGTGATGGAAGGCAACGCAGCGCCAGCCGGGCAGCTCTTGCCGGCCTTGTTCTTCGGCGTTTCCAAGAAGCTCGAACCGGTGGCGTACGATGCCGATAGCGCCAAGAAGCTGCTTGCGGAGGCCGGCTTTCCGAACGGCTTTAAGGTAACGCTGCATGGACCGAGCGGGCGGTATCCCAACGACACGCGGATCGTGGAGGCCGTGGCGCAGATGCTCGCCAGAATCGGCATTGAAACCACGCTCGAAACAATGCCGCCTGCGACGTTCTTCACCCGAGCTTCGACCGGCGCCGAGGGGCAGCCGGAGTTCTCGTTCTTCCTTGCAGGGTGGGGCGCGGCGTCGGGCGAGAATTCATCTCCGCTCAAGGGGCTGATCGCCACATACGACAAGGCGACCGGCTTTGGCAGCTCAAACCGGGGTCGGTACTCGAACCCTGCCGTAGACGAGGCGATCAGCGAAGCGCTCAACACCGTCGATATCGCTCAGGTCGAGAGCAGTCTTGCCAAGGCGACGGAACTTGCCATGGCTGATGGGGCTTTGATCCCGATCTTGCATCCGTTGAACACCTGGGGCAGCCGCAAAGATTTGACGATGTCGCCGAGGACCGACGAAGCGACGACGGCCATGATGGTCAAAGCCAACTAGATTTGCGGCGCATTTTGCGCCCGCTCGCCACACAACGACCGACACAACTACCGACACAATGAGGCCTACAGCATGCAAAACATCGACCGGACCTGGGAGCTTGTCGACCGAAAGCGTGAAGCGTTCGAGGCGCTGAGCGATCGTATTTGGGAGATCCCGGAGATCGCTTATACCGAGTATCAGTCGGTTGCAGAGCATACGGCGATGCTGCGCCAGCAGGGGTTCCGCGTCAAAGAGAACCTGGCCGGCATACCTACAGCTGTGATGGGCGAAGCCGGCGACGGCGGACCTGTCATCGCGATCCTCGGTGAGTATGACGCGCTTCCCGGACTTTCACAGGTCGCGGGCATCGCGGAGCCGAAGGAACTCATTCCCGGCGGCCACGGCCACGGCTGCGGCCATAACATGCTCGGCTCGGCCGCATTGCTTGCGGCGACTGCGGTCAAGGATTGGCTCGCCGAGAAGGGCATCAAGGGCCGCGTGCGCTATTACGGTTGTCCGGCCGAGGAAGGTGGCGCTGCAAAGTCGTTCATGGTGCGCGAAGGCGAGTTCAGCGACGTCGATATCGCGATCTGCTGGCACCCTGCGGCGTTCAACAAAGTCGGTGATGCGCTGTCGCTTGCGAACACGCGCATCGACTTCACGTTCACCGGCCGCGCGTCGCATGCGGCGGCCGCGCCGCATCTCGGCCGCAGCGCGCTCGACGCTGTCGAGTTGATGAACGTCGGCGTCAACTACATGCGGGAGCACATGCCGCAGAGCGCGCGCATCCACTACGCCTATCTCGATGCGGGCGGCGTGGCGCCGAACGTGGTGCAGGGCAAGGCGAAAGTGCGCTATGCGATCCGCGCGTTGACCCTGCCGGAAATGAAGCAGCTTATTACACGGGTGCGCAAGATCGCTGATGGCGCGGCGCTGATGACGGAGTGCACGGTCGAGACCAAGGTTATTTCGGCCGTATCGAACATGCTCGACAATACCCCGCTCGGCGACAGCATGCAGAAGCATTTCGAGCGCTTGGGATCGCCGCCGTGGGATGCCGCCGACATCGCCTATGCCAAGAAGATCCAGGCGACGCTGACGGAGGAAGACATCAATTCGTCGTGGGCGCGCGCCGGCTTGCCGCGGACACGCGACATGGCGCTCTGCGACATCGTCGTTCCGCGCGGCACGAAGGGTGAGCCGATGATCGGATCGACCGACCTCGGCGACGTATCTTGGGCCGTACCGACGATCGAGGCGCGTGTCGGGTGCCATGCCGTGGGAACGCCAGGACACTCCTGGCAGATCACGGCTCAAGGCAAAGTGCCGGCTGCGCACAAGGGCATGGTTCATGCCGCGAAGGTGATGGCGAGCGTTGCCGTCGATTGCCTCGAGGATCACTCACTGATCGCGCGGGCCAAGGCCGATCACAAGGCGCGCACGGCTAAGACGCCATACGAGAGCCCGCTGCCGCCTGATTGCAAGCCGAACCTGCAACCCCGACCGCTGAAGGCCGCCGAATGACCGCTTTCATCCTGCGGCGCCTGATGCAGAGCGCACTCGTCGTCGTCGTCATGTCGGTGATCGTCTTCTTCGGCGTGCACGTCGTCGGCGACCCCGTCTATCTGCTGATCAACCCGCAGGCCGATCAGAAGGACATCGAGGCCGCCATCAAATCACTCGGCCTCGACCGTCCCATCTGGGAGCAGTACTGGCACTTCGTGCTCGGCGCACTCAAAGGCGATCTCGGCAAGAGTTTCATCTTTGGCGAAAGCGCGCTGAAAGTGATTTTCGACCGCTTGCCGGCAACGCTTGAACTTGCGTTTGCGGCCGTGCTGATGGCGATCGTTCTGGGCATTCCGCTCGGGCTTTACGCCGGCCTGAAGCCGGACAATGCGATCTCGAAGTCGATCATGGCAGGCTCGATCGTCGGCTTCTCGTTGCCGACATTCTGGGTCGGACTGATGCTGATCATGGTATTTGCCGTGATGCTCGGCTGGCTGCCGTCGACAGGTCGCGGTCCGACCGCCACCTACTTCGGAATCACGTCGAGCCTGTTCACGCTCAAAGGGCTGCAGCACATATTGTTGCCGGCGCTCAATCTTGCCTTGCTCAAGATCTCGCTCGTCATCCGATTGACGCGGGCAGGAACGCGCGAGGCTATTCACCAGGACTACATCAAGTTCGCACGCGCCAAGGGCCTGTCGCAGCGGCGCATCGTCGGCGTGCACCTGCTGAAAAACATCCTGATTCCGGTCGTCACGGTGCTCGGCATCGAGTTCGGCAACCTCGTGGCGTTCTCGGTCGTCACAGAGACGATCTTTGCCTGGCCTGGGATCGGCAAGTTGCTGATCGGATCGATCCAGTCGCTCGACCGGCCGATCATCGTCGCCTACCTCATCATGATCGTGCTGATGTTCGTCGTGATCAATCTCGTCGTCGACATCATCTATTCGCTGCTCGATCCGCGCGTCCGACTCGGGGAGCAATCGGCATGAGCCTCGTCGAACCCGCCGCGCCAGCCATGAAAGACGTGCAGCAAGCCAAAGACGCGGTTCTGACACCGCTGCAGAGGTTCCTGGCGGATTTCTTCGAAAGCCGGATTGCCACGGTCGCTGTATCGATCCTCGCGACGCTGATCGTTCTGGCCGTCATCGCGCCATGGATCGTGCCGCAAAACCCCTATGATCTTGCGCAGGTCGACGTGCTCGACAGCCGTCTGCCGCCGGGCACCAAGAGCACTTACGGCTATACCTTCTGGCTCGGCACCGACGGGGCCGGGCGAGATCTGTTGTCCGCCATGTTGTACGGCCTGCGGATATCGCTCGCAGTCGGTGTCATGTCCGGCTTCATCGCCATGGCGCTTGGGGCGAGCATCGGGCTGCTTGCCGCCTACGTCGGCGGGCGGACCGAGACACTGATCATGCGGGTCGTCGACCTGCAGTTATCGTTTCCGGCGATCCTGCTCGCCTTGATGCTGATCGCGGTGCTCGGCAAGGGCGTCGACAAGATCATCATCGCGCTCGTTGCAGTGCAGTGGGCGTATTACGCCCGAACCGTCCGCGGCACGGCGCTGGTCGAACGGCGGAAGGAATATGTCGAGGCGGCGCGCTGTCTTGGGCTTTCCAACGCGCGGATCGTCTTCAACCACATCCTGCCCAATTGCCTGCCGCCGTTGATCGTCGTTGCGACGGTGCAGACGGCACATGCCATCGCGCTCGAGGCAACGTTGTCGTTCCTCGGCGTCGGGTTGCCACAGACAGAACCGTCACTCGGGCTGCTGATCTCGAACGGATTCGAGTACATGTTGTCAGGCAAATACTGGATCAGCTTCTTTCCGGGCATCGTGCTCCTGGTGACGATCGTCGTCATCAACCTCGTCGGCGACCAATTGCGCGACGTGCTCAATCCACGTCTGCAGAAGTGACCGCGATGACCGCCAACAACCAAGAGCCGACCCTGTCGGTGCGCGGCCTGCGCACTCACTTCTTCACGAAGGCGGGCGTCGTCAAAGCCGTCGACGACGTGTCGTTCGACGTCAGAGCCGGTGAGATCTTCGGCATCGTCGGCGAGTCTGGGTCCGGCAAATCGATTACCGGCTTTTCGATCATCGGGCTGATCGATCCACCGGGACGGATCGTCGAGGGCTCGATCAAGTTCAAGGGCGAAGAGCTAACAACGGCATCGGAAGAGCGCCTGCAGGACCTGCGCGGCAATCGCGTCGCGATGATCTTCCAAGACCCGATGATGACGCTCAATCCGGTGCTGCGGATCGACACGCAGATGGTCGAGGCGGTACAGGCACATCAATCGGTCAGCCGCGCGGAAGCATTGACCATGGCGCGCGATGCGCTGGCAATGACGGGCATACCGTCGCCCGAGCGGCGTCTCACCGCGTATCCGCACGAACTTTCCGGCGGCATGCGCCAACGTGTTGCGATCGCCATCGCGTTCATCAACAAGCCTGATCTTATCATTGCCGACGAGCCGACGACGGCGCTCGACGTGACGATCCAGGCGCAGATCCTCTACGAGGCGCAACAGATCGCGAAGAAGACGAACACGGGGCTGATCTGGATTACGCATGATCTCGCCGTGGTCTCTGCCTTGGCGGACCGGATCGCCGTGATGTACGCGGGGCGGATCGTCGAGACCGGAAAGACGGACGACCTGATCGGCCAACCCCTGCACCCTTACACGGCCGGCCTCATCGGCTCGGTGCCGAGTGCGAACAAGCGCGGCGAGCGCTTGGCGCAGATCCCGGGGATGACGCCGTCGCTGTTGAAATTGCCGGATGGCTGCGCGTTTCAGACGCGCTGTCCGCGTGCAGCCGAAGAGTGCAAGCAACCGCAAGCGCTGCGCGACATGCCGGGGGGCCGGATGGTTCGGTGCTGCAGACCGCTCGTTGCGGAGGGCGTGGCATGACTGACGTTGCAGCACAGATGAAGACTGGGATGGTGCCGGCAGAGGGCACGCCGATCATCGAAGCGCGCGGATTGACGAAGAGGTTCGTCAAGCGGCTGGACCTCGCTGGAAAGATCGCGGCGAAACTCGGCTCACAAGTGCGCGAAGAGATCGTACATGCCGTCGATAACGTCTCGCTGTCCGTTGCGAAAGGCGAGGTCGTCGGGCTCGTCGGCGAGTCCGGCTGCGGCAAGTCCACTCTCGGGCGAATGATCGCTGGGCTACTGCCGCCGACCGAGGGCAAAGTCTACTTCAAGGGCCGAGACCGCGATGCGCTGACCGGTGACGACGCCAAGTCGGCGCGGCTTGCGGTGCAGATGATCTTTCAGGACCCTTATGCCTCGCTCAATCCGCGCGCGAGGGTCGAGAGCATCGTCGGGGAAGCGCCGATCGTGCACGGGCTTACGACGCGCGCCAAGGCGCCTGACTATGTCGCGGACGTGTTGAGCCGTGTCGGTCTCGACCCGACGCTCGTGAGGCGCTATCCGCACCAGTTCTCGGGAGGTCAGCGGAGCCGTATCGGCATTGCGCGCGCTCTGGCGGTCAATCCTGAGTTCCTGGTCTGCGATGAAGCGATCGCGGCGCTGGACGTTTCGATCCAAGCGCAAGTGATCAATCTGTTCATGGATCTGAGGACGGCGCTTGACCTCACGTATCTGTTCATCAGCCATGATCTCGGCGTGGTGCAGCATATTTCGGACCGTGTCGTGATCATGTATCTCGGCCGGATCGTCGAAATGGCGCGCACCGAAGACTTGTTCGCGGGTCCGAACCATCCTTATGCGCAGGCGCTCCTCGCCGAAGTGCCGCGACTGCAGCGCGGCCGGCGCACGTTCCACCCTGTCAAAGGCGAGATCCCTTCGCCGCTCAATCCGCCGACCGGGTGCCATTTCCATCCGCGCTGTCCGCATGCCACGGCGCGTTGTAGCGCCGAGGTGCCAGCACTCAAGGAGATCGCGCCGGGACGCTTCTCGGCGTGCCATTTGAATGGATGAGCGCGGCGGCTAGGGCTTGATGAGCAAGTACTCGCGCTGCGAGAGCTGTTCCAGGATCGTTGCCGTTCCCTTGATGACACAGTGCATGGGGCTTGGCGGGATGACGAATTTCACGCCGAGGCGGCGCTCAAGTTCCTTATCGAGATCGCGCAGCAGCGCGCCGCCCCCTGTCAGATAGATCCCGCGCTCGATGATATCCGACGAGACTTCCGGCGGTAGTTCTTCGAGGGCGCGCTGGATGAACTCAGCCAGTTCTTCCATGGGTCCTTGCAGTGCCTCGGCGACGTCGCGCGGTCCGAGGACGGCGCTCTTCGGGCGTCCTTGGCGCAAGTCGCGGCCGCGGATGTGGACCTCGGCGTCGGCTGAGCCGCTCGATAGCATGGCCGAGCCCACTTCAATCTTGATGCGTTCCGCGTTGGCCTCGCCGATGAGTAACTGGTGCTTGCGGCGGACATAGCGGATGATCGCTTCGTCCATGGCATTGCCGGCGACGCGCAGCGAGCGCGCCTGGACGACACCCCCGAGCGAGAGCACGGCGATATCGGTTGTTCCGCCGCCCATGTCGACGACCATCGAGCCTTGCGGCATGTCGACCGGAAGCCCCGCGCCGATGGCGGCGGCGACGGGTTCCTCCATCAAATAGACTTTGCGAGCGCCGGCCGAGATGGCGGTTTCGTAGACCGCTCTGCGTTCCACGGGCGTGGCGCCGGCTGGCACGCCGATGAGGATGCGCGGACGGCGAAAGCCCATCTTGCGCTTTGCCCGCTTGATGAACTGGCGCAGCATGGCCTCGGTGGCGATGAAATCGGCGATGACCCCATCTCGCAGCGGCCGGATCGTCTCGATGGCCTCGGGTGTGCGGCCGACCATCATCTTGGCCTTCTGGCCGACCGCCAGGACTTCGCGCACGCCGCCACGGTTCTGGACCGCGACCACGGAGGGCTCGTCGATGATCACGCCACGGCCGGCGACATGCACCAGCGTGTTGGCGGTGCCGAGGTCGATCGCAATGTCATCGGAAAACGCGCGCGTTACGCCAAGCACCATCATTCACCGCGGCAGGACTGTCCTATTCCGGCATTTGTAGCAGAACGAGAAAGCGCGCAACACGTGTGGAACCGTGCCGCGCGCCAAGTCTCTTTCAACAAAATGTCCAGCGATCAGCCTGCAGCCTGAGAGTGTACCCGGCCGCGTTTCGCCGTCAGCTTGTTGAGAGCCGCGATATAGGCCTTAGCGGAGGCAACGAGCGTATCCGGGTCGGCAGAGCGCGCCGTCATCATCTTACCTTCCGTCGGGTCCGACAAACGTACGGAGACTTCGGCCTGGGCGTCAGTTCCTTCGGTGACGGCGTGGACTTGGTAGAGCTCCAGCTTCGCTTCGTGCGGGACGAGTTTCTGGATGGCGTTGAAGGTCGCATCGACGGGACCGTTGCCGGTCGCCTGAACCGTCGCTTCCTTGCCGTCGATCGACAGCGTGAGCGTCGCGGATTGCGGGCCCATGGTGCCGGCGATGACGATCAGCGAGACGACGCGGATGCGGTCCTGGGCCGTGGCGATGCCCTCATCGACCAGCGCTTCGATGTCTTCGTCGTAGACGTGCTTCTTGCGGTCGGCGAGTGCCTTGAAGCGGTTGAACGCATCTTCGAGAGCGTTTTCGCCCAGATCATAGCCCATCTCGCGCAGCTTGGTGCGGAAGGCGTTGCGGCCGGAATGCTTGCCCATGACCAGCGAGGTCTTCGACACGCCGACGGACTCGGGCGTCATGATCTCGTAGGTTTGGCTGTGCTTCAGCATGCCGTCCTGGTGGATGCCGCTTTCGTGCGCAAAGGCGTTCCGGCCGACGATCGCCTTGTTGTACTGAACGGGGAACGACGTCGCGGCGGCGACGAGTTTTGAAGCGCGATTGAGCATCTCACTCTGGATGCGCGTGCGATAGGGCAGCACATCGGCGCGCGTCTTGATCGCCATGACGATCTCTTCGAGTGCGGCGTTACCGGCGCGTTCGCCGATGCCGTTGATGGTGCACTCGATCTGACGGACACCGGCACCCACGGCGGCCAATGAGTTGGCAACGGCCATGCCGAGATCGTTGTGGCAGTGGGCCGAGAAGATCGCCTTGTCGCTATCGGCGACCTGCTCGCGGACAGTGCGGAACATCGCGGCGTACTCGTCCGGCGTCGCGTAGCCTACGGTATCCGGCAGGTTGATGGTCGTTGCGCCGGCCTTGATGGCGGTGTCGACGCATTGGATCAGGTAATCCATTTCGGTGCGCGTCGCGTCTTCGGCCGACCATTCGACGTCGTCGCACCAGTTGCGAGCGCGTTTCACCTGATCGTGGATCATGCCGAGCACTTCGGCTTCCGTCTTGTTCAGCTTGTGCTTGCGATGCACTGGCGAGGTCGAGAGGAACGTGTGGATGCGCGGGCGGGCGGCGTGCTTCACGGCCTCGCCGGCGCGATCGATGTCCTTCATGCCGGCGCGAGAGAGGCCGCAGACCACCGAATTTTTGACGATCTTCGCAATCGCGGAGACGGCCTCGAAGTCGCCGTCGGACGCAATCGGGAAACCGGCCTCGATGATGTCGACGCCCATCTCCTCGAGGAAGCGGGCGACCTCCAACTTCTCCTCGAAGGTCATTGTGGCGCCGGGGCATTGCTCGCCGTCACGCAGCGTCGTGTCGAAGATGAATACCTGAGCGCCGCCCGCGGCGTTAGCGGCAGCTTCCTTCGTCGCCTTCACGGCAGCGGCCTTCTTGGCCACGGTCTTTTCAACTTTGCTGGTTTTGCTCGACATGGTTCGTTCCGATGAATTCGTCAGTGACTATGTTTGACCACGCGTGCCGCAAGCATGCGACGGACGGGTGGCCGGTCCGTTGGTTGATGTCGATCCCCTGAGCACCCGCTCCGGTTTGACCGGAGCCACAGTCGGCTCAGGGGTTGATAAGGAGAAGCGATCCGGCAAGCCCGCAAAGCATCAGGAGCGCGCTGAGAGCCGGGCTGGAGCGATCGTCGTCAGAAGACAAAGGATGAGCGCAGGCTCGAAAGCCTCCCGCGCGACCTTTTCTCCACTGCAGGGCCATAGCGCTGCCTGACGATCCAAAACCGATTTTCGACCAAGTTCACCACAATAAGCCCGACCGGGGCTGCGTTTGCAAGTGCCAACTCGATCTGGTGTGGTTAAAAGCCGGCGGCAGCGCCGTCACTGCGCGGGTCGGTGGCGCCTTCGAAGCTGCCGTTGGCATGGCGGACAACCGCGCCCGCGTGGCCCATGCTGACGGAGAAGGCGGGAAGAATCTCGACGTCGTGGCCGGCCTTCCGCATGGCATCGACCAGTTTGGAGTCGTAGCGGCCCTCGAGTTTGAGAGAGGTGGTTTCCTCGCCCCACATCTTGCCAAGGAGCCAGCGCGGGCGGGTGATGGCTTCCTGAAGCGGTACGCCAAACATGGCATAGCGGGAGAAGATCGCGGACTGTGTCTGTGGCTGGCCCTCGCCGCCCATCGTGCCATAGACCATGACGCGGCCGTCTTTCAGGCGGGCGAGCGCAGGGTTGAGCGTGTGGAAGGGCTTGCGACACGGGGCGAGTTGGCGCGGACCGGGCTTGTCGAGGAAGAACGACGCGCCGCGGTTTTGCCAGACGATGCCGGTTTCGGGCAGAACGCAACCGGAGCCGTACTCGAAATAGATGCTCTGAATGAAGCTGACGGCGATGCCGTTCGCGTCAATGGCGCCGAGCCAGATGGTATCGCCTTTGTCGACCGGCGCCGGCCAGGCCAGCGCGCGGCGGCGATCGATGCGGCCCGCCAAGTCGTCAAGGATCTTCGGCTTCAAATACCGCGCGGGGTCTTCGGTCATGCTGGCGGGGTCGCCGATAATCCGGTCGCGGACAAGAAAGGCCTGCTTGGTCGATTCGATGATGCCGTGCAGGTAGTCGAAGCCGTCGGCATCCGAAATATCGAGGCGGTCGAACAGGGCCAGGATCATCAACGAGGCGAGGCCTTGGGTGGGCGGCGGGAAGTTGAAGAGCTGGCCGGCGCGAACTTTGACCGACAGCGGCGCCCGGCGCATGGCCACATGGCGGGCGAGGTCGTCCTTGGTGACAGGCGCGCCAATGCGGGCGAGGTCAGCCGCCAGTTTCTTGGCGAGCTTGCCGCGATAAAAGTCGTCAGTGCCAGATTTGCCAAGAGCCTTCAGCGTGGCTGCAAGGGCCGGAAAGCGCATCAGGTCGCCTTCGCGTGGGGCTTTACCCTTGACCAGGAATTGATCGGCAAAGCCCGGCACGGCTTTCAGTTCGGCGAGTTTTTGGGCGGTCAGGTCGGCTTGGCTCTTGGTGACAACGAAGCCATCATCCGCATGCCAGACCGCGTCCTCCACAAGGCGGGAAAGAGGTAACCTGCCGCCGACTTCCGCCGATAACTTGAGGGCTTCGCCCCAACCGCCGATGGTGCCGGCCACGGTGTTGGCGGCGAGCGGTCCGCGCCAAGGGATGCTTTTGTGGCCGGCCTTGGCATAGAGGTCCGGCGTCGCGATACTGCCGGCCGCGCCGCAGGCGTCGATTGCGACGACGTCCTGGCCTGGTACAGACACGAGCCAGAAGCCATCGCCGCCGATCGAGGTCATGTGCGGGTAGACGACCGGTAGCGTCGCGGCAATGGCAACGGCCGCCTCGATGGCATTGCCGCCTTCCCGGAGCACGCGTAATCCGGCCTCGCTCGCCAGATGATGCGGCGAAGTTACCATGCCGCGGCGGGAACGAGGGGTGTTGAGCACGTTTTGCTTTCCCGAAGAGTTGTGTCCGATGTGGCGGAAGCCATGCACCGGGCGATCTTGCAAAACGCGGGGCGAAGCGCAACTGTGCGGCCGACTTTGCCACCACGTCAGAAAGACAGCCTCAATGACCGGCGTCCCAAGTTTGCCGCTGCCCACCATTGCCGAAGTCCGCGCCGCTGCCGAGCGGATCAAGGCGCTCGCGGTCGTCACCCCGCTGATCGAGCATCCGGTGCTCAATGAGCGCACGGGCGGACGGGTGCTGCTCAAGGCCGAGACCATGCAGCGGGTCGGGGCGTTCAAGTTCCGCGGCGCCTACAATGCGGTGTCGCAGGTAGACAAGGCCGCGTATCCTGGCGGTGTCGTCGCTTGTTCGTCAGGGAACCACGCGCAGGGTGTGGCGCATGCCGCGACTCTGTGCGGCATGAAATCGGCGATCGTGATGCCGGCGGATAGCCCGCGCTTGAAGCTCGCGCGGACCAAGGCATTCGGCGGCGATGTCATCACCTACGACCGGGCGACAGAGGACCGCGACGCCATCGCGCTCGCGATCTGCAAGGAGCGGAAGGCGGCGTTTATCCATCCCTTCGACGATCCCCGCGTGATTGCTGGCCAGGGCACAGCCGGGTTGGAGTTGATGGCGCAAGCGAAGGCGGCCGGGGCGACGCCCGAAGCGGTCTTGGTGTGCTGCTCGGGCGGCGGTCTGTTGACGGGCGTCGCGCTCGCCGTGAAAGACGCCAATCCTAAAGCCGAGGTTTATAGTGTCGAGCCGGCCGGCTTCGACGATATGGCGCGCTCGCTCAAGAGCCATAGAATTGAAAAGAACCCCAGTGCCTCCGGGTCGATCTGCGACGCACTGATGGCTCCTTCGCCCGGCAAAAACACATTCGCGCTTGCCGAAAAGTTGGTAGCGGGTGGGTTGATCGTCACGGATGACGAAGCGCGAGAGGCGATGCGGTTCGCCTTCACTGAGCTGAAGCTCGTGATCGAGCCGGGCGGCGCCGTCGCGCTTGCCGCGGTGCTCGCGGGCAAGCTTCCCGTCAAAGGGCGGACCGTGGTGGCCCTGTTGTCGGGCGGCAACGTCGATCCGAAGCAGTTCGCCGAGATCATCCAGGGCTGAGACCGCGACGCCGCGCAAGTCGCGCCCAACCGCGTCGTGCGGATGAAGAGTATCTAATTCGAGGAACACATCGATGGCCATTGCAACCCCTCCCGCCAAGCCGCGCGACGCGAAAGCCACTGCGACGGCGATCGACATTTTGCGGCAACGGTTCGGGGACCGGCTGCAGACGGGCGCGGCGATCCGGCAACAGCATGCGAACACCATCACTTGGCTCGATAACCAGCCACCTGATGCGGTGATCTGGGTCAACGATACGGCCGAAGTCGTGGAGGTCGTGCGGGTCGCCGCTCAGCACAAAGTACCGATCATTCCGTTCGGCGCGGGAACGTCGCTCGAAGGACACATCAATGCGCCGGAAGGCGGGCTGTCGCTCGATATGAGCAACATGAACAAGGTGCTTTCCGTGAACGAGCGCGATCTCGATTGCGTCGTGCAGCCGGGCATTTCGCGCAAGGCGCTCAATGATTACGTGCGCGACCAGGGCTTGTTCTTCCCGGTTGACCCAGGCGCTGAGTCAGCATCGATCGGTGGCATGGCTGCGACGCGCGCCTCCGGTACGACAGCAGTGAAGTACGGCACCATGCGCGAGAACGTGCTCAACGCTACGGCCGTGCTCGCCGATGGCCGCGTCATCAAGACGGCACAGCGCGCCCGCAAATCGGCGGCGGGTTACGATCTGACGCGCTTGATGGTCGGCTCAGAGGGTACGCTCGGCGTGTTCACCGAATTGACGGTCCGGCTCTACGGCATTCCTGAGAAGGTTCTTGCCGCTGTCTGCCCGTTCGAGACGATGGAAGGAGCCTGCAACGCGGTCATACAGTCGATCCAGCTGGGGCTCGGACTTGCCCGCATGGAGCTGCTCGATCCCGTGCAGATCTGGGCGACGAACATCCACTCGAAGACCAATTTCGAGGAGAAGCCGACGCTGTTCCTGGAATTCCACGGCACCGAGGCCGGCGCGCGAGATCAGGTCGAGATGTTCCGGGCGATCGCCGAGGCGGAAGGCGCGATCCGGTTCGACTGGGCAGAGCAGGAGGAGGATCGCCGCAAGCTCTGGAAGGCGCGCCATGACGTCGCGTGGTCGTGCAAGACCGCGTGGCCGGGCAAGGACTTCCTCGCGACCGACGTCTGCGTGCCGATTTCACAGCTGGCCGCAGCGGTCATGGAAACGCACGAAGACGTGAAGCGTCTAGGGCTCACAGCGCCGATCGTGGGTCACGTCGGTGATGGAAACTTCCATACGACGCCAATCGTGGACCGCTCCAATCCCAAGGAAATGGCGGCCATGGAGGAGTTCCTCACGCGTCTCGCCGAACGGGCCATCCGCATGGAGGGCACCTGCACGGGCGAGCATGGCATCGGCCAGGGCAAACAGAAGTACCTGAAGGCCGAGCACGGCGAGGGCGTCGACGTCATGAAGACGATCAAAAAGGCGCTCGACCCAGACAACATCTTCAATCCGGGGAAAATTTTCGCGCTCTGAGGGCCCCAAGGCGCCGTCCGAGCCCAGCATGACGGTTGATCGGCGGGGAATCGCGGTTGCTTTAGGCCGCGCCACCGCTATATTCCGCCGCGAATTTGGCCGATTGACTTGGTCCGGCGCACCTGCGTCGGGCCTTTCGGCCGTGTCCGTCACGTCCGACTTCCGCCTGACAAAGGACTCTTCATGTTCATCTCCCCAGCTTACGCCCAGACTGGCGCCAGCGGCTCCGACATGTTCCTCCAGCTCGCACCGCTGCTGGCGATGTTCGTCATCTTCTATTTCCTGCTGATCCGGCCGCAGCAAGCACGCGCCAAGGCCCATCGCGAGATGGTCGCGGGAATCCGCCGTGGTGACACGGTCATTCTTGCAAGCGGGATGATCGGCAAGGTCACGAAAGCCAAGGACGGCGAGGCCGAGATCGACGTCGAGATCGCAAAAGACACCGTCGTGAAAGTGCTCCGCGGAACGATTTCGGAAGTCCGCGGCAAAGGCGAGCCCGCGGCCGCCAACGCTTGAACGAACCCAAGGGCGGGACACTCTCCCGCTCTCTTCGATGACCCGCTCGGCCCCAGGTTGCCGTGCGACGGGAAGAGCGAGCCAATAGATGCTGCATTTTTCGCGCTGGAAGGCCGTCACCATCATCCTCGTCTGCTTGGCGGGCTTGCTGGGGTCGGTGCCAAACTTCTTCGAGAAGAGCCGCGTGCTGACGTGGCCGTTCCCGCTCAACAAGTCCGTGAACCTCGGGCTCGACCTGCAAGGCGGCGCGCATTTCCTGCTCGGCATGGACACGAGCGTGCTCCGCCGCGATTGGCTGCAGAACATCGCGGATGAAGCGCGGATCAAGATGCGCGGCGCGAAGCTCGGCTTTGCCGGCATCGGCGTGCGTGACGGCCGCGTGATCGTGACGGTCGCGAAGCCGGAAGACATCGAGGCGGCGCTGAAGGAGATGAGGGCGATCCCGCAACAGCTGGAAAGCGCGGCGCTCGGCGGCACCTACACGACGAACATCGAGGTGAAGCGCGAAGACGGCAACGTCATCTCGCTGACGCCGACACCGCCCGGTTTGATTGAGCGCGAGAGCAAGGGCATAGGCGCTGCCATCGAGACGATCCGCCGGCGCCTCGACCCCGAAGGCACGCGTGAAATGACGATCGTGCGGCAAGGACGCGAGCGCATTCTCGTCCAGATCCCGGGCGTCGAAGACCCGAAACTTGTCGAGGAATACAAGCGGCGCATCAAAGAGACCGCAAAGATGACGTTCCATCTGGTGCATCCTTCGATCACCGCCGAAGACGCCAAGCAGACGCGTCTCCCTCCGGGCTACAAGATCTTCCCATCGACGGAGCGCCAATCGGGCGACGAGCTGCTCGAAGAGCGGGCGCTGCTCGGCGGGGAACAGCTTTCGGACGCTCAACCCGGCTTCGACCAGCGCACCAATGAGCCGATCATTTCGTTCCGGTTCAACCAGGCCGGCGCTCGCACGTTCGGCCGGACGACACAGGAAAGCGTCGGCCGCCGTTTCGCAATCGTGCTCGACAACAAGGTCATCTCGGCGCCGGTCATCCGTGAGCCGATCCTTGGTGGGACGGGGCAGATCTCCGGCAATTTCACTGTTGAGGAGGCCAACCGCCTCGCGGTTCTACTGCGCTCCGGCGCGCTGCCGGCGCCGCTGTCGATCGTCGAAGAACGTACGGTCGGTCCCTCGCTCGGCGCCGACTCGATCCGCGCTGGTAAAATCGCGACGCTTATCGGTGGCTTGCTCGTTGTCGCCTTCATGCTGTTCGCATACGGGCTGTTCGGCATCTTCGCAACGATTGCGGTTGCGGTGAACATTGCGTTGGTGCTGACATTCATGGCGTGGCTTGGGTCGTCGCTAACGCTGCCCGGCATCGCTGGTATCCTGCTCACCATCGGCATGGCGGTCGACTCGAACGTGCTCATCTACGAGCGCATCCGCGAAGAATTACGTAACAAAACGACACCGATCGCGGCTATCGAAAAGGGCTTCGACCGGGCGTTCGTGACCATTATCGACGCCAACCTAACGACGCTCATCGCTGGGATCGTGATGTTCTGGCTCGGGTCGGGTCCCGTCAAAGGCTTCGCGATCACGCTTTCGCTCGGAGTGCTTACCACTGTGTTCACCGCGTTCACAGTGACCCGGCTTTTGGTCTCTTGGTGGGTCGCCGCCCAGAAGACCAAAAAGATCGAAGCTCCGCTTTAAGGATTGGACACCGCCATGCTCAGCTACCTGTCCAAGTTCAAAGGCGTCGACTTCTTTCCGCATCATATGCGGCTGCCGATCATCTCCAACAGGCGCTTTTTCATCGGCATCTCGTGGGCGCTGGCGATTTTGTCGCTTGTACTCGTATCGACAAAGGGTCTCAATTTCGGGGTCGATTTCAAAGGCGGCTCAATGATCGAAGTACGCTCGAAGAGCGGGCCGGCCGACATTGGCAAGTTGCGCGAGATCGGCGGAGGCCTCGGTATCGGCGGCATCCAGGTGCAGGGCTTCTCCAATCCCTCCGATGCGCTGGTCCGGCTCGAGACGCAGCCTGGTGGCGATGACGGCCAACAGGCAGCCACGCGGAAGCTCATTGCGGCGCTCGGCGACAACTATGAAATTCGCAATACCGAAGTGGTGGGCGCGGCAGTCTCGAATGAGCTGATGTGGGCCGGCATCTATGCCGTCATCGCATCCATGCTGGGCATTATGATCTATCTTTGGTTCCGCTTTGAATGGCAGTTCGCCGTCGCAGCGGTGATCGCTCTCGTTCACGACGTCTTCATCACTGTCGGCATGTTTTCCCTGTTGCAGATGGAGTTCGATCTCAACGTGGTCGCGGCGCTTCTGACGCTTGCGGGGTACTCGGTGAACGACACGGTCGTCACCTTCGACCGCATCCGCGAGAACATGAGAAAATACAAGAAGATGCCGTTGTGGGATTTGCTCGACCTGTCGATCAACGAGACGCTTTCGCGCACGATCCTGACAGCAGGCACCGTCTTCCTGGCTGTGCTCGCTCTCTACATCTTCGGCACGGAAGTCATTCACGGCTTCTCGTTCGCGATGCTGTTCGGCACCGTGCTCGGCACTTGGTCGTCGATCTTCGTTGCTTCGCCGCTGCTGATGTACTTTGGACTTAAGCGGGAGCAGGTCGCACCCAAGGGCAGCGACGCCGCGGGTGCCAAAGCCTGATTCGCGGACTTTTCCGCCGTGCATGACTACCGCGCCGGCCTTGCCTCGCAGGGCCGGCCGTGGCGTGATTTGCTCACGTGTGCGTCGAGTCGCTGGCGGTGCCCCTTCGGGTTTCATCGCAGCCCCTCATTCAGAACCGCGATGCCCTTACCAAATCCCGCGCGTCAAAAGGCGGCGCGCGACAGGCTCGAGCAGATATTCGCGCACCCTGAACAGGTGTTCGCGGTCCACTATGCGTGCCATAGCTTCTATCAACACGATCAGCTTGCCTCGACGCGGATCGGGTGCATCTCCTTGCGCCAGCTTGCGTCAGGACAGGTAACGACATTCTCGATTGCGAAGACCGCCGAATTGTACCGCTTGTCGCCTGCCGATATTCCGCCGCGCTGGAATGCGCTCGAGAGGACCATGCTCGGCGAATTCTACGAATTCGTGCGGACGAACAAGTCCGCCCGGTTCCTGCATTGGAACATGCGCGACGATACGTTCGGATTTGGCGCTGTCGCTCACCGGTTCGAAGTGTTGGGGGGGCGTCCCGAGGATATCGTCGAACAGAACCGCATCGATCTCGCGCGCCTGCTGCACGAGATCTACGGCGACCACTATGTGAAAGAGCGCGGCAAACTCGATGCGCTTGCCAAGCGCAATGGCTTGGTGTCGTCGGACATGCTGCCGGGCAAAGAGGAAGCGGCGGCGCTGGAGCACGGGCAGTTCCGGCTCGTGCAGATGTCGACGCAGAGCAAGGTCAAACTCATCTCGGACATCGCCAACCGGACGCATGACCGGACGCTTGTTACAGATGCAGGGCTCGTGGCGACGCACGGCGCGCCGGTCAGGTTGATGATCCGCAAGCTTATCGAGAACCCGGGTTACACCATCACTTCAGGGCTGGTCGGCGGTTTCGTGGTCGTCTTCAAAGCCTACGACTGGTTGTTCGGATAAGGACCCTAGTGGTCGCTGGCGACATGCGTTCCGCCCACCGGCCGCCAGCGACGCCAACGCTGCTTCAGCTACTTCACCCAGGTCTCGCCTTTGCAAATGATGCCGCCGAGCACGCAGCCTTTGAGGTTCAAGGCTTTCGGACCTTCCAACGTGACAACGCCCGAATAGGTCTTGCCGTCCTCGGTGTTGAGGAGGTCGCCGTTCCAAGTATTCGCGCCAGTCTTGGCGGCGCCAGACATGATGATCTTGCCCACGGACGCCTTGTTCTGCGACGAGATCACCTTTGCGCAAAGCTTGCCGCCGCACTCATAGAATTCGACCTTGGTGCCGTTCGAGGGGCGGGTCCAGGTGCCATACGGCGACTGGGCGTAGGCGGCCGTAGCTGCGAGAAATGCGGTCGTTGCGATGGCAGTTGCTGTCAATCGTTTCATGAGTGTGTCCTCCGTGCTTTTCCGGGAGCGTAATCACCGGCCAAATCCGTGTCTTCTCGCTTTGTCGCACAACACTTTGGCGGCGATAGGGGCGTAGCCCTGGCGCGCGCGAGATCAACGCGTGACCCGGGCGCGCCACCCCAGTGCAACAATGGCGACTATGAGGACGGCAAACACGATTTCCAGAAGGCCGATGTTCTCGCCGAGGAAAATCGCCGCACCGGCCAGAGTTACGAAGGTTTGCAGAAGTTGGGTCTGGCCGACCTTGGCGATGCCACCGAGGGCAAGCCCTCGATTCCAGGCGAAGAACCCAAGGTACTGGCTGAAAAGCGCGACATAGGCGAATGCTGCCCAGGCGGCAGGACTGGCCGAGAGGTTCACCGGCGGGCGCACGACTGAAAGAAAGACGAGGAGCGCAGGGATCGACATGACGAGCGCCCAGGAAATGACGGCGCCGCCGCCCATGCGGCGGGTCAGTTCGCCGCTGAGCGCATAGCCCGTCGACGCCGCAATAGCGGCAATGGCCAGCAGCACGTCGGCCCAGTGGACGTCGGACGAGCCGGCACTGTCCCATAGTGCGTAGATGACGACCGATGCGGTGCCGGCAATGCCACAGAGCCAAAAAGCGAGGGACGGGCGCTCTCCGGCGACAACGACGCTCGCCATTGCCGTGAGCAGAGGCAGCACGCCCAAGACGACGCCGCCATGGGACGACGGCGCATAGCGCATGGAGATCGCCATCAGCAGTGGAAACGTAAAGACGACACAAGAGGCGACGCCTACCAGGCGCAGCCAATCCCTGCCGACCGGAAGCGGCGCGCGCGTCGCAACGAGATAGGCGGCGGAACAGGCGGCAGCGATCAACGCGCGGCCGACAAAGACGAACGACGGATCGAGTTCCAGCACGGCGAGGCGCGTCATCGGCAAGGTCAATCCAAAGATGACCATGCCAATCAGGCCGAGGATGAGACCCTTGCGCGCTGTTGCATGTGATGAGGGCACCTTATGGCCACTTCACGATCGGCGGCATGCTGGAGAGGATCGAGTCTACATTGCCGCCAGTCTTGAGCCCGAAGGTCGTGCCGCGGTCGTAGAGCAAGTTGAACTCGACGTAACGGCCGCGCCGGATCAGCTGCTCCTCGCGTTCCTTCTCGCCATAAGGCTTGGTCCAATTGGCGCGGACAAGTTGCGGGTAAATGTCGCGAAATGCCCGACCGACGTCCTGCGTAAAGGCCAAGGCCGCATCGAAGCCGCCTTTTTCCGGTGTGGGCGTCAGCCAGTCGTAGAAGATGCCGCCGATGCCGCGCGGCTCTTTCCGGTGCGGCAAGTAGAAGTATTCGTCGCACCACTTTTTATATTTCGGATAGTCGGCGACGGCGTGCTTGCGGCACGCGCTTTCCATCGCGGCATGAAACGCGACCGTGTCGGTGTCGTCCTGTGTGCGCCGGGCATCAAGCACAGGCGTCAAGTCGGCGCCGCCGCCGAACCACCATTTGCTCGTCACGACATGGCGCGTGTTCATGTGGACGGCAGGGATGTGGGGATTGTGCAAGTGGGCGATGAGAGAGATGCCGCTCGCCCAGAAATTCGGATCTTCCGAGGCGCCGGGGATCTGGCTGCGAAACTCGGGCGCGAACTCGCCATGGACGGTCGAGCAATGGACGCCGACTTTCTCGAACACGCGGCCGTGCATGATCGACATGACGCCGCCGCCGCCCGGCGCGCCGGTATGATCCTTGCGCTCCCAGGGGGTGCGGACGAACTTCGCGGGCGGTCGATCCGCCCCGGGCGCGAACGCCGGAAGTTCCGCTTCGAGGATCTCGAAAGCCTCGCAAATTTCGTTGCGCAACGTTTCAAACCAAGCCCTGGCCCGTGCCTTGCCGGCCTCAATGTCGGCGGTCATCCGAACTCATCCTCCTTAGCAGACCCTCTCGCTTAGCATTCCGTTGCGAGGCGCTAAAGGGGCATTGGCGAGCGATTGCCTGCCCGCATGCAGTCCCGGCAAGAAGCACCGGCTGCGAATGCATTGCTCGATCAGCCGGAGCTGTGGTCAACTTCGCTTAGCTGAAGGAGATACGCCGATGACCGAAGCCGCTGCCGATGCGCAATCGTCACTTGCCGAAACGGCTCGCCGCGTGCTGCCTGGCGGCACGTTCGGAGGGGCCAATTTCGAGACCGTCATGGCCGGCGGCAAAGGCGGCCGGCTGACCGACGTGTCGGGGCGGGACTACATCGATTTCCTGCTGGGGTCGGGCCCTATGCTGCTCGGCCATGCGCATCCGGATGTTACCGCCGCTGTCGCCGCGCAGCTCGCCAAGGGCACGACATTCTACACCAACAACGAGGCGGGCATCCGTCTCGCAGCCGCGATCGTCGATGCTGTGCCTTGCGCGGAAAAAGTGAGGTTCACGTCGACCGGGTCGGAGGCGACCTTCTTCGCGATGCGCATCGCGCGGGCCTATCGCGGGCGCGACAAGATCCTCAAATTCGAGGGCGGCTATCACGGGGCCAGCGACTACGCGATGATGAGCACGCACCCGCAGCGGCCGGGCAACTTCCCGCAGGCAACACCGGATTCGGCCGGAATCCCACAGGTCCTGAAAGGCGAGATGCTGATCGCGCCGTTTAACGATCTGGCAACGACGGTCGCGTTGATCGAGGAGCACAAGGACGACCTTGGCGGCGTCATCGTCGAACCGTTCCAGCGCATTCTGTCGCCAAAGCCGGGGTTCCTGCAGGGATTGCGCGACGTTACCGCCAAGCACGACATTCCGCTGATCTTTGATGAAATCGTGACCGGCTTCCGGTTCTCGTATGGCGGCGCGCAGCAATACTATGGTGTGACACCGGACCTTTGTTCGCTCGGCAAGATCGTCGGTGGCGGCTTTCCGCTGGCGGCTGTCGCCGGCAAAGACAAGATCATGAAGCATTTCGCGCGCGGCGCTGTCGGTGAGGATCAGGTGACGCCGCAGTCTGGGACGCTCAATGGTAACCCTGTCGCAGCGACGGCAGGGCTTGCGACGCTCGACGTTCTGCAGCGGCCTGGGACATACGAGAAGCTTTTTGCGACGGGCAACAAACTCAAATCCGGGCTCGAGGCGCTCGTCAAGAAGACCGGCACGAAGGCCGTCGTTGTCGGCGATGCGCCATTGTTCGATCTCGTGTTCACGGACGGCCAAGTTTACGACTACCGCGGCATGCTCAAGGGCGACGCAGCCAAGCTCAAGCGGTTCAACACGCTTTGCATGGAAGAAGGCATCGTCAAAGGCGACAACAAGATCTACGTGTCTCTGGCGCATACGGACGAGGACGTCACCGAGGCACTTGCGGGCTTCGAGCGGGCGCTGAAGCGGCTCGCCGGCTGACGTTTCACGCGAATGGGCCGAGGAATGCGGCGGCGGCAAGCGCTGCCGCATTCCCGGCGCAGAAGAGTGCCGTGAGAAGGCAGCCGGAGCTTTGCCCGGCACGCCGGCCTTGGACGACCCAGTACAAAGCCAGCAACACATGGCCTGCGGATAGCATGAGCAAGCCACTTTTGGCGCCGAGCCACAGGCCGGCCCAGGCAGCCAAGCCAGCAGCGACAGCTACCGCCAGCCGGAGAGAGCGATGGCCGTTCGACAGCTCCGCTGCCGATTGCCAGAGGTTGCCCGCGAGGAACGCGAGCACCAAAGCGCCGTGGATGGAAAGTGCGAGCAGGGCGGGCCCCGTGTAACGCGCCGGGAGTGGCCATCCGAACGCGACCTGAGCCGACGCCGCAGCGCACACAAATAGGGCGAGCACGCCCATTGTTGTGCCGGGCCAGGAAGGCGTCTCATGATTTGGCATGGCGGTGCCTCGATTGCTGCCGCCCTGGTGATGCGACAGGGTGAGATAGCGCAGCGCCAGTCCCGCCGCTACAAGCGCGTTGCCATGGCACGAGCCCCGTAGTATGCGCGGTTTCATGATTTGACCGCGGTTTTGCGGGTAGCCGATACTTCGGTTGAAATACTCTTGCCGTTCGCGCGAGCGACCCGGGGATCGCCTTCATGACCATCAAGAGCATGACCGGATTTGCTCGCGCCGACGGCTCGGCCGGTCCGGTGGTGTGGGCATGGGAAGTGCGCACGGTCAACGGACGCGGTCTCGATCTGCGTTTGCGTCTGCCGCCCGGTTTCGAGGCGTTGGAGCCGAAAGTCCGGGAAATGGTGGCGGCGCATATCGTGCGCGGCAGCGTCAACGTCAATCTCAACGTCAAGCGTGCCGACAGTGGCGTCGAAATTCGCGTCAACCGTGATGCATTGCGGACCGTTGTAGAGGCGGCGCGCCTTGCCAAGGCTGAACTCGGCGACGCGGCCGCCACCACCTCGATCGACGGTCTACTGGCGCTGCGCGGTGTGCTCGAATTTGCGGAACCGGTGGAAACCGAAGCCGAGGCGGCAGCACGCGCGGAACGTATGCTCAGCGATCTTGCCAAGGCGCTCGTCAGCCTGACCGACGCACGCGGCGCGGAAGGCAAGCGGCTCGAAGCCGTTATTGTCGATCAACTGACGCAGATTGAGCAACTCATCAAGGAAGCCACCGGCCATCACGCGGCGGCTGCGGCGGGCCTCAGTGCTCGCCTGAAAGAGCAGGTCGAGCGTTTGCTTGCCGCATCGGGCAACCAACTCGACCCGGCCCGCCTGCATCAAGAAGCGGCCCTGCTCGCCACGCGCTACGACATCGAAGAAGAGATCAAGCGCCTCATGGTGCATGTCGCGTCGGCGCGAGATCTGCTGAGGGCCAAGGAGCCGGTCGGGCGCAAGCTCGATTTTCTAACCCAAGAGTTCAATCGCGAAGCCAATACGCTTTGCTCCAAAGCGAACGAGAGCGGACTGACGCGGGCGGGACTCGCGCTCAAGGCAGTCATCGATCAAATGCGCGAGCAGGTGCAGAACATTGAGTAACGCCCCGAACATGAAAGATCCGCGCACCGCCATGCCGGACGGCAATGGACCAGCACGGCGCGGCCTATTGCTCGTGCTGTCGTCGCCATCCGGAGCCGGCAAGACGACGCTTGCGAAGCGGCTGCTTGCCAGCGACGGGGTCATCGCGATGTCGGTGTCCGTCACGACGCGCCAACCGCGCCCCGGCGAAGTCGACGGCAAGGACTATCATTTCATCGATCAAGCGAAGTTCGATGCCATGCTTTCGGCTGGTGAACTTCTCGAAGGCGCGACGGTATTCGGACGCTCCTACGGTACGCCGCGGGCACCGGTCGATGCAGCTTTGACCGCGGGGCGCGACGTGCTGTTCGATATCGATTGGCAGGGGACGCAGCAGCTTGCCGAAAAAATGCCGAACGATCTCGTTCGCGTGTTCATTCTGCCGCCTGACGGCAAGACGCTGGAAGCGCGCCTCAAGACGCGCGCTCAGGATTCGGCCGAGGAAGTGGCGCGGCGGATGGCGAAGGCTGCCGACGAAATCAGTCACTGGGCCGAGTACGACTACATCATCATCAATCACGATCTCGACGAAAGCCACCGGGCGCTACAGTCGATCCTGGCAGCCGAGAGACTGAAGCGCGAACGGCAGCGCGGGTTGGCGCGGTTCGTCGCCGGGATCGTGCAATCGTTGTGAATGCCTGGGATTGTGCTTGAGGCTCTGGGTCGAGACCGGACGGCGACCCACTAGCCGCAATCGAGCACCTAGGGGCTATCCGCCAATAGTACCGGCAGGATCTGCCCGGCCTTCAGCTCGATCGTTTGTTCGTACGTCTTGGTGCGGGTTTCGGCGCGCACAATGTAGCGGCCTGCAAGCAAGGTCGCGCGCGGCGCCGGTTGCGCCGTTCCCCATATGACGCGGCGTTGCGTGTCCATCACCTGCCAAAAGAGCTCGCCTTGATGCCCCGCGGGTGGCTGGAGCGTAAGTTGGCCGGCCTGTTGTTCGAGCACGACCGTCGCCCTCTGCCCTGCCGTGAGGTCGATCTCGCGGGTCGCTTGGGCATTCAACAAGCCATGGCGGGCCTCGATGCGATAGCGTCCGGCCGGGAGGTCCAGCGTTGGCGATTTCAGCACGCTGGTGAAAACCTGCGGGGGTACGACATCGAGCCGCGAAATGCGGTACGAGACAGGGTCGTCGGACTGGGTCGCTTGCGCGCCACCCGGCAGACGGGACGACAAGGCGAGTTGCGCGCCACCGAAAGCCAGAGACCGGCGTACGACGTCTCCCGCGCCGATGGATAGACGATCGCGCACTTCAAACATGCCCTGTTTGGCTATCACCGCGTAGGTCCCGGCCGGCAACGTAAACTCGCCGTCGGGGCCGGCTGACCTGGCGAATTCGCGCAAGCCACGTGGGGATTCGGGATCATCGACCATCACCTGCAGCAGAACTTGACGCCGCGCGGCATCGCTTCTCCCGGTCACGCTGACCTCGAGCTTACCGAAGGGGCGCACTTTGCTGAGATCGACGGTTGCGCCCTTCACGATGTCGACGGTTTGCTGCCACCGTGCGCCACCCTGTTCGAGCCCCACGAGATATTTTCCGGGCGGCATCACCAACCGCTGAGGGACGTCGCGCATCGCCATGACGCCGACGCTTCGGCCGCGACCGCTTTGCGCTGCTTCGCCGATCGTCAACAAGGCACCGCTCGTGAGTACTTCATCAGCCGATGGCAGGGCGATCGCGCCGGCGTCGAGCGTGACGTCGAGTGGGGTATGCCCCTTTTCAGAGACCACAACCGGCTCGCGCCGTTCGATCAGGCCGTCAGAGACTTCTACGGTGTAGCGGCCCGCAGCCAACGGTATCAAGACGTCTTGGCCTGTGGCCGTCGCCAATGGCGTGCCAGCATTGTCCGTGACAACCCAGCGCACAGGGCGGCTCGACGGAACGCTTTCGCCTGAAAGCAACGTCGCGAGGCGGAGCGCTGGTGGCCCATCTTTCGCAAGTGCCTTCCTGCCGCCGGGGGTGTCCGCAACCTTCGGCGCTTTTTCCTGAGGTGGCGCCGCCTTTGCCGCTGGAGCGGGTGCTACTGGCCGGGCGTCGAGCGAGGCTAGGCGTATCACGTCTTCGATCGCGCTGCCGACTTGGGCGGCCGTGCGGGCATCGAACAGCTTGCCGCCGGTCGGGCCGGTCAGGCACTGCATTTTTGTCGCGTCCTCAGGCTTGAGGCCAAGGCCGACGGCGTGAACGACCAGACCGGGTGCGTTGGCCTGAAGCTCGCCGAGCAGCGCACAGACATCGACGCCGCAGTTGTCGGCGTCGTCGTGGATCAGGATCAAACTGCGCGTGCCGGTGCCTTTTCCAAGAGCTTTCGACGCCTCTCGCAGACCGGCGGCGACGGGTCCTTTGCCCTTGGGATTGAGCCGTTCCAGCGCAGCGCCTATGCGGTCGGAAGCGCCCGGCTCAGGCGCCACAATCACTTGCGCATCACTGCAATCTGCTTGGCGGCGATGGCCGAACGAGGCAAGGCCGAAGCGGGTTTCAGACTTCGCGGCGGACATCGGCGCCTTGAGCGCCTCACGGGCGATCGCAAACTTGGCCTGCCGGTCGCCTTCAAGGCGGCCCCACATGGACCCAGAGCCGTCAAAGACGATAACCGCCGTCGCGGGGTCTGCGGCGGACGACGCCGTCATCCCCGCCGTCCATCCCCATGCCAGCGCGGCCAAGGCCGCACTCGAGCGTTTCGCAAGTGTCTGCCACCGGCGTGTCATGCTGCATCCCGATTTCCCGCGAGCGCATTGTACGCCAGCGCCGCATGGTTTAGCGAGAGGTTGACAACACGGTTCCCCACATCCGGCCGAAAGTAGACCTATGCCGACAGACCTTCGCGATTTCCTCACCACGCGCCGCTCGGTGAAGCCTGCGCTCATGACGGGGCCTGGGCCAACAGCAGAAGAGCTGCAAACGATACTGACGCTGGCGGCGCGAGTGCCTGACCACAAGATGATGGTGCCGTGGCGCTTCATCGTGTTCGAGGGGGCGGCAAGGGCGCGGTTCGGAGAGGCGCTCGCAGCAGCGTGCCAGGCCGAGGAGAAAGAACCACCCTCGCCGGTGCGGCTGGACACGGAGCGCGCGCGCTTCATGCAGGCGCCCTTGGTCATCGCGGTGATTTCGAAGGTCAATCCGGTTCCGGCGGCGCCTGAGTGGGAGCAGATCCTGTCGGCGGGAGCGGCCTGCTACAATCTCTGTCTGGCGGCAAACGCGCACGGATACGTCAGCAATTGGCTGACCGGCTGGTACAGCTACTCACCAGGCATTCGCCGCCATCTGAGCCTTGCGGAGAATGAGCGCATCGCCGGATTCATTCATATCGGGCATGCCAGCGAGAAACCGGCCGACCGGCCACGGCCAGACCTTACGCAGATCGTGAGCCGGTACTGAGCTGCAACCAGGGTTGCAGGGCGAAGGTTTCATTAAGATCGCACCAAGAGCCGCGTGGTAAGTTGCCGGCTATGACCCGTCCGCCCTTCTTCAAGACCGGCGTAAGAGCCGAACTTCGGCGAGCGATGCGTTTCGATCGCCGCTCACTGCTGCATTTGTGGCGGGCTTTCGCGGCGCTGGCCGGGCACCTGATCGCAGGTATCGTCGCGCTCGTGGTGGTATTCGAGGAGTGGGGCTGGCGGCCACTCGCCGATCTGCTCGGGAAGCTCGCGCGCTATTCGCCTATCGCGTGGATCGAAAGCCGGATCCGGTTGCTGCCGCCCTATGGGGCACTTGCGATCTTTGCTTTGCCATCCGCATCGCTGTTTCCGTTGAAGCTGCTGGCGCTTTACTTGATCGCTCAGGGCAAGACGGTGGTGGCAACAGCGTTGTTCGTCGGCGCCAAAGTGATGGGAACGGCACTTATCGCCCGGCTCTACATGCTGACCGAGCACGCCTTGATGCGGATCGGCTGGTTCAAATGGGCGTATGATTTGCTGATGCCTTACAAGAAGGCGCTCGTGGCGTGGGTGCACGAGAGCTGGATGTGGCGCTATGGCCGCGTGGTGAAATGGCGGGTTATGGGCGCCCTCAAGCCGATTGCTGCAGCGGTGCGTTCGCGTCTTGCAGCGCTGTTCCGGCGACCTGGAAAGCCTGCCGATCCGAAGGCGTGATATCGGCCTAGGCCGCGGTTCGTGCCGATCGGCCATTGGGACCAGCAATCGTCACCGCGCGCGGCTTCAGACGCTTCCCCGTTGCCGCACGCTCCGTCTCGGGAAGCACATCGAAACTGGGCCAAATACCAGTTACGAGGCTCTTCGCGTAGCTGTCGGCATAGGCCCAGCGCCGCATGGACGCAGCGGCTGCCCGCGTGTCGTAGACTAGGCGGTGCAGGGATACGTCCACACCTTCTGCCGTTGGCGTGAGCAATCCATACCATCCATCGGGTGTGCCATCGTTGGCAGGCATGCCGATGACACCGGCATTGAACCATGTGCCGCGCTTGCGCTTCGATACGAATGGGATGCCAGCGTGGCCGCCGATGACGAGATCTGCGCCGGTCTTCGCCAATTCAGCATCGATCACGGCGGTTTGGGACGCGAAGATGAAGCGGCTCACGGCATCGACGCCACCGTGCAGCACACGGCAATCAAGCCCCTGCCAGCGGAACTGGGCCGCATTGGGCAAACCCGCCATCCAGGAACGGCTTTCAGCACTGACCCGCTGGTTCGCAAAGGGGTACCAACCCTTCGCGAGAAGATCGCAAGCCGTGCCTTCCTCAAAGCCACAGCCGCAATCGGCCGCGCCGGCGGCGAGTTGTTCTTCGCAGTTGCCGGCAATCACGTGGCAGCCCCACTCACGGATTGCGGCGACGGTCTCTTCGGGCTCGGCGCAATAAGCGACGACATCGCCCGTGCAGATCACGCGATCCGGAGCTATGGCGAGGCTGTCTGCGGTGCGCCGCATGGCCTCGAGTGCGCGAATGTTCGAATAGGGGCCGCCAAAGACAAGAAGCGGCAGCGCTTCCGTTCCGGCCTTGTTAACGATTTCGGTTAGGTCCTGAAGCGCCATTTTCCCTCCAGAGGTGTCGTAACGAAACAGGATGGGCCGATCACATGCCAATCACGAGGGCGTGGTTGCGTGCAGATCAGAGGTCCCAGTGTTTCAGCAGCATAGCCGTGAGACGCTCGGTCCGTTCGTCGATGACATCCGCTGTCCATTGGGCGTACTTGGCGCAGTCCCGGGCAATCGCGTGCTCCGACTGATTGAGGAGAGGGCGTTTCTCCGCGAACGGGCGGGAGCCAGCCAAGCGATTGAGCCGATGCGAGAGGACGGTCACATTGCCGAGACGGTGCCGATAGACATTGCCATTGTAACGCCTGCCATCCGGCGTTCGAAACGCATTGTACCAATCCCGGTTCTCCTTGGAGACGTTCTGCGGAAGAATATGTTCGCAGGAGACGTCTGCAGGATCGAAGGCGACGGTCCGCGTTGCCATCAGGTCGTTCAGCTTGAGCAGGACCGGCATGCGGAAACGTGTTTTGGTCGCGAACGTCGCAGCGAGCAGCTGCGTTCTCACCTTGGCCGCCACCGATTTTTCAAGCGCAGTTGCTTGCTCGATCGCGCGCTCGTCGCGCTGGCGCAGCGCATCGACGAGTATGGCGTAGCCGGCGATCATGGCTTGCGGATCTACACCGGCGATCATGTAAGCGGCGGCCATGCGCTCTAGCCGGCGCATCGTCGTCTCGAGGAGGGCGATATCGCCCTTCATCTCCTGGAGCGCGACCAGCGCCGGGAGCTTCCATTCCAAGTGTGTCGTCCGGTTGAGCGCGGTTAGGTGATCCGCGATCATTTTTACTCGACTGCGTTGGCGGAAGCCCGGTGCAAGATAGGCTTCAAGGCCCGGATCATGGCGTGTGATGTGGCGATAGGCGTTCGCCGCCGGCACCAGACGCCCCTCGATGAAAGCCGCCGCGTCAGCCGGTAGATTGAACCGCTTCATGACCTCGCTTTGCAGATCGGTCATGGTCGCCGAGCGTGTTTGCTCCAAGGTCAGCAGATAGAGCAGATCCTCCAGACCATCCTTTCCGATGCGTGCCTCGCACTCGTCCCAATAGTTGCCGAGATGAGCCCGGTGGCCCGGGTCGGCATCACCCAAACACTCTGCTTTGAGGCGATCGGTCGTCGCCTGACTGAGGCCGCGCTTATAGGTACTCGCGTAAGCCGCAGTCGCATCAGATAGTTCGGTCGCCGTGATGACGACCAACTCGCTGCAATGGCCCAGATGGCCGAGCAAGGCGCGCCGCGCGGCGGCCGTCAAAGCTCCCAACCTCTCGATGATGAGGTTGCGGTTGGTGATGATGTTGTTCTGGCTCTCGGAAAGCGGCGCGACAGTACCTTCCCCATCGGCCGGTTCGTCGATATCGGGGGCGTAGGGGCGGAGTGTGGCGCCCGGCTCCTGGATCCACTTCTCGAAGAATTTCGCGTCCACGTCGCGCAGTCGCAAGCGATAGCCGCCGCCCGGGTCGGCGACGAAGTTGTGATATTTCGCCCGCTCATCCGCGTCTTCTGCCAAATCGCGCGCGACGGCGTAGATCATGGTCCCGGTAACAACGCGCTGCTGGCCATCGGCGATGAATGTCGTGCCCGATTTTTCCTCACGCGCGAGGTAGACCGTACCGAGAAACACCCAATGATTGCCTTCGACCCGCGCGTCGGCCGTATCACCTGCGAAAGCATCGGCGTCGAGATCGCGAAAGAGACGGTCGATCTGAGGCTCCCGCCAACCGTAGACTCGCTGCGAGGGCGGCAACGCGAAAGACGTCGCTGCCAACAACAGCTCCGGCAAGGTCAGGGACTGAGACGTGAGGCGTTTTGGCATACGAGCTGGTGCAGGGCGAGAACAGGGACTGTGGCTGAGAGCCGAACGGTGGCAGCGTGCAGGAAATCTGTTGGCCCCACTAAGGCGCTACTTCGCAAGCTAGACGGTCAAATAGTGTGATGAAGACATAGAACGAGCGCGCCGATCCGAAAGAATCGAGTGATACCATTGCTCTAACTTTTTGGTGGCGGCGCCTTGAAGGCTGTCACTTGGCGTTGCCGGAAGACATCGCCGTCGGGATAACAATCACCGTAATCACAAACGCTGTCAAACCGGATTTGATCGGTCCTTTGACGCGATTTCAGGAGATAGATTTTCGCGTTTGGTGGTTGTCCTGCCGCGTTGCCAAGCCGGAACAACTGTGATTGGTCGCGACCAGCAGCACAAGAGAACGCGATGAGCCATTCTTATCCCCGGCAGATCTATAAGATTTCGCCCGCGCCTGCCTGGTTTGACGCCGAGCGAACAGGGTTCTTTGGCGGATCGGCGGACGATCTCCGGGACGGTTTCATCCATTTCTCGACCGCCGAGCAAGCGCCCGGAACTGCCGCAAAGTTCTTTGCTGGACAGAGTGACCTGGTGATTGCCGCGATCGAGACCGGTGCGCTTGGCGATGCATTGAAATGGGAGGTCTCGCGCGGAGGGATGCTCTTTCCTCACCTCTACGCGCCCCTTCCCATGACGGCGGTGCTATGGACAAAGCTGTTACCGATCGGCGGCGATGGAGCGCACGTGTTCCCCAGGGAGATGGTCTGATGTTTTCATCGATGTTCGACTTGGCGAAATCGGCGTTGCTCGCTCTGCCGCCGGAAACGGCGCACGAAACGTCGCTCAGGGCACTCGAAGCCGGCGTCTATCCACGGCCAAGCGGGGCGGATCCGGCCGCCCTCCAGCAGACTGTGTTCGGGCTGACGTTCGCCAATCCGATCGGCGTCGCTGCCGGGTTCGACAAGGATGCGCGCGTGCAGGACGCGATCCTTGGCGTCGGCTGCGGGTTCGCGGAGGTTGGCACGATCACGCCGGAGCCGCAGGCGGGCAATCCGCAGCCCCGCGTTTTCCGGCTGCCCGAACAAAGGGCCATCATCAACCGGCTTGGCTTCAACAACGGCGGCCATGCGGCCGCGCTGGCACGGCTCAAAGCACGGCCGAAGACAGGCATCGTCGCCGTCAACATCGGCGCCAACAAGGACACCGCCGACAAGCCGGCGGACTATGTAAAAGGCATCGAGACTTTCTACGATGTCGCCTCGTACTTCGTCGTCAACATCTCGTCACCGAACACGCCGGGCTTGCGCGACTTGCAGGCGCCGGCGGCGCTCGATGCGCTGCTGTCGCGGGTTATGGCGGCCCGAGAGGCGAAGGTTGCCGCAGGCGAGGTCCGGCGGCCCATCGTCGTGAAGATTGCGCCGGATATCGCGGAGGACGACCTCCCAGCGATCGTCGAGAGGCTGACCGCGCATGCCGTCGATGGCATCGCGGTTTCGAACACGACGCTGTCTCGTCCTGGATTGGCGGGCACTGCGACAGGCGCGGAAGCTGGCGGCTTGTCGGGCCGGCCGCTGTTTCATCGGTCGACTGTCGCGCTCGCAAGGGTGTACCGGATGACGAGCGGGAAGGTCCCTTTGATCGGGATCGGTGGGATCGATAGTGGAGCGTCGGCGCTGGCCAAAATCGAGGCGGGGGCAACGCTCGTACAGCTATATACGGGATTGATCTATGCGGGCGTGGGACTGATCGGCGAGATCAAAAGGGATCTAGCCGAGGCCGTGCAACGCGAGAAGGCCGCCTCGATCGGGTCTCTGGTCGGGCGGCGGGCGGCGGAGTGGGCTGCCAAGCCGCTCGAAGGCTGAGAGCGCCGCGAGCCAAAAGCAAAGGTCCAACGCAAAGGCCCGGTGCGACTGACGCACCGGGCCTTGATGTTTGGCAGACTGGCAACTCGTTATTCGGCGGCCATGCGAACTGCTGGCGCCGCGGCCTTAACGTCGGCGTCGACGTGTGCGGCGAACTTCTCGAAGTTCTTGTTGAACATCTCGACCAGCGACTTCGCTTGGGCATCGTAGGCGGCCTTGTCGGCCCAGGTCTCGCGCGGGGTGAGGATCTTGGCGTCGACGCCTTCGAGTGCGAGCGGCACCTGGAAGCCGAACAGCGGATCGGTGCGCAATGGTTGGCCAGCGAGCTTGCCGGAGAGAGCGGCATCGAGCAGTGCGCGCGTCGCCTTGATCGGCATGCGCGAGCCGACACCCGCCTTGCCGCCGGTCCAGCCGGTGTTCACGAGCCAGCACGAGACATTGTGCTTGGCGATGAGGTCGCGCAGCAGGTTGCCATAGACCGACGGGTGGCGCGGCATGAACGGAGCGCCGAAGCAGGTCGAGAAGGTGGCTGAGACTTCATTGCCCTTCATGCCCTTCTCGGTGCCGGCGACCTTCGCGGTGTAGCCCGACAGGAAGTGATACATCGCCTGGCTTGGCGTCAGCTTTGCGATCGGCGGCATCACGCCGAAGGCATCGGCGCAGAGCATGACAATATTCTTGGGATGGCCGGCGGTGCCAGTCGCGGACGCATTCGGGATGAACTCGAGCGGGTAGCAGGAGCGGGTATTCTCGGTGAGGCGGCCGTCGTCGAAGTCGGGCTGGCGCGTGCCGTCCTTGAGAATGACGTTCTCGAGCACGGTGCCGAACCGGTTCGAAGCATCCCAGATCTGCGGTTCGGCTTCCCTGGAGAGACGAATCGTCTTGGCGTAGCAGCCACCTTCGAAATTGAAGATACCATCGCCCGACCAGCCATGCTCGTCGTCGCCGAGCAGCGTGCGCTTCGGGTCGGCCGAAAGGGTGGTCTTGCCCGTGCCCGAAAGGCCGAAGAAGACGGCGCTGTCGCCGGCGTTGCCGACATTTGCCGAGCAGTGCATCGGCATTACGCCCTTCGCGGGGAGCACGTAGTTGAGATAGGTGAAGACCGACTTCTTGGTTTCGCCGGCGTACTCGGAGCCGCCGATCAGAACGAGCTTCTTCTTGAAATTGATGGCGATTACGGTCTCGCTACGGCAGCCGTGACGCTTTGGGTCGGCCTTGAAGCTCGGCAGGTTGATGACGGTGAGGTCGGGCGCGAAGCCTTGCAATTGCGCTGCGTTCGGACGGCGGAGCATATGCCGGATGAAGAGGGAGTGCCAAGCGAACTCGGTTACGATACGGGTCTTAATCTGCTGCTTTGCGTCGGCGCCGCCCAAAAGATCTTGGACGAACAGTTCCTTGCCTTTGATCGCGTCCTGGAAGTCTTGATAAAGCACATCGAAGTGCTCGGGTGTCATACCCTTGTTATTGTCCCACCACATCTGATGCTCGGTATCGGCATCGCGAACGGTGAACTTGTCGTTCGGGGAGCGGCCGGTGTGGACGCCCGTCGTCATGCACAGCGCGCCGGACGCTGCGAGACGGCCTTCGCCGCGCTTCACGGCCAGTTCTATTAGTTCTGCCTCCCGCAGGTCCTTATGCAGCGACTTAGCGGCGGTCAGCGGGAAGGATTCAGTGGTCATTTTGGGCCGTTCGCGGATGTCGTTGACGTGGGTTGCGGATGGACTGTGCCCAGCGCCACTATCGGCATCCGCGCCCAATCCATTGAAATTTCTATACTATCCTAGACGCCAGATCAGACGACCTGTCGTCAGCCGGTCAAATGCAGGTAGCCTGCCAACTCGCTCCTGCTGCTGAGCCTATCAACCGGCCAATTCGTTAACATTAGCCAGATGAGCCGCCGGGAGCAACGTGTCGCGCCCGGTTTTGCAGGATAGCGAACCAACAATGACCAAGTGCCAATCGGGCCTTGACGGGCCGACTGGCGCTAGATCGGCGAATAAAACCTCCGATAATCGACTGCAATCTGGCCGATAGTCGCAGGAATGAGCGCAACTGCGCCCGAAATACAACGCTTGCGGACGATCAATCCAGAAGCCCCGGACCAGGAATGTCGACGATACGGCCGAACCCTTCGATCAGATGTCCCGAGACAGCGTCGAAGCGATAGAAAGCGAAGTCGCCAAAGTCTGCATAGCCCGCGGCGGCAGGGTGGCGCGCGAGGAAGCGTGCTCGCACATCCGAACCGGTTGCCGGCAGGATCTTGCCTGTCAGGCTCAGCCGCGCACCGGTGACAGGATCGCCAAGGCCATCAGTGGCGTCGATCAACAAGCTGGCCCGGTTATCCGCGTCGAGGTTCTTCGTATGGAGGGCAAGACGCGACAACAACATTGTTGGAGCGCCGTCCAGGCCGGTCGCCACCAGCACCATGGAGACATAGGGGGATTTATCGCTGGCCTGCAAAGTCCCAAGGGCGCCCTTCGTCGCTTCACGAATCAGGCGCTTTGCGACGGCGGCGGGGGGCATTTTCTCAGGCATCTCGGCCTCGGTCTTGAACAGGCTCTCGGAAAGAATGGCGAAATCTGTAGCCTGCGTGTTATTCAGCATCAATTCAGCCCCATCCCGGCAAAGATGGTGCCACAATTCGCTCGCGGTTGCGCCCTAGAGGACACACATCGCGGGCGCGGGGGCAGGCGCCGGCCACAATCGGGCCGGACTACCGCCGGTAACACGGTCGGGACACGATGAGGGATAGTGTAATGAAAGAGAAGAGCACGATCTGTCTGGTCGATGACGAGCGGAATATTCTGCAGTCGCTCGGTATGGCGCTCGAGGCTGAAGGCTACAAGGTCCGGACCTACAGCGACGGCGCCGCAGCGCTCGAGGGGTTGACCGACGATCCGGCAGATCTCGCGGTGCTCGATATCAAGATGCCGCGCATGGACGGTATGGAACTGCTACGGCGCCTGCGTCAAACGACCGATATGCCCGTCATTTTCCTGACGTCGAAGGACGAAGAGATCGACCAGCTGTTCGGCCTCAAGATGGGCGCGGACGACTACATTGCAAAGCCGTTCTCGCAACGCCTCGTGGTAGAGCGCGTGAAGGCCGTGCTGCGCCGGTTCCAGGCGCGCGACGGCTCCGCGCCCCCGACGGAAGCGGCCCGCATCCTGGAGCGCGGCAAACTGCGGCTCGATCCCGAACGGCACACCTGCCATTGGGAGAACAAGCCCGTGACCCTGACGGTGACGGAGTTCCTCATTCTTCAGGCACTCGCGACCCGGCCGGGCGTGGTCAAGACCCGGGACGCACTGATGGATGCCGCCTACGATGATCAGGTGTATGTCGACGACCGCACAATCGACAGCCACATCAAGCGCTTGCGCAAGAAGTTCAAGCAGGTCGCCGACGATTTCGATGTGATCGAGACGCTCTACGGCGTCGGCTATCGGTTCAAAGAATAGCCATCCGGGTTTGCGATCGCCGCGCCGCCGGGCGTGCGGTCGCCCGGCTCAATCGGTGTCACCAGCAAGGCGGCGCGTGAATGGCGCTCGACCATAACGAACCAGGATTGATCGAGCGAAAGCGCACGCCGCTTTCGAGTGAAGCGCCGCGCGCGCTCGCGCAATTCGCGGTGCGTGGCGGACGCCGTGCCGCTCGGCGGTTGGGTGCCTTGGCGCGGCTCGGCACGACGGGCGCCAAGCGAGGGTTTCGATATCTCGTTGCCCAGAGCGCGCCCGTGCATACCCCCATACGCCAAGCCGCCGGCGAGGCATGGACGCGGTGGCTCAAGCCATGGGTCGAGACGCAGCCACTCTACAAGTGGTGCACCAAAACCATCGGCCGCCGCATCATGGCGGCGAACATCGTCGGGTTCATCATTTTATTCTTCGGCCTGATATGGATCAGTTTGGCCAACCGATGGATGGTAGACGCCAAGGTCGATAGTCTCACGACACAGGCGCGAATGATCGCCGTCGCGATTGCTGCGAATGCCAAGGTCGATACCGGCGGCTTCACGATCGATGCGACCAGGCTACCCGAGGCGCCAGGACAACTGCCCACGCTCGCCAATCCGACGTTCTCTGCGGTCGAATTGTCGATCGCGCCGGAGCGAGTCGCGCCTATTCTCGGCCGCCTGATCCAGGTGGGAGACGTTCGCGCCCGCGTTTTCGGCCGCGACGGCTTTCTGATCGTCGATTCGAACCAGATGCTGCAGCGCGGGCAGATTTCGAAGGGAACGTCTCCACGGACGGCGGCGCCGCAATCGGAGGCCGAGGAAAAACTCAAAACCTCATGGACCCGCTTCATTGCGTGGATCACGCGGTCGGAGCTGCCTGTCTACCGCGATATCGGCAGCGACAAGGGCACGATCTATCCGGAAGTCGAGAGCGCCTTGCTCGGCAACGTGACGCGGATGCTTCTGATCAACGGGGCGGGTGAGCAGATCGTCGCCGTGACGGCGCCAATTCTGCACTTGGGCGCCGTACAGGGCGTCGTGCAGCTGTCGTCGCGGCCCGGGGAAATCGACAACATCCTCGCGCGTCAGCGCCGCGCCCTGATCGTGCTGGCCCTTGTCGCTCTGATTGCGTCACTGATCGCCGCGTGGCTGCTCTACCGAACGATTGCGGGACCGATGCAGCGCCTTTCAGACGCGGCGGAGCAGGTCAGCCACAATATCAATGCCGAACGGGCACTACCGGAGTTTCCTGGACGGCAGGACGAGGTCGCACAGATGGCGATCGCGTTTCGTGAAATGACGAATTCTCTCTATCGGCGCATCGAGGCGAGCGATCGGTTCGCCCAAGACGTTGCCCATGAGCTGAAGAACCCGGTGGCGGCGGCGCGGTCGACGGCGGAGTCGTTGTCGTTTGCCAAGACGGACCAACAACGCGACGAACTCGTTCTCCAGATTCAAGGCGAGATGAAGCGGCTGAACCGGCTTATCACGGACGTTGCGAAAGCATCGAGGCTCGATGCCGAGTTGGCCCTGCAGGAAACCGAACCGCTCGATCTCGCGGAGCTCGTTCGCGGGATCGTGAGCGTGCTTTCGGATATTCATGGCGACAGCGCGCGGCGTATCACCCTCGATCTCGGCGATGGCCCAGCCGATGGCAAAACCTACATGGTGCAGGGCCATGAAGGTCGGCTCGGACAGGTGATGACCAATCTGATCGACAACGCTCTCTCCTTCTCGCCGGAGGACGGCGCCGTTGCGGTCAGCGTCAAGCGGAACCGGGATCAGTTGGTTGTGACTGTCGACGACGAAGGCCCTGGCATTCCGCCTGATCGGCTCGAACACGTCTTCAAGCGCTTCTATTCGGACCGGCCGCAATCGGACCGTACGCTCGGCAAGAACTCGGGGCTCGGTCTATCGATCTCTCGCGAAATCGTGCGGGCTCATGGCGGCGAAATTCACGCCGAAAACCGTGCGGCGGACGGATTGGAAGCCGGTCGCTTGTCTCAGGAACTGGAAGAACGGCGCATTCCCGGCGTGGCGGGCGCCCGGTTCGTGGTTACGTTGCCGGCCCTTCCGAGTGGCTCCAAAGCGATGTGAAAACTGGCCACGCGTTCGTCTGTCGGCTACGCTGCAATCTCAGCGTGTTGCGCGAGATGTTTTGCGAGAAACGTTTTGCGCGAAACTGAGGGCGAGCCGCGCGATGTTTCCAGATGAGGCCAGCTCAGGTCAGATGCGTCCGGCGTTCGGCTCGGTGTTCTGGCGCGCGGTCGCCGATGCGATGCTGCCGCCACGCTGCATGAGCTGCCGCTGCCGGCTTACGGACCCCAACAATTTATGCGGATCGTGCTGGCGCGAGGTCCATTTCATTCGCGCGCCTCTTTGCGACAAGCTTGGCATTCCGCTGCCATTTGGAGGGGATGAGCTGATGGTTTCGGCTGCGGCGTACGCCGACCCGCCGGATTATGACCGGGCGCGCGCGGTCGCACGTTACGATGGGCGGATGCGGACGCTCATTCATCAGTTCAAATTCATGGATCGCGGCGATCTCAAAGTGCTTTTCGGCCGGTGGCTGGCGGCGGCCGGCGCTCCGCTCCTGGCTGACTGCGAACTCATCATGCCGGTGCCGCTGCATCGGCGGCGGTTGCTGTCGAGGCGCTTCAACCAGTCGGCGATGCTCGCCAAGGAAGTCGGCAGGTCGTCCGGGTTGGCGGTTTATCCCAATGGCCTCAGGCGCGTCAGGCGGACTCGTCCACAGATCGGTCTCAGCGAGGATCAGCGGCGGGCCAATGTGCGGCGGGCGTTCAAGCTGACGGCGGCGGCCGAAGCAGCGGTGGCCGGGCGGAGGGTGCTGCTCGTCGACGACGTGATCACGACCGGCGCGACGGTCAACGCGTGCGCGCGGGTGCTGAAGAGAGCCGGGGCGAGCCGGGTCGACGTGCTGGCCCTCGCGCTCGTCGGTTTGGAATAGCAACCTCGCTTTTCCGGTGGCTTGCCGTGCCGCAGAAAGCGACTACGTTTCGTTCAGAATTGCTCACGGATCAGGTACATGCCGCCAGTCACCATCTATACGACGAGCCTTTGCGGGTACTGTCATGCAGCCAAGCGGCTGCTGAAGCACAAGGCCGTCGACTTCAAGGAGATCGACGTGGGCGGCCGGCCGGATCTGCGCGAGGAAATCCGCACGAAATCAGGGGGCCGGACGACGGTTCCGCAGATCTGGATCGGCGAGACGCACGTCGGCGGCTGCGATGACCTCTATGCGCTCGAAGATAGCGGCAAGCTCGACGAGATGCTGCACGGCGCCTAGCCCGCCAATAGGCCCGGCTGGAATGGTGAACGCCTTGGTAACGGGCTGATGCGATAGTGCGGCGCGCCAAGAGTGCCGCTCATGTTTGCCAGCCTGACCATCCCGCACCGCCTGTTTGCCACCGTCGCTTCCGTCGTCGGTCTGTTGCTCGTCGCGATGATTCCGCCGCTCGGGGGCGGCAACGAGACGCTCAATTTTCAGCGCGTGGCGACGGTCGCTGCTGGCTATGGGCTTGTCGGCAAGGCGCAGGTTCCGTCGGGGATCGTCGAGTTTTTGAAGCGCGGCGACGAGCAGTTTCCGTCGGGAGCCCAGGCACCTTACGGCTATTCGCGCGAACAGTTCCGGCAGCTGGCCGAGGTGCCACTCAATCCATCACGGCTTGGGACGCTGGCGCCCAATCCGATCGCCGTGCTCCATCCGCTCTGTTATCTGCCACAGCTCGCAGTGTACAAAATCGCCGAGCTGTTCGAGGCGCGGCCGATCACGCTCTTCATGCTGAGCCGGCTCGCTGGATTGTTCGCCGGGATCGCGCTCACGGCGCTGGCGATCTCGCGCATGCCTTTTCATGGCTGGACGCTGGCGGCCTTCGCGCTTTTGCCGACGATGACATTCGGGCGAAGTACCGTGGATGCCGACCCTTTTACCAACGGTCTGGCGTTTCTATTCGGCGCAACCGTGCTCCGCGAGATGACCGAGACGGGGCCGATCCGTTCGCGCCGTGTCTATGAGCTGATCGCGATGTCGTTCGTGCTGGCGCAATGCAAGAGCGCGTATCTATTCCTGCCGCTGATGTTGATCGCCATTCCGCGGGAGCGGTTCACCTCGCAGGGCAAGCGGCTCGGCATGCTCGCCGCTGCTGTGCTGCCCGGAGCCGCGGCATCATTTGCGTATATGCTGGCGCTGAAGTTTACGTACTTTGCGGGTATCCGCTATTTGACTTGGGCCGGTGAAGTGGCGCCCGACGCCCAGACGGCGGCAATCCTCGCCGATCCGCTCGGCTATCTCGTCATTCTGCTGCGGTCGATCTTCATGACCAAACTCGTACCGACGACGGTCATGGGGTTCATCGGTATCTTCGGACCACCGGTTTACATGTTCTTCCTGTTCTATCCGCTGATCATCCTCACGCTCCTGGGGGTGATCCTGGCCGATCCGCACCGGCGGGGGGAGATCGCCTCGGGCACCCGGTGGCTGTTTGCCGGCATCTCAGCGGTATCCACCCTGATCGTTCTGACTTTGCTGTATCTGCAATGGACGGGACTTGGCGGCCGCGTGATCCTCGGCTTCCAAGGCCGCTACCTCTACCCACTCCTGCCGATGCTGATCGCGTTTCTTCCTGGTCGGCGCCTTGCCCTGCTCGGATGGGAGGAGAGGCCGTGGTTCCTGGCGCACGCGGGACTTTGCTCGCTGGCCGTTTTATGGACCACCTGGGCGACCTACCTGATGAAGCCTTGAAAATGGCTTGGGTGGCGCGTCCCTTGACGTTCGGGCGGATGTAGACGACATGCGCCGGGGTGCCTACACTGGTGCTTTGCCTCTTCCTGCGGTGACGACCATGACAACTGTGACGCCTCCCAAATTCCGCGCCGGCCTGGTGCAGATGTGCGCGACACGCGATGTGGAGAAGAACCTTGTCGAGGCCACACGGTTGATCCGCGAGGCCGCGAAAGGGGGCGCGCAGTATGTGCAGACGCCCGAGATCACGACCTTGATGGAGACGGACCGTGCGAAGCTGTTCGTCGCCATCCGGCCGGAGGAGGGCAATCCGGCGCTGGCGCATTTCCGGGCGCTCGCACGCGAACTCAAGATCTGGCTGCACATCGGTTCGATGGGTATCGCGGTCGGACCTGACAAGCTCGCCAACCGCAGCTTCCTGATCGACCCGCAGGGCGTGATCGCTGCGCGCTACGATAAGATACACATGTTCGATGTGCAGCTTCCGCATGGCGAAGTCTATCGCGAATCCAAAAACTACAGGCCGGGAGCGACGGCCGTGGTCGCCGATCTGCCGTGGGCGCGCCTCGGTATGACGATCTGCTACGATTTGCGCTTCCCGTATCTTTATCGTTCGCTTGCCAAGGCGGGGGCCAAACTGCTGGCGATCCCGGCTGCGTTCACGGTGCCGACGGGACAGGCGCATTGGCAGGTCCTGATGCGCGCGCGGGCGATCGAGAATGGGTGCTTCGTGCTCGCTGCGGCGCAAGCCGGCAAGCACGAGATCGGCCGTTCGACGTTCGGGCACAGCATCATCGTGGCACCTTGGGGCGAGGTTCTCGCGGAGGGCGACGGGACGAGTGCGGCGGTAGTCTTTGCCGATATCGATCTTGCACTGGTCGAGGAAGCGCGCGGGCGCGTGCCGTCATTGGACCACGATCGCTCGTTCGATCTTCCAGCACCGACCGAGAGAGAGACCAAAGCCGCGTCATGATCC
>JAPXTA010000028.1:0-43842 GCA_033812735.1 Hyphomicrobiaceae bacterium | reverse complement strand
GCCATCTTCGTCGCGGCGGGCCATGTCACCGACACTGCAGTAGGGACCACGAAAGGCTTCGGCTGTCTTGTCAGGAAGCTTCCAGTAGCCGTCGAAGGTGTAGGGATTGCACGAGAACAGCTCGCCTGCTTGGCCGTCCTCAACTTCGGCGCCGCTCTCGTCGAGCATCTTGATCGGCGCAGAGCCGACGCATTCACGGCCGACCGAGCCGAGCTTCGTGAACTGCTCATGCGGATGGAGCATCGTGACCCATCCAGCCTCGGTCGATCCGTAGAGCTCGTAGAGACCGGAGTTGCGGAACATTTCCATGATCGCGCGTTTGGTATCGGGGCGAGCGGGTGCAGACGAGATCATGAGCCGCGTGATGCTATCGCAACGGTTCTGCTCGCGGATGGCCTGCGAGAGACCGAGCATCATGATGTAGTGAGTGGGCACTAGCGACGTGAATGTCGCCTTGGTGTCTGAAAGCGTTCGGAGACAGTGCTCGGGGTCGAAGCTTTTTCTCGAATAGATCGTTGCAGATCCGCCGCAATAAAGGAACGAGCCAAAGAAATAGAGCGAATTGGCATGGCACATCGGCATGACCAGCAATGCCTGATCGTTGCGATGAATGCCGAGTTCGATCTCAGTGACGAGAGAGACGAGCGCGTTGCCTTGGTGGCTGCGGATTGCACCTTTGGGGCTGCCGGTCGTGCCCGACGTGTACATGAGCATCCAGGGGTCGAGCGCATCGACGACCTGTTCCGGCTCACGGTCGCTCGCGGCGGCCAGCAGGCCTTCATAACTGTGCAAGCCTGCCGGCGTCGCGTCCCCTATTACGATGAAGCGGGATTTCGGACATGACAGGTCTGTCTGGCCGTCCTCGACGACACCGAGAAGTTCGTTCTGGACGATGAATGCGGAGATCTCGGCGTTGTCGGCGATGTATTGCACTTCCTTGCCGACGAGACGGAAGTTGATCGGCACGGCGACAAGACCCGCTTTCGCCGTTCCAGCATAGATCTCCGCCCATTCGACGCAGTTGTAGGCAAGGACGCCGACGCGATCGCCTTTCGAAAGGCCGAGACCTAACAGGGCATTCGCGAGCCGGTTCGCGCGTTGGTTCCAGACCTTGTAGGTCATCGCGCGATCGAGATCGCGCACGGCCATCTTGTCGGGGTTAAGCCGCGCTTGAGCACTCAGGATTTGCGCCAGGGTCAGAATGTTCTGTCGCATGGCGATCAGCTCCGCACAGAGCGTTGGGACTTGGATTTCACCTCCGGCGCGACCGTCCGCCCTGCCATCCCGGGCGCAAGTGCGCGTTCGAGACGGGCTGCTGCGGTGCCGACATGGGCGATGGCTTCAGCTTCGGCGCGCTCAGCATCGCCGCGGACTATCGCATCCAGAATCGCCGCATGTTGCCTCCAGATGCTCTCCGGCGGCTCCGCCTTTCGAAGCACTTCGCCCATGACGCGCCGAAGTTGGCGCCAATGCAAGGCTGCGGTTGGGGCCAGAAGCGGGTTGCCGGATGCTTCGTAGACAAAGGTGTGGAAGGCGAGATCGGACGCGATCATTTGCGCGATACTCGCCTTTGCTATGGCGGCCTTGCCGGCGGCGATCTTGGCGGCACCTTCCTCTTTGACATCGGCTGACAACTGCTTCGACGCAGCGCAGCGTTCTGCAGCTCGGCGAGCGGCCAATCCATCCAGGGCCGCGCGTATCTCATAGTGATGGTGCATCTCGGCGAGATCGAGCGGCGCGACAAAAAGGCCGCGCTTGCCAAGTTCCTGCAGCAGGCCATCGTTCTTCAACATCGCCAGCGCTTGCTGGATCGGTTGACGCGACACGCCGAGATCGGCGGCAAGCTGCTCTTGGATGAGATGCGTGCCAGGCGTCAGCTTGCCGCCGCAGATCTCGTCCAGCAGCGCCTGGTAGACCTGCGCGGTCAGACCGACCTGGGGCTTGAGCAGCTTCATGCTTGCGTTCCGAACTCTGAATTCAGAGTTCCGTTTGCCTAATCAACCTATGCTCGTCAAGCCCAACCGCAATACTGCGACGCAACAATCGTCACTGCGACGCGGGATGCGGCGCGACCATCTGCAAAGGTCAGCGGACCAAAACGATCGGACACTCCAGGCACTGCGCCAGCATCCGCATGTTGCCGTCCGCGGCGACAAGTGCCCCACCTGCTTGGGCGATAACCAGCCCCGCACCAGAGCGGCGGACGGCTTCGATTGCCACATCCTGAGCGCCGAGCGTCGGTACGCTGGCCAATTGGGGTGCACCTTCGTGCCCCGCGAGGGCGAGACGCACTTGCGCTTCGAGGTCTCCGCAAGCCGCCACGGTTTCAGTCACCAGCAGTATTCTGACGGGACTGCGATGTGGTTCTTCGCCGGCGAGACGATCTGCCAAACGAAGCATGCTTTCAAGACGTTCAGCAGTCTCGACAACGATCACGATCGGCCCGTCGGCGCGCGCTGCACGCGGCCCGACCGCGACGACGGCCGTTGCCCCGGAAATCATGTTGAGCAATTGTGCAAGCGATTGCTCGCCCAACGCAGAGAAGGGATCGGCCAGGACAATCACGTTCCAAGGACCATCTTCCGCGCAGGCAACGGAGAGCGCGCGCAGCGACTCGTCCCTGGCCACACGCACGGCAAACGGAACCGAGGCTGCCTGCGCGCGCGCTTCAATGAACTTGCGCGCACGCCGCGCTTCGTAGCCGAGGATCGCTTCAACATCGCGCACATCGAACGATTGGATGGCGCATCCCGAGATCAAGACTTCCCGGACGAAGGCATGGCCCGCACTGTCGACCAGTTGAGGTTCTTCGACAAAAAGGCTTTCAAGGCGCGCGTGATAGGATTGCGCGATGCGAATGGCCACATCCACAGCGAGGGGATGCGGCCGGCCGGAGTGGACGCGTAGCAACACGCGGCCACGATTCTCGCCATCGGCGGCGACATGCACGACTTCGCCGATACGGTTGCGCTCGATCATGACGTTACCGGCTTATCTCCATTGCCTGTATCCTTCCGGCCGAACTTTTGCGCCCGGTCGGCGAACTCACGGAGCTGTTTTTCCACGAGCCCGTTGATCGAGCCGGCAGGGAACTCTCCGCCGGGCCCGCGATCGCCTGCCGCAACACCGGTCAACAGCTCGATGCCCTGATCGATCGTGTCGACGGCATACACCGAGAACTTGCTGTCCCGTACCGCCTGGACAACCTCTTCGCGCAGCATCAGGTGCTGGACGTTCGAGCGCGGAATTAGGACACCTTGATTGCCTGACAGACCGCGCGCCTTGCAGGTGTCGAAAAAGCCCTCGATCTTCTCATTCACGCCGCCGATGGCCTGTACTTCGCCCCACTGATTGACGGAGCCCGTGACGGCAAGACCTTGCTTGATCGGCACGCCAGAGAGCGCCGACAAGAGTGCATAGAGTTCCGTTGAGGAGGCGCTGTCACCGTCGACGCCGCCATAACTCTGCTCGAAGACGAGGGTGGCGGCAACGGCGAGCGGTATGTCGAGGGCGAACTTGCCGGCGAGGTATCCCCACAGGATCATCATGCCTTTGGTGTGCAGCGGGCCGCCCAACTTTGCCTCGCGCTCGATGTCGGTGACGCGGCCGTTGCCCATGCGGACGCGGGCGGTTATGCGGCTCGGCCGGCCGAAGGCGAAGCGGCCAAGCTGAAGGACGGCAAGGCCATTGATCTGGCCGACTTTCGAGCCGTCGACATCGACGAGCACGACGCCGCGGTCGATGACTTCCTGAGAACGATCGCGGGCCCGATCGGCGCGCTGGATGTTCGCATCGACGGCACGCTCGACGTCGGCGCGCGAGATGGTCGCGCGGCCGCCCTTCTTTCGCCAGTAGTCGGCCTCGCGCAGCAAATCCGATATGCGACCGATCTCGATCGAAAGCTTTTCGCGGTCGCCTGCAAGCCGGGAACCCTCTTCGATCGTGCGCGCGACGCCGGATGCGTCGACAGGCGCGAGGCCGTGCTGCTTGGCGATCGACGCGAGTACACGCGCATAGGCGAGATCGTTCCCATTGTGACGGTTGATGGAATCGTCGAAGTCGGCTTGAACCTTGAATAGACCCTCGAAGTCGGGGTCGGCTTCGCTCAACATGTAGTAGAGTTCGCGCTCGCCGATGAGCACCACTTTGACATCGAGCGGGATCGGCTCCGGATCCAGACTTTGCGTCGTCATGGCGAGCATCGACTCCGCTGGCTGCTCGATACGGATGTCGCGCGCCTTTAGTGAGCGCTTCAGAGCTTCGTAGGCGAACGGCGAAAGCAGCAACTTGCGGGCATCGAGGATCAGCGTGCCGCCATTGGCGCGATGAAGGGCGCCGGGCTTCATGAGCAGGAAGTCCGTCACCATCGTGCCCATCTGCGCGATGTGCTCGATCCGGCCGATCAGGTTGCCGTAAACCGGGTTGATCTCCTCGATGACGGGTGCGGCCGCCCCGCCCTCGGGTTGCGCCACGAAAACATTGACCATGTAGCGGCGGAAGCGCGGATCACGCGCCGTGTCCGCGGGCGGACGGATGCCGGATGCGCCGGCTTCCTCCTCCGGATTGGCGACGAAGATTGCAATATTGCGTACGAGATCCTTCGTGGCATCGTGCAGATACTGCACAACGTTTGGGAGGTCGGCGACTGACGCGATAAGGTCGTCGAGCGCGGAATCCACAATGCGCCGCGCGATCTCTTCGTTGAGTTGGGCGATCTGCGACCGACGGGCTTTGTCCGACTTCGGCACTTTTGAGAGCATTTCCGCGAGCTCTTTCTCGAGCTCAGCTATCTGGCGCTGCTTTTCCTGGCGCATCTCCTCCGGCATCATCTCGAAGCTTTCAGGCTTGATCACCTTGCCATCAAGCGTCGGGGCGAGCGCGAAGCCCTGAGGCGTGCGCAGGATCGCAATGTTCTGCTCTCGCGCCTTGGTATTGAGGACTTCGAATGCCTGTTCTTGGTTGGCTTCGAAGGCCGCGTCGATGGCGCGCCGGCGGGCTTGATACTCGTCGCCTTCAAATAGCGCCGGCACGACCGTTCTAAGCTCATCGAGGGTATCGATCATGCCTTTGGCGAAGGGGCGCGCGCGGCCAGCGGGCAATCGAAGCGCTTTCGGGCGGTTCGGCTCTTCGAAGTTGTAGACATAGATCCAGTCATCCGGCGTGGGACGCGCCACAGCGGCGGCCTGCAACTGCGCGGTAACTGCCGTACGCTTTCCGGACGCGGGCGGGCCAAGAACGAAGATATTGAAGTCGTGCGACCGCATTTCTGTGCCGAACTCGATCGCCTGCAAGGCGCGGTCCTGGCCGATGAGGCCCGTGATCGGTTCCAGCTCGTCGGTTGTCTTAAAGCCCAAGGCGGCTTCGTCTACATGGCGGCGAAGATCTTCGACCGCCAGCCGCTCTGCCTGCTTCGCGCCGACGAGTACATTCACCGTAGCTTTTTCGATCGATGCCGTGACCGGTTCGTCCTTCTTTTGAGGCGGGACCGGCTGGCTGCGCTTGAAGAACATAGGGCCTCTTAACGTATGAGCGTGCTGCCGTTGATAGCGCGGCAGGTCCGGTGTGACCACCGGGGCGGGCAGATCGCTTATGATCAGAAGTTGACGATCCTGCGTCAACGAGGCTTAGCGTGGGGCTATCCCCGCGAAAACGCCGGCGGCAGGTCGAGATAGCGTATCACTTCGTCAGCCAGTCTTTCGGTTCGCGCCTCAATGGCCGCCCCGGACCATTCGGACACCGTCACAACGTCGCGCAACGTATTGAACTCACCGGCTGCCGTTTCATAGATGGCCCGCTTCTCCGCAAACGAGTTGTTGCTCACGCGCTCGTTCCGGCCCTTGTCGAGCGCCGCGAGATTGCCGAGGGCATGGCACGCGAGGAAGCGCTCGTCAGGTTCGGGGAAATCGACGACCCAATGCGAGCCATCTGGCGGGCGGCGCGGAAGGACATGCTCGACCGTCATGTCGGAAATGCGGAATTCCTGGCCCGGGGCCATATGCATGGTCTCGAGCCAACGGATCAGGCAGATGCGGAGATCCTTGTCCATCAGCGGGAGGCGAAGGGTTTCGCCGATGCGAGCCAATTGCTGGGGATTGAAGGCGAGGGCACCGGACGAGGCCAAAGGATTGAGATCGCGATTCACTTGCGAGATGGCGCGACCGAAAATTCGCTCGCGATCGGCATTCGAGAAGCCGGCGAGGGCAATCGCCAGGCAGCGCCGATGGAGGGCAGCGAAGCGGCGCTGCGCGGCTGCGATTTTTTGCGGCGCACCCGGTCCGCCCTGGCGGACGGCGCGGCGGTAGTCACTCAGCCACAAAAGGGCGAGCGGTTGCCAGTTGTCCCACTTGAACAGCTGCAGGCGCCAAATGTCGGCGGAAAACTCGTCGGTTGGCGTGTTCTGAAGGAAGGCGCGCAACTCGCGCCACGCACCGGCATGATGAGTGAGCTTTTGTACCCAGGCTTCGATGCCGGCAGGTCCGCGCTTTTGCTGGATATAGTCAGCCAGCTCGTTCAGGCAGTCGTCGCCCTGCGGCTGGCGGCGCTCGATAAAATCGACCGCGACAAGCAGCTCCTCGAATTGGTCACCGCAGGCGTTGCGGGCGCCGTTCCAATGGGCGACCACTTGGCGGGCCGATTCCTCATTGTCGGCGATGTCGACAAGCTGGCCTTTGAGAAGATCGACGCGGTTCAGATTCTTGCCGCGCATGTTCGTCGTCACGAAGATCTGGCGCGCGAGGCGCGGATCGTAGGCTTCCACCAGGATCAGCCGCACGCGCGTAAGCAGGAAATGCGCAAAGGCGTCGCGGCGGGCGTCGCTCCAAGACTTGATGCCTTCACGGAATACGCCGGCGGCTACACGAATGCGGCTGCCCATGTCACTTTGAGGTTCGCCGCGGCGGGGACGGATCGACTCGCCCTTCGGCTGGATCTGGCGGGAAAGCGTCGTATCCTTGCCAGCCAGCGTCAGCCGAAAGCTCTTCTCGTCGAGGCGTATCAGGCTGTCGAGGAAGTCGCGAAGCGCCTCGTCGGGGGTCATGTCGCGCAACACTGCGGCGAGAACCGTCAGTGTGGTCATGCGTTGAAGGCCGTCGTAAACAAGACGCAGGCCCTTGTCGGGTGGCGTCACGACGATGGACCCCAGCATGTAGTCGTCGAGTTGATGGGGTGGCTCGAGCAGATCGGCGACCCGTAGCTCGTCGTCGACGGGCGCGATCTCGATTTCGCGAAGCGCGTTGGCTTCTGCACCGTCGTCGACGATTTCGTCATCGTCTCGAACAGCGAACGAGCTTGCCGAAAAGACGCGATCGAGGTCGGCGAGCAGAATCGAGCATTCCTCAGCGCGCCACTGGTAGTCGCGCTGGACGGCCGCCGGCCCGTAGGCGCCGATCGAAAACAGTTCGGCGATCGAGACAACACGGCTCGTCAACGGCATCAATGTCGGCGCTGTCGTCGGCTTCATCTCACCATCTTCAGTCTACTCTTGGCGTGGCGATCAGGCCTTAGAAAAGCCCGAGCGCCTTCATGCTGCAATGGCCCTGCCGCCCTACGATAATATGATCGTGGATGGTGAGGCCCAAAGGTCTCGCGGCCTGCACGATCTGTTTCGTCATCGTTATGTCCGGTCCGGAAGGCGCAGGGTCGCCTGAAGGATGATTGTGAACCAGAATCATAGCTGTAGCACCCAGTTCCAGCGCACGCTTCACAATCTCCCGGATATAGACCGGCGTATGGTCGACGGTGCCGCGGCCTTGAATCTCATCGGCTATCAGCTGATTGCGCTTATCGAGGAAGAGGATGCGAAACAACTCGATCGGCTCGCGCGCCTGGGCAGCCTTGAGATAGTTCAGGACTTGTTCCTGCGACGTCAGCAACTCGCGCTTGGTGAGGTCGGATTGCATCATTTTCAGAGCGGCTGCGCGGATGAGCCGCAATTCGACAACGATCCGGGTTCCAACGCCGTTGACCGCCAGCAACTGCGCCGTGTCAGCGTTGACGACGTTGGCGAAGGACTTGAACTCGGCAAGCAACGCTTTCGCTAACGGCTTGGTATCGCCACGTAAAATGGCTCGCGCAAGGACCAGCTCGAGTAATTCGTAGTCGGCGAGCGCATCCATTCCGCCGTCGTCAAAGCGCTGGCGCAGGCGCTTCCTGTGACCAGCTTTATCGTCGATCAGGATGGCCTTCCTGCCGTTCGAACGGGCACCAGGCTTTCTGGCTGATTTCGCTATTTCGGCAGGTGCACTGCCCAGCGATGGGCTTATCGCTGAGGCAACAGGGGCGGCTTGATCGAACAAGTTTGCTTGCGGCGCCTCCGCCGCGGTCTCTGAGCGATCGCTGTCCTTGCTCCGCCGTACCATCTTGACGCCCCCACTGCCGGCTCGCGCCCGAGCCAGCCTTCTGCACGCCGCCTCAGCAGCCACAGGTGTGAGAGATATACCGCAAGTTGCTGACTACGCCACGGGGTACGGGGGCTTGTGCCAACCCTTCGGCGAGTAGGTGAAGACTTCGCAACCGTCTTTCGTGACGCCAACGGTATGTTCGAACTGGGCGGAGAGTTCGCGGTCGCGGGTGACTGCCGTCCAGCCGTCGGGCAGAAGCTTCACGTGAGGCTTGCCAAGGTTGATCATTGGTTCGATCGTGAACAGCATGCCTTGCTCGAGGACGATCCCATCGCCCGCATCGCCGTAGTGGAGAATGTTGGGGCGGTCGTGGAATACCGGGCCAAGGCCATGGCCGCAGAAGTCACGCACGACCGAGCACCGTTCGGCTTCCGCGTATGCCTGGATCGCATGACCGATGTCGCCGGTCGTATTGCCAGGCTTGACCGCCGCGATACCGCGCATGAGGCATTCATAGGTCAGATCTACCAAACGTGCGGCACGCCGATTGACGACGCCGACCGGGTACATGCGACTGGTGTCGCCGTGCCAGCCGTCGACGATCAACGTCACATCGATATTGAGGATGTCGCCCTCACGCAGCGGCTTGGGTCCCGGAATTCCATGGCATACGACGTGATTGATCGAGGTGCAGATCGACTTCGTGTAGCCGCGATAGTTAAGCGTCGCCGGCAGGACCTTGTGGTCCATGGCGAATTCAAACACGAGATCATCGAGGAATTGGGTGGTCACCCCAGGCAGCACGTGCGGGACGAGCATATCAAGCGCCGTCGCCGCAAGCTGGCCTGCCTTGCGCATGGCTGCGAAGGCTTCCTCGCCGTAGAGTTTGATGTCGTCGTCACGCGTCGTGGCGCGCGCCACACGGGCAAATTCCATGTTCATGGTCGTCTGGCATCCAGCGCATTGGCGCGAAATCGAATTGGGCAGGCGCGCAAGTTAGCACAACGAGCCCCGCTCAAAAATGCATCTAGCGGATGGTGCTTTACCGAATCTAGTAAATTCGCGTCCAAACGCAGAGGCGTGCGCATTTTGCGCGGATCAGTTGCCGCTGCAGCAACCTCGCGTGACAAGACGGGCGGGAGCAGATAATCGCGTGGGCATGACAGACCGGCATAAACAACCCGCCTTGGAGCCGACGCTCCGCTTGATCGCGATGGGCGGGTTCAAGGGTTACGCGCTCCTCGACAGCGGGAACGGGCGGAAGCTTGAGCGCTTCGGGCCGATCGTTGTCGACCGGCCGGAGCCGCAGGCGCTCTGGTCTCCGGCGCGGCGCGATATCTGGAAGGATGCGCACGCGGTCTTTGCCGCTGAAGACGAGGACGAGAAGGGCCGCTGGAAGCATCTGAAGCCGGTGCCGGATACCTGGGACGTGCCGGTCGAGGGGGTGACGGTGAAGGCGCGATTGATGGCGTTTCGGCACCTCGGACTGTTTCCGGAACAGTTGCCGCATTGGCAGTGGATGCGGGAGGGGCAGGCCGCGATCAAAGGCGAGACACCGCGGGTGCTCAATCTGTTCGGCTACACCGGGGCGGCTTCCCTGATCGCGGCAGCGGCCGGGGCAGAGGTCGTTCATGTCGACGCTTCAAAGAAGGCGATAAGCTGGGCGCGGGAGAACCAGGCGGCGTCGAACCTCGACAAGGCGGTCATCCGCTGGATCGCAGAGGATGCGCGCAAGTTTGTTGCCCGCGAGATCCGGCGCGGACGCACTTATCATTGCATCCTCGTCGATCCGCCGAAGTATGGCCGCGGCACCGATGGCGAGGTTTGGGACCTCTTTGTGGATCTACCGGGATTGATGAGGGACTGTGAGAAGCTACTCGCGCCCAAGCAGTCGCGGCTGGTGCTCACTGCGTATGCCATTCGTGCCTCGGCCTTGGCGCTGGACGGCTTGACGCGAGAAGTCATGGCGGCACGCGGTGGTGCCGTTGAGAGCGGCGAACTCGCGATCACCGAGGAAGGGGGCCGCCGTGCGCTCGGCACGTCACTTTATTCGCGATGGAGCGCTGCATGACGACCGGAACAGCGCGGGTCATCACGTCACTGCAGAATGATCGCGTGAAGGCGGTGCGCGCGCTCGACATGCGCAAGGAGCGGAAGGACACAGGACTGTTCGTCGCTGAGGGTCTTTCAATCCTCATGACGGCGCGCGAAGCCGGGTTCGTCCCAGAAACGCTGATTTATCGCGCTGGTGCGATCGAGGCTCCCGCTGTCCGGGCGTTCGTCGACTGGGCGCTGACGCGGCATGCCGAAGTGTTGGAAGTTTCGACTGCCGTTCTGGAGAAGCTCGCGGCGAAAGAGAATCCGCAGACGCTCCTCGCTGTCTACAAGCAGCGGTATGCCGATGCGCCGTCCGCCAAGAGCGTGCCAGATCACGCGACCTGGGTTGCACTCGAAGAGGTGCGCGATCCTGGAAATCTCGGAACGATCATCCGCACTGCCGACGCCGCCGGGGCCGGTGGCGTTATGCTTATCGGAACGACGTGTGATCCTTGGAGCCGGGAGTGCGTGCGGGCGACGATGGGGTCGATCTTCAACGTGCCGCTCGTCAAGCTTTCGCGCGAGACGTTTCTGTCGATTCTGAAGACTTGGCCCGGCGATACCGTCGGAACGCACATTGCCGCGACGGATGACTTTCGGAAAATCACTTACCGCCAGCCGACGATGATCGTGATGGGCAGCGAGGGGCCAGGCCTCACCGAGGACGTCGCCAGAGGTTGTTCGAGATTGGCCAAAATCCCCATGGCTGGGCCGCTCGACAGCCTCAACCTAGCCGTCGCCACCGCGCTCACACTCTACGAGGTCCGGCGGGACCTCATTGGCTGAGTTGCTGTTGCAGTCTGGCAACCTTCTGGTGACGACGCGCGTACGCAGTGATTGTCGCCGGCGGAGAAACGGCCGACAGTCACCAGACGTTCCTCGTGGGATTCGCCGTGCGCCTCGGACGCTTTATCATTGCCGGCCTCGTGGGCCTTCTAGGTTTTGCGACAACTGCCGCAACCGAAGGCGGCGGACGAGTTACGTATCGTCAATCGCCGGCCGTTCTTGCTCACTTCCCTGATATTCCCGTTGCCCTGAGGACGCCCGCCTTCGAGGCGGGCTCGCAGGCTGTGACCTCGCAGGCGCAACTTGAAGCCTTTGTCTCCGAACTCGCAGCCAGACCCGGCGCGCCGCTGGTTGCGAAGACGCTCGCGTTGTCGACCGAGGGGCGCCGCATTCCGATCCTCTATTTTTCCGCGGAGCGCCATGCTGATCCCTTTGCGATCCAGCGTGCGGGCCGCCCGATCGTGTGGCTGATCGGACAGCAACACGGGAATGAGCCGGCAGCCAGCGAGGCGCTTCTTGCGGTTGCCAAATCGCTTGCCGAAGGAGAGTTGCAATCGCTGCTGGACAGGCTTTCGGTTGTCATCGTGCCGCGTGCCAATCCGGATGGGGCAGCGAGCGATCAGCGGGACACGTCGCTGGCGGTTGATATGAACCGAGATCACGTGAGCCTGCGCCTCCCGGAGACTCGGGCGCTCCACGCGGCGCTTCAGCAGCTTCCGGCAGACCTTGTCATCGATGCCCACGAGTTCACGGTCGCTTCCTACTGGCTGGAGAAGTTTGGCGGGGTGCATGCAGCCGACCTGATGCTGCTGTCGGCTACCCATCCGATGGTGCCATCGTCAATCCGGCGGTTCGCCGATGAACAGTTGCGGCCAGCGATCGAACGAGTGACAGCGCGATACGGGATTACGACGCTCGACTATCATACCACGTCGAATTACCCCGGCGACCGTACCGTCACACTTGGGGGTAATGCTGCAGGAATCGGGCGAAATGCGTTCGGCCTCGCAGGGGCCGTGTCGCTGTTGATCGAGAGCCGCGGCGTTGGCGTCGGCCGCGATGCTTACCAGCGGCGCGTCGCGACCCAATATCTGGCCATAAAGGCGGCCCTCGAGGCCGTCGCGGCGAATGGCGACCAAGTTAAGCAAGCTGTTGCACTGGCGCGAACGGAAATTGCTGCCAATCGAAAGCTGCTGATCGTCCACTACAAGCCAGCCTTGGTTCGCATGAAGCTGCCATTGCTCGATCCGCTGTCGGGAGCAAAGCGCACTCAAGAGGTGGACATGCTCGATAGCCGCAGCGGGACCGTGACGCTCGAGCGGGCGAAGGCTGCGGGGTATGTGCTGCTACCGCAGGCAGCTGGCTTGGCCGCCAATCTCAAACTGCTCGGCGCCATGACCTGCCGGATCGAAACGCCTGTCGAATTGCCGGTCGAGACCTTCGACATTCACGAGCGCGGTGCCGCGGACTCGCGTGCGATCCACCTCAAGCCGAACGTCAAGGCGTCGCTGACATCGCGGCGGCTATCGATCCCGGCCGGCGCCATTTATGTTCCACTCGATGGGCCGTCGGCGTTGCGTGTCGCGACGGCGCTGGAGCCGGATTTGCCCGGGTCTCTCTATGGGCTCGATCTCGTGCCGTCCGACAACAGTCTTCCGTTTGCGCCAATTCTGCGCGTGCCGGTGCGAGCGCCGCTGAAGCCATCGGATGGCGCCCTGTGGTGCATCACCGGGGCCGAATAGCCCTGCGTCGCCGTCCCTTGTGGGGGCGAACCCGAACGGCTAAGCGAAGCGCCATGAACCGCTTTGTCGCCGATCTCCTCCTCCTTTTGACCGCCGCCATCTGGGGCCTCGCGTTCGTCTTCCAAAAGACGGCGATGGACTCGATCGGGCCCTATACGTTCATAGCCTCGCGGACGGCGGTTGCGGCTCTCGTGCTATTGCCGCTGGCCTACCTCGAGGGCAAACGGGCCGAGGGAGCGGCGGTGCTGCCTTCTCGCATGTGGCCAGTAACGATTGCGGGTGGCGTGCTGTTCGTCATCGCGGCAGCGCTTCAGCAAATCGGCTTGAAGACGGCAACCGTCACAAATGCCGGCTTCCTCACCGCGCTCTATGTGATTTTCACGCCTTTCGTCGCCTGGTTCTGGCGCCGGGTCGCGCCGAGCTTCGTGGTTTGGCCGGCAGCCATTCTTTCGATGGTCGGCACGTGGCTGCTCGGGGGTGGTTCGATCGCCGCGTTCAATACAGGCGACGTGCTGATCACCATCAGTGCCGTGTTCTGGGCGGTCCACGTTCTCGTCACGGCGGAAAGCAATGTGTTCAACCGCCCTCTCGCGTACACCTGCGGACAGTTCGCCACAGTGTCGGCGCTTGCGACGGTCATGGCGGCGATGGCCGAAGCACCGACGATCTCGGGGCTGGTCGCTGCCGCCCCCGAGATCGCTTATGTCGGCGTACTATCAAGTGCTTTGACTTTTACGCTGCTCGCCATCGCGATGAAGCACACGCCGCCGTCCGAGGCGGCCGTGCTGATCTCGACGGAAAGTTTGTTCGCGGCACTTGCGGGCGCATTGCTGATGGGAGAGCGCATCGGGCTCATCTCTTGGCTCGGCGCCGGGCTCATCATTGTTGCGACGCTGCTTGTGCAGCTTTCGCCCTGGCTGCTCGAACGCCGAAAGGGCGCCGCGGCCAATCGGTGACTCCGCCGCCGCGTCGAATTCGTCCATTGGCCCACTTTGGTGTCCTTGACTCTTGGCGCGCGCCGTTGCCTTTATGCCGGGCGCGATGGTTCCGTGCCGCGAGGCTCGGATGAAAAGGGAACGCAGTGCGGTCAATGCTCGTGAAAGCGAGTGACCAAATCTGCGGCTGCCCCCGCAACTGTCAGCGGCAAGTGCCGATCCCACAGCCACTGTCCTTGTGACGGGAAGGCGGATCGGCGCGCTTGAGCCGCGAGCCAGGAGACCTGCCACCGCGTGTCGCCCATCGTCCGTGCGGGGCGCGCGGAAGAGCGGACACCCGTAGTGGCGACGACGAACGTGTGGGAAGTTTCGTCGTGACGCTAGACGTGGGCTTTGGCTCGACTCATCGTTGACTTGGGTTCCGCTGGCATCTGCCGGCGGGCGTTACTGTTTTGCGACGCGGCTTCTCTCGCAATCATCGAGGGGTCGTTGCCAATGACACATGCCATTACCAAGACTAAGCTACTCCAATTGCATCCGATTGGATCATGCCTTGCCCTAGCCGCCGTTGCCGCGGCGGGGCCGGCACTCGCCCAACAGCCAACGCCGCTGCCGCCGATCACCGTGACCACGCCGACCGTGCAGGGCGCGACGCTCGAACGACCGCCGGTCAAACGGGCGGCACCGGCACCCGCGTCGAGCATTGCAGCGCCGCCAAAGAGCCAAGGCGGGTCAGCGGCCGCCCCATCGCCATCGATCGCGCCGACACCTGTGGCTCAGGGCGGTGCACCGTCGCTCGTCTCGGGCGTCGCCGTCGAGACCGTGGGAACTCCGGTTTCGGTCGTCACCGCCGGCGATATTCAGGCGCAACAGGCGCGAACGTTGCCCGATGTGCTCAGATCGCTACCGGGCGTGCAAATCGCGGGCTTCGGGAGTGCTGGCAGCGTGGCACAGGTTCGCATCCGCGGCGCGGAAGGGCGGCACACACGCGTCATCCTCGATGGGATTGAGGTCAACACGACCAAGGATGGCGAGTTCGATTTCTCCAACTTGTCCGCGGAAGACATCGACCGCGTCGAGGTCATTCGCGGACCGATGAGCAGCCTCTATGGCGCAGGTGCGCTCGGCGGCGTCATCAACATCATTACGAAAGGCGCAAGGGGTCCGCTCGGGCTCACAGTGCGCACCGAAATCGGGTCGTTCGCAACGAAAGACGTCGCAGCGCGGCTCGCGGGCGGCAACGAGAACGGCTACATCGCGCTGTCGGGGCAATGGAAACAGACTGATGGCTTCAACATCGCGCCCGAAGGCGACGAGAAAGATGGCACGCGATTGTCATCGTTCGCGCTGAAAGCCGGCGGCAAGGTCGGGCCGGACGGCCAATTGGACTTAACGCTCCGGCACACCAACAAGCGCGCGGAGTATGACGGTTTTGGCGACGTTTTCGCCCGCCAGCCATTCCAGACCGCCGACGACGCGCGAAACGTGCTTTGGGATTCGAACTGGCTTGCCGGTGTGAATCTGCGTTTCGATGCGCTTGGGGGCGCGCTGACGCACGAGTTCAAAGGCAATTACCTTCGGTCAGAGTCGGTCAACAAGTTCGATCCGATCCATGGGTTCAGCGCCGGCGTCATAAACAATACACGCGACATCGGCGAACGAATTGCGGGCGGCTATGTTGCGACCTATCGCTTCGACACGCCGTCGCTCAATGCCAAGCATGCGATCAGCGGGCTGCTTGAAACGCGGCGCGAGACTTATACGCCGTTCTCCGATTTCGGGTTCTTCGACGGCGACGGCAAACTACGCGCGCGCAACCAGATGAGTGCTGGGGCAGAGTGGCGTGGCACCTTCGCCGACCGGTTCACGGTTACGGCAGGTGCCCGCCACGACGACAACAACACATTCCAGGATTTTTCGACCTGGCGGACGTCGATGTCCTACGCCTGGCGGGAGGCGGGGCTCAGGCCGCACGCGAGCTACGGCACGGGCGTGAAACTACCGGGCATGTACGATCAGTTCGGGCCCAACAACGACGACTACAAGTCGAATCCAAACCTCAGAGCGGAGACAAGCCGAGGATGGGACGCCGGCATCGAGGCGACGCTAATGGGCGGCAAGGCAGTCGTCGACGTCACCTACTTCGATGCCGATTTGCGCAATCGCTTCTTCCTCGATTTCGACATGACCGATTTCAAGTCGTTCGTGAACAACGCGGCGGGCGAGAGTACGCGGCGCGGCGTTGAGGTGGCGACGCGGTTTGCACTGACACCAGGGATTTCGCTCGGATTGGCCTACACGTACACCGATGCGAAGGATGCGAACGGGCTGCGTGAGTTCCGCCGGGCACCGCATTCGGGGCGTGCTGACATCAAGGCGCTTTTTGCGGAAGGGCGTGGAACGGCCAGCCTCGCCGTTGCCTACACCGGCAATCGGGACGACCGGGTGTTCTTCACAGACCAGAACTTCAACTTCAACACCGGCCGTTACGAGCTACCCGGATATTGGCTCGTCACCCTTGCGGCCTCTTACAAGCTGCAGCCTAACCTCGAAATCTATGGGCGGATCGAAAACGCGCTCGATCAAAAATACCAAGAGGTCTACGGCTACAACACTGCGGGGGTTGCCGCTTATGCAGGCGTGAAGATCACGTTCGACGATCTCGCTGGAATTGCTAAAAAGTGAGGATTGCTGCTACGCGACATCGCTCGTTGCTCGCCCGGATACGTTGCAAGTCAATCGTATCCGGGGGCGTTGTGTTGTGCGCTTTGTGGCATGGAACGATGGGCGCTGCTCTGGCCGCGCCGCCGCAGCGGATCGTTTCGCTCAATGTCTGCGCGGATCAGATCCTCGTCGATCTTGTCCCGCGCGAACGCATCGCCGCCGTCACGCACCTCGCGACCGATCCCTTGACGGCTGCCAAGCCGGAGCGGGCTCGGAATATCGCGCAGACGCGCGGCGCGGCGGAAGATGTCGTCACACTCATGCCGGACCTCATTCTCGTCGGTGAGTACTCGACACCCGCAACCACGGATCTTTTGCGCCGGCTCGGCTTCCGGGTAGAGCCGATCGCCCTGCCCCAGTCGATGGCCGGCATTCGCGAGGTTATCCGGCGGATCGCATCTCTCGTGGAGGAACCGGCACGAGGCGAAGCGCTCATTGCCGACATGGACAGCCGCATCGAGGCAGCGCGAGCGCAGCAAAACGCGAAGGCACCGCGTGCGCTCATCTATCAGGTCAACAACTTTGTCGCGCGCGAAGGGTCACTGGTTGACGAGGCGATGCGGCTCGCTGGGCTCGAGAATGCTGCGCGCGGGCTGCGCTCGGCACGTGGAGGGCAGATCGGAGTCGAGGACATTGTTACCGCCAAGCCAGACCTGCTGATCCTTGCATCGGGGCCGGACGCCTACCGCACGAGTGTCGGCGACAATCTACGGCACCCGGCACTGGCTGTGAGGGCGTGGAAATCCGAGCTCGTTCTGCCATGGCCACTGTGGCTTTGTGCGACGCATCACGTCGCCGAAGCAGTCGAGCGCCTCGCCGCCGCACGGGATCGGTTGTCGCGATAATTTCGAAAGCATGCTTCGGTGGTCGGGATCGATCGTCTATAGGTGATGACACACAAGCCAGTCTGAATGGACGCCGCGCATGTACATCCCTCCGCACTTTCAAGAAGTCGACACCGATACGATCAATGCGATCATCGACGCCGCACCGCTCGGGTGCATCGTGGCGCAGACCACCGATGGGCTGATCGCCAATCACATCCCGCTGCTTTCCGCACCTGATGGCAAGCTGATCGGCCATGTCGCTCTTGCGAACGACATGCACCGGCTGGTCGCGGATGGGCAGGAGGTACTCGCGATCTTTCGCGGTGACGATGCTTATGTCTCGCCGAATTTCTATCCGTCGAAGCAGGAGCATCATCGGGCTGTTCCGACCTGGAACTATCAGGTGGTGCACATGTACGGCACGATTTCCTTCCAACACGACGAGCATGCCAAGCGCGCGGCCGTCGGGCTTCTGACGCGCAACCACGAGCGGCGACTCAATGGGCAGAATGCCTGGCGGATGGCCGATGCGCCGGCAGACTTCATGGCGCAAATGCTCGACAACATCGTCGCTTTCCGCATCGACGTGACGAGGGTGCTCGCGAAATCGAAGCTCAGCCAGAACCGCGAAGAACGCGACTATCTCGGCGCCATCTCGGGGCTTAAGGCCGCCGGCCAAGAGGGTGTTGCCACGCAAATGGAGCGCCGCGTTTTAAAAGCGAAATGACGTTGCGACCGGCAGCTCAGAACGGGTTCCAGGTCGGCTTCCTGGTAAAGCGCAGATAGCCGAGGCTGGCACCGACACGCAGGCCGATGCCAGAGCGGATGGGCGCCATTTGGACATCGCCATTGGTCAGCAGCGTGAAGCCGACGCCGCCAACGACGAATGCCGATCCCTCTATCCCCGTAAAGGCGTTCTGCAGCTGCTCGGGCTCGTTGAGCCGGTAGATGAGGAACATAACCTTGGAGCCGGATGCGCCGATGTCGGTGCCGAGCGATGGGCCGTGCCAGTGGATGGGCATGGTGCCGCCCGTTCGCATGTAGAGCGTGCCCGACCCATATCGCAGGCCTGCGAGAAACGCGCCGCCACCCTCGGTGCCGAGGATGTAGCCGGATGGACGGCCCGCAGATGAGAATGCGTGTTCGATGATGCTGCCGAGGCCGGCGGAAACCTTGCCGAAGAAGCCGGTGCTGGCGAGCATGATTTCCTGCACCGTGTAGCCATCTTCGGAGCGGACGCCGGGCGGGTCAGGATTTACGGTGGTCGTGGTCGACCACGGCTGCGGCGCAGGCTGGCTGGTGGCTGGCGGTTGCGGTGGCGTGGGGCCGACCGTGGGTGTTGGCGTGGCGACCGATGCCGTCGGCTGCTGTTTGGAGGCAGGTGGCGCGACGGGCGTTTCGGCGGCAGGAGCCTTCGGTGCGGCGGCCTGCGCTGCCGGCGGTGCCTTTGACGGGGTTGCCGGAGTTGCGGGCGGTACAGCCGATGGTGCTGGCGGTGAAACCGCCGCGGTTCCCAACAATGTAGCGATGCGGGTCAGGGTGTAGTTGGCTTTGGCGCGGACTGCCGCTTGCAGTTCGAGGCCGGCGGCCTCCAGCGCCTGAAGACGCGCGCAGTCGGGCGGAGACTTCGCGTTTACTTGTCCAAGCTGATCGACTTTCTCAAGTAGTTCATTGGCTTGGCGCTCGAGTGCCTGCATCCGGGCGTCGCTCAGGGCGGCATAGGCTCGTTCTTCGCCGTCGGCCTCCGTCCATCCCCGGGCCGTCTTCAATTGCTTCAGCTTGGCGTCGAGGCGTGGCTGCGTCTCCTGCAGGATCTTCCGCAGGTTGGCGCCGGACTGGTCGACCGCTTCAGCGAACTTTTCGGCGGTACATAGCTGTGCCCAGGCCGTATTGGGTGGGCCAACCCACAAGCCGACAAACAAGGCCATGGCAACAGCGCTTCGAACCGCACGTGCGGGGACAGGGTTCATCAGACGCGAAAAAGCGATTGAGATCATGGGGCAACCCTTACCCATTGAAACTGCCATTGGTCAAATCTGACGCACCCTTTTCCCTCATCCTTACGGCGAGACTGCGCAATTGGAGTTGAGGCGCGGCGCTGCCTTGGCTATTGAGGCGGCAAGGGGGAGCCGGTCACAAATGCCGCGTTCCGTCCCGGCATGCGATCGGTCATCCTGGCCGGCGATTCTTGATCCGCCAAAGACGATGCCGCAAGGCGTCGCCTTGAAATGAGGCTTATTGCGCGATGGCCGTCCGCCGCCTGCACCCCGAGCAACCGTCCAGCTTCGCCTTTTCGCCCGACAATCAGGCATGGGCGAAAGCAACGATCGCGAAGTATCCGCCGGGAAAGCAGGCATCCGCCGTGATCCCGCTGCTCATGCGCGCGCAGGAGCAGCATGCGGGCTGGCTACCCGAGCCTGCCATTCGGGCGGTCGCCGAGATGCTCGATATGGCTTACATCCGAGTCTACGAAATCGCGACGTTTTACACCCAGTTCCAGCTCGCGCCGGTCGGCAAGAAGGCGCACGTGCAAGTCTGCGGGACGACGCCATGCATGCTGCGCGGGGCCGAAGCCCTGAAAGACGTGTGCCGCAAGCGTATACATCATGACCAGTTCCATCTGTCCGAGGACGGCAACTTCTCGTGGGAAGAGGTGGAGTGTGCTGGTGCGTGCGCGAATGCGCCGATGGTGCAAATTTTCGCGGATACGTATGAAGATCTGACGCCGGCGCTGCTCGAGAAGGTCATCGACGGCTATGCGGCAGGCAAGCCGCCGAAGGCCGGCTCACAGACAGGGCGGCAGGCGTCCGCGCCAGCCGGGGGTGGCACCGCGCTCAAGGATCCGACTCTTTACGACGGGTCGGTCGTCGGCTCTTGGCGCAAGCGTTTCGAGGAAGCCGAGGCAGCGGCGGCCGCGAAGGCTGCTGCTGAGGCTGCCGAAAAAGCAAAGAGCTGAGGAGCAGGCAGATGCCGGCCAACCAACGCATCATCCGCGCCGCGATGCATGCCGTTGGCGCGACGGCGTTTTTCTACGTTTTTCAGCGCTACGTGCTGAACCAGGACGTAGCATCCAGCCTGACGTTCGGTGCGGCGCTCGGTGCGGGTGCGGCACTGCTGTCGTGGTCGCAGACGGGACGCGGTGAATGAGCCTTCCGATCAGCGACAATTGATTCCCGAGTTGCAACCGACGGACCACTCGATTTCCCGGTCCGACGCGTGCTAGAGACGAGCCAAATCAAGCCCCTTGGGGCAGCGAGACACGGTAGAGCAATGGCCCTTCACGATCGCGACCGCATCTTCCGTAACATCTACGGGTTCCACGACGTATCGCTAGCGGGGGCGAAGAAGCGCGGCGTATGGGACGGCACCAAGACGTTCATCGACAAGGGCCACGACTGGATCATCAACGAGGTCAAGGCCTCGGGGCTGCGCGGGCGCGGCGGCGCCGGCTTTCCGACCGGCCTCAAGTGGTCGTTCATGCCGAAGGCCGATCCACGGCCGAGCTATCTCGTGATCAATGCGGACGAGTCGGAGCCCGGCTCGTGCAAAGACCGCGAGATCATGCGGCACGATGCGCACGTGCTGGTCGAAGGCGCCCTGCTCGCGTCTTTCGCGATGCGTGCTCACACCTGTTACGTTTACGTCCGCGGCGAGTTCGTTCGCGAGCGCGAGGCGCTGCAACGGGCGGTCGACGAAGCTTATGCTGCGAAGCTGATCGGCAAGAACAACGTCCACGGCTGGGATTTCGACCTTTTCGTCCACCATGGCGCGGGTGCCTACATCTGCGGCGAAGAAACGGCGATGCTCGAAAGCCTCGAAGGCAAGAAGGGCCAGCCGCGGATGAAGCCGCCGTTTCCGGCAAACTCGGGACTCTACGGCGCGCCGACCACCGTCAATAACGTCGAGAGCATCGCCGTGACGGGCGAGATCCTTCGCCGCGGCTCGGCGTGGTTTTCCGCCATCGGCAAGCCCAACAACACGGGCACGAAACTTTTCCAGATCTCAGGCCACGTCGAGAAGCCCTGCGTCGTCGAAGAGGAGATGGGCATTCCGCTCAAGGAACTGCTCGAACGGCATTGCGGTGGCGTGCGCGGCGGCTGGGACAACCTGCTTGCGGTCATTCCCGGCGGCTCATCGATGCCGCTCGTTAACGAGGCGGACTGCCAGACGCTGACGATGGACTTCGATGCCTGCGCGAAGGTTTCGAAGGGGCTTGGGACGGCCGCCATCATCGTGATGGACAAGTCGACCGACATCATCGCCGCGATCCGCCGCCTCGCCTACTTCTATAAGCATGAGAGCTGCGGCCAGTGCACGCCGTGCCGCGAAGGTACGGGCTGGATGTGGCGGATCCTCGAGCGGATGGAGCGCGGGCAATCCTCGAAGTCCGAGATCGACATGTTGTGGGATGTCACCAAGCAGATCGAGGGTCATACCATCTGCGCGCTCGGCGAAGCTGCGGCTTGGCCGGTGCAGGGACTGATCAAGAACTTCCGCCCTGTCATCGAAGCGCGCATCGATCAATTCACGGCGAGCCACAAGCAGGCGGCAGAGTGAACCGGTTCCGGGCCGTTTCCGGCCTTGGAGTTGCGCTTGTAGCGCTGCTGGCATTTGCGTCGGATGCCCGCGCGAAATGCTTTTCGAGTGGTGCTGAGCTGCCGATGACGGCGACGTTTGCGGATGGCTCTGTGGCGACCGTCCTGGATCGCGCGAACGAGACGTTGTCGTACCGGATGTCCGGTCCGTCGGGCGGCACTACCGAGATGCGCGCGAAGGCTGGTCTTTTCCCTTTGAGTTCGCTCGCCAATGGCGTCAGCACATCGTTTGAGTGGCAAAAGCCGCTGCCGGGCATGAGCGACTTGCGCGTTGGATTCTCGTTCGAGAGCGCTACGACGCTGAAGAGTGGCGCCGGAGAGCCGCGCACCATGACGTCGAAGGTGACCGTGCTCGATGCCGAGACCATCTCCCTTGATGGCTGCGATTACCCGGTTCTCAAGGTGCTGCAGGAAAACCGCGTCGGACAGACCACCCCCAGTCTCGTGACGCGGTATCTGCATGTTCCATCGATGTTGACCATGCGGACTATTATTGGGGCCCCCGTGCGGCCGGGCGCAGCGCCAAAGACGATCGAACACCGGATCACGTCGCTCGACTGACTGGTCGCGCCGGACCAGCACCTAAACTTTTCTTGAGTTTGCCGTTGGCGCTCAGTGGGCTTACCGTCAGGTATCCAGATTTTGGAGGCACCGATGGGCATGCTCAAATCGCCGAAGTACCTTCTGTCGATTGCCGGCGCGGCGATCGCCGTCTCAACGGTGCCCGCACTCGCAGATGCAATCGATGGCGATTGGTGCATGGGGGCCGATCACATGCACATCGAGGGGGCCAGCATCCTCACCCCCGGAAAGAACAAGATCGCGGGCAATTACTACCGCTATCGCTTCACCTATATCGTTCCGGCGAACGAGCCGGGCGCGGGCGGCGAAGTCAAAATGGTGATGATCCGCGGCACGGAGACCGTGCATGTGGAGCGGCCGGGCGGCGAGGCGGGCAAGCTCGAAGTCTGGTTGCGTTGCAAGCCGGTCAGCTAATCGTCCTCGAACGACGGGTGTGTCTCGCGGGCATCACGCATAGCGCCGACGGACGGTGGCGATCATAGGCAGATTGCCGATTTGCCTCTGCATGAGAATACTTTCTTCGTCGTACAGCGACCAATCACGTCGTCATGGAGGAAGTCATGCTTCGCACCGCCGCTATTGCGCTTGCCCTCGCCATTGCGGGAACGTTTGCCGTTTCCGATACTGCCGACGCCGCCAAAAAGCCGAAGTACAATCTCTGCAAGGCGAAAGACAACGCCGGTAAGAACGTCAGCTGGAAATGCGGCACGGAAGAGAAGTGCTGCTGGCAACCGCTGATCAACAAATCGGCCTGCGTGCCGAAAACCGGCATCTGCTTGTGATCTGATTTGCTCGTAGAATGCGCCGGGGTCTGCCTCGGCGCATTTTCCGTTAGCGGTGTTCCTTCTCTGACAGCTGCGTCCGTGGGCGTTTACGCCGTGCTAACCGCGTTTCGACCGGATTCGAGCCGCATTCCAAAGCCAGACTGCTGCGATGGCAGACTATCTCGCAGACCTGATCTTGTCGGCGATCCTCGCTTGGCCGCCGGTGGCCGGGGGGCTCGTCGGTCTTGTTTTCGGCTGGTTGAATTTCGGTGATGCTGGCGCCGCATATGGCTTGATCTTCGGTGTTGCGAGCGGTGTTTTGATCAGTCGACGGCGGTTGCAGCAAAGAGACGCAGAGCAGCGTGATCGCGACAAAGGCGTCTCGAGCCTTGCCCGGGGCGCTAGCAGGAGCCAAAACCATTGACCGAGCCCGCTATGTTTTCTGCGGACCTGACGAAGATGGCAGAAGGGCTTTTGACGGCCTGCCGCGCCAAGAACCTGATGCTCGCGACCGCCGAGAGTTGCACAGGTGGGCTCATCGCTGGCCTGCTGACCGAGATCCCGGGCTCTTCGGACGTGGTCGAGCGGGGCTTCGTCACCTATTCCAACGCTGCGAAAGCGGAGACAATCGGGGTACCGGCCGGGCTCATTGAGGCGCATGGAGCTGTATCGGAGGAGGTTGCGCGCGCCATGGCGGCGGGGGCGCTGGCACATTCGCAGGCCGCTATTGCCGTCGCGGTGACCGGGGTTGCCGGTCCTGGGGGCGGGACTGCGGCAAAGCCGGTGGGGTTGGTTCACCTCGCTGCCGCCCGTAGAGGCGGGCCGGTTATCCATCTCGAATGCCGGTTCGGTGACATCGGGCGTGGTCCCATTCGTCTCGCCACCGTCAAGGCAGCGTTGGATCTCGTTTCGAAGCTGGTTTAGGGACCGGCCGACTGCGCCAAGTTGCATCAGCGATCGCGGTGAATGCCTCTCGACAGTTTCAGCCGGTTCCAGTAGAGAAACGGCACTTCCCAAAACATTGGGATCCCCCGGGGATGCCTGCTCACGCGGGCCGCACGAGTCTTTGCCATGCCCGATACGTCGGCAGGTGTTTGACTCCTCTGCAAATTATGATGTCAAATCAAGGAACTAAAGCCGTGAACATCATCCAGCAGATCGAACAGGCGCAGATCGACGCCGTCCGCGCAAAGCGCAATATCCCCGTTTTCGGCCCCGGCGATACTGTGAAGGTCATGGTGCGGGTGCAGGAAGTCGCCGAAGCCGACCCGAAGGACAAGAAGAAGGGCAAGGCTGCGGCCCCCAAGACACCAACGTTCCGCCAACAGGCTTATGAGGGCGTTTGCATCGCCCGCGATGGCCATGGCCTCAACGAGAGCTTCACGGTCCGCAAGATTTCGTACGGCGAGGGCGTGGAGCGCGTGTTCCCGATCTATTCGCCGCTGATCGCCGATATCGAGGTTCTGCGCCGTGGCTCTGTCCGTCGCGCGAAGCTGTACTATCTCCGTGGCCGTAAGGGCCGCGCCGCGCGCATCTTCGAACGCACCGACGCGACCGCGAAGAAGCTCAATGCCGCCTTCAAGGGCTTCAAGAAGCCAAAGGGCGCTGCTGACGATCTGACGAAGATCAACGGCATCGACGCAGCGCTGGCCGAGCGCCTCAAGACGCTCAATGTCATCCAGTACAGCCAGATCGCCGACTTCTCAGGCGAAGATATCGCGAACCTCGAGGAGTTCATCGCAATCAACGGCGCGATCGAGCGCAACGACTGGCAGGGCCAGGCGCGGACGCTTTTGGCAGAGGCCGCCGCTGCAGAGCCGGCCGCCGAAGAGAAGAAATAAGCCGCAGCACGCTCAAGTGCCGTGACAACATTCGACACCCGGCCCTCGTGCCGGGTGTTTTGCTTTCGAGCCCCCGATCGTGAGGCAAGATAATCAGCTCCGACTGCGCCGATGCAGACGTCGGCTGCAAGCGCAACGCTTGCACACCGGCGCCCGATCTGTTTGACCTTCGCGTCACACAATCCGTCTGTCTCACCGGAGGACCGCACCCATGGGCTCGACCGTTAAGCCGTCACCTTTCGCACCGACGACATTGCCGAAGATGCCGGTCATCGATGGTGTGCGTTTTTCGACGTGCGAGGCGGGCATCCGCTACAAGGGTCGCACGGATCTCATGGTTGCCGTTTTGGATCCTGGTAGCGTTGCAGCTGGCGTGCTGACGCAATCGAAGACTTGTTCGGCGGCAGTTTTGAAGTGCCGGGACAGCCTCAAGACGGGCACGGCGCGTATCCTCGTCGTCAATTCTGGCAATGCCAACACCTTCACGGGCCGTAAGGGACGCGAGGCAGTCGACATGACGGTCGATTTCGCGGCGCGCGCCGTTGGCGGCAAAGCAGCCGATGTGTATGTGGCCTCGACCGGTGTGATCGGCGAACCCATGGATGCCTCGAAGTTTGCGCACTTGCTCGAGGGCCAGGCGAAGGCTGCGAAGGCTGATGCATTCGAAGCGGCGGCGCGCGCGATCATGACGACGGACACCTATCCAAAACTGGTGACCCGGACGGTGAAAATCGGCGGCACGGACGTGCATATCAACGGCTTCTGCAAGGGTGCCGGCATGATCGCGCCCGACATGGCGACGATGCTGTGCTTTATCTTCACGGACGCTGCGATCGCGCAGCCTGTCCTGCAGCGGCTATTGTCCGAGCATGTCAAGACGACGTTCAACTGCATGACGGTCGACGGCGACACGTCGACCTCCGATACCTGCCTGGTATTTGCGACGGGAGCGGCAGCGAAACGCGGTCAAACGCCTGTTACCGATGCAGCCGACCCACGTCTCGCCGGCTTCGAAACCGCTCTGCATGATCTCTTGCGCGAACTTGCAATCCTTGTCGCCAAGGACGGTGAAGGCGTTTCCAAGTTTGTGACCATCGAGGTATCGGGCGCCGAGAGCTGGGAGGCTGCGCGCAAGATCGGCCTCTCGGTTGGCAATTCGCCGCTGCTCAAGACCGCACTTGGCGCCGGCGATCCCAACTGGGGCCGTGTCGTCATGGCCGTTGGAAAGACGGGCGAAGCAGCCGATCGCGACCGCATGTCGATTTATTTCGGTGACTATTGCATCGCGCGAAACGGCGAGCGTGCAGCCGAGTACGTCGAGGAAGAGGTCGCCAAGTACATGGCAAAGCCAGAAATCTCGATCCGGATCGATGTCGGCGTCGGCGCTGGTAAAGCAACCGTTTGGACGTGTGATTTCACACACGAATACGTAACTATCAACGCGGACTACCGCAGCTGAGACGCGGGACCACCGGTCAGATCGGATTTCCTCACAATTTCTCGCAACTCCCGTTAACGTTTGACGTGCAGAGTGAGTTTTACGGATGGCGCACAAACTCGTTCTGGTGGTTGCCGCTGCCCTGGTCGACGCCGACGGACGCGTGTTGCTCGCGCAACGCCCTCCAGGCAAGTCGATGGCAGGGCTTTGGGAATTTCCAGGTGGGAAAGTCGCCGCCGGTGAGACGCCCGAGGAGGCGCTGATCCGGGAGCTTCATGAAGAGCTTTCGATCGTCGTCCAACCAAAGTGTCTTGCCCCGTTCACGTTCGCCAGCCACGCCTACGACGATTTCCATCTCCTGATGCCGCTATATGTGTGCCGCAAGTGGGAGGGAGACATCGAACCGCGTGAGGGCCAGCGGATTGCGTGGGTGAGGGCACTGCGTCTCGCGGACTACGATATGCCACCGGCGGATAAGCCGTTGGTGACGATGCTGAGGGACCTGCTTTAAGGGCTCGCGGCATGACGAACTGGAGAGCCGATGCAGGGGCCAAGCTTTCGTTCGAGCATTGTGCAAGCGCTGCGCGGCTTTTCGCGCGACGAGCGCGGTGGCACGGCCATCGAGTATAGTTTGATGCTGGCGCTGATCGCGATGGCTTGCTTGATCGCGTTCAATCAACTGGCGGATTCGCAATCCGGTTCTTGGGGCAATACGGCCAACAAAGCCGGCAACGCCATGAACAAATAAGAAGGGCGAACGCGACAACAGCCGCGCCCGCCCTCCTGAAAGCCGCTATCAGCCAAATTTCTTCTGGCTCATCTCGACCACGTCTTCATAAGTCCGCAGACCCGTCGTCTGCGCCGATACGAGCACCGCCATGTTGCCGGGCTTGTGCAGGTTCTTGAGCATGCTCATGTGGGCCTTTGGAATCTCGGCCCACGGGAAGACCTCGCTCATGCACGGATCGATGCGGCGCTCGACGACGAGCTTGTTGGCGGCCGACGCCTGCTTGAGGTTGGCGAAGTGGCTGCCTTGGACGCGCTTCTGATGCATCCAGAGGTAACGCGCATCCATCGTGAGATTGTAGCCTGTCGTGCCGGCGCAAATGACGACCATGCCGCCTCGCTTCACGACCTGGACCGAAACCGGGAACGTCGACTCGCCGGGATGCTCGAAGACGATATCGGGGTTCACGCCCTTGCCACTGATGTCCCAGATGGCCTTGCCGAAACCGCGCATTTCCTTCAGCCAAGCGGCGTATTCAGGGGTGTTCACTTTAGGGAGCTGGCCCCAACAGTTGAACTTCTTGCGGTTGATGACGCCGCGCGCTCCCAGCTGCTTTACGAAGTCGATCTTGTCGTCCTCGGAGACAACGCCTATCGCGTTGGCGCCGGACGTTGCGCACAGCTGAACGGCAAACGAGCCAAGGCCGCCTGACGCGCCCCAGACCAAGACGTTGTCACCCGGTTGCAGGACGTGCGGGCGGTGGCCGAACAGCATGCGGTAGGCGGTCGCGAGCGTGAGCGTGTAGCAGGCGCTCTCTTCCCACGTCAGGTGCTTCGGACGCTCGAGGCATTGGCGGTCTTGAACGCGCGCGAACTGAGCGAATGAGCCATCCGGGGTCTCATAGCCCCAAATCCGCTGGCTCGTCGAAAACATCGGATCGCCGCCATTGCATTCCTCGTCGTCGCCGTCGTCCTGGTTGCAATGGATGACGACTTCGTCGCCGACTTTCCAGCGCTTCACCTTGGAGCCGACTGCCCAGACGATCCCTGCTGCGTCCGATCCGGCGATATGGAACGGGTTCTTGTGGACGTCCTTGATGGGGGAAATCGGCGTGCCGAGTGCTGCCCACACGCCATTGTAGTTCACGCCCGCTGCCATCACGAGCACGAGTACATCGTGGCTATCGAGTTCCCACGTCGGTAGAACCTCGACTTGCATGGCCTTATCAGGCTCGCCATGGCGCTCCGCACGAATGCTCCACGCGTACATGTTTTTCGGCACATGCCCTAGCGGCGGGATCTCGCCGATCTCATAGAGGTCCTTCTTGGGGGTATTGTCGGCAGCGACGGCAGCCTTAGGTTTTGCAGCGTTCATCCTGTTTTCCTCCTCAAAGAGCACTTTCGGCTGCGTTCCCCTTGCGGCCGTGACGGACATGCTCTCCATCATATTGCACTGCCGCAATGCAGTTTGCAGCGCAAAAATCCGCACTTACGACGATTTCCCTATGCCACTCATGAGGTAATGCCTTCTGGGCCGCTCTCAGGCGCATGTAACGAATGCTAAGCTGTTAAATGTTACCCAGTCTACGCAGCGTTCAATTGCGGGGACTGGGCCGTGGGACAGATTTCGACGCACCTTTTGGCGATGTTCGACCTCGATGCAAAATCCTGGGTGATGATCGTTGCGGTCACGGGGCTGGCATTCTGGATCTTGCGCAATGCCGCCAATGCTCTGCAACTGCTATTCTTTTTGCCTTTGGCCGCGGTTTTTTCGGTGGTTGCCAACTATGTGCTCGTGATCTTGCACGTCTATCAACCGGCGAAGCTCGCGGACTGGATGGTTTGGATTATCGCCGCGGCAACAGTCGGCAACTTGGCCGCGATTGCGCTCGTTGTGCTGTTCAGCGGAACGGACGAACCATCTGCGACTGCGCCCAAACAATAAAATCGATCTAAAATTCAACGAGTTGTTTACTGCCCGCCACTATTCTGGCGAATAGGCCGGACCTTTATCCGTGCCCGGAAGAGGCCCGTGCAATGGAATGGCTGTTACAGACTTTTCCGTTCTTCGCGGACATCGATCAATCGACCTATGTGTCGATCGCCGTCTACTGCAGCTGGGCTGCCTACGTTCTCAAGGCGCGGCTCGAGAATGCGGCTTGGCTCGTATTCCTCTACCCCCTGTTTCTGATCATCTCTTTTTTCGCCTACGGCGCGTTCATGTATCTTGAGCTGTTCAATCCGAAGCAGCATCGCGAATGGATCGTGTTCGTGGTCACCTCGTCTGCCATTGGTTGCGGCCTCGGAATATCCCTGATCGGCCTTCTCCGCCGCTTCCAAGAGCGCATCGTCGAAAAGCAGTATCAACGGCAACTCGTCATCCGTGCCGAGGAAGACCGTCAGAAATCCGAGCAACATCAGCGGGCGATGTCGGCTCGCTAGGGCCCATATAGCCCTTCGTTCGTTTTGCAGTGCAGCAACGTCTGGTGTACGGTCCTTAGGATATCAAGCCTTCCTGGGGAGCATTCCGCATGTCGCGCGGCACGTCTACCGGCACCAACCCGCCAGCCGCGCCCGCGGCGGACAAGCCCTGGCTGTTCCGCACCTACGCAGGTCACTCGACGGCTGCCAAATCCAATGCGCTCTATCGGCTGAACTTATCGAAGGGGCAGACCGGGCTCTCGATCGCGTTCGATCTGCCGACACAGACCGGCTATGACAGCGACCACGAACTCGCGCGCGGCGAAGTCGGCAAAGTTGGTGTTCCCGTCTCCCACATCGGTGACATGCGCACGCTGCTCGACGGCATTCCGCTCGGGCAGATGAACACGTCTATGACGATCAATGCGACGGCGGCCTGGCTGCTGGCGCTCTACGTCGCGGTTGCCGACGAGACGAACCAGCCGCGCACCGCACTGACCGGCACGATCCAGAACGACATCATCAAGGAATACCTGTCGCGGGGCACGTACGTGTTTCCGCCTGCACCGTCGCTCAAACTGATCAAGGACACGATCGTGTTCTCGACTGCGGCGCTGCCGAAGTGGAATCCGACGAACGTGTGTTCGTACCATCTGCAGGAAGCCGGCGCGACGCCGGTGCAGGAACTCGCCTTCGCGCTCGCGACGGCGACCGCCGTGCTCGACACGGTGCGCGATTCCGGCGAAGTTAAACCGGATCAGTTCGGCGCCATATTCGGCCGCATCTCGTTCTTCGTGAACGCGGGTCTGCGGTTCGTGACCGAGATCTGCAAAATGCGCGCGTTCGTCGAGCTTTGGGAAGAGCTCGGACGCACTCGTTACGGCGTCACCGATCCGAAGAACCTGCTGTTCCGCTATGGCGTGCAAGTGAACTCGCTCGGCCTGACCGAGCAGCAGCCGGAAAACAACGTCACGCGTATCGTGCTCGAGATGCTTGCGGTCACGCTGTCGAAGAAGGCTCGCGCACGCGCCGTTCAGCTTCCTGCTTGGAACGAAGCGCTCGGGCTGCCGCGGCCGTTCGATCAGCAGTGGTCGCTCAGAATGCAGCAGATCCTCGCCTACGAAACAGATCTGCTCGAATACGGCGATATTTTCGACGGCTCACCGGAGATTCAGCGCAAGGTCGACTCACTGAAGGCAGAGGCGAAGGCCGAACTCGCCGTTATCGAAAAGATGGGCGGCGCGGTTGCGGCGATCGACTACATGAAGCGGCGTCTGGTCGAGAGCAACACCGAGCGGTTGCGCCGTATCGAGGCTGGCGAGCAGGTCGTCGTCGGCGTCAACAAGTTCGTCGAGAGCGAAGCATCGCCGCTCGCCGGCGGCACCTCTCAGATCGAGGTGGTCGATCCGAAGGTCGAGGCCGAGCAGATCGAGAAGCTGAAGGCATGGCGGTCGCAGCGTGACGCGAAATCGGCAACTGCGGCGCTCGCGTCACTGGAGGCGGCAGCGAAAGAAAGCCATAGCGTGATGGATGCATCCATTGCCTGCGCAAAGGCGGGCGTCACCACCGGCGAGTGGGGCATGACGCTGCGGAAGGTCTATGGCGAATATCGTGCGCCAACCGGTGTCGGGCAGGGCTCGGCGGTGACGACGGGTAGCGTTACCAAGGTGCGTGGCAAGGTCGAAGCCGCAACCGCGAAGCTCGGCCGTCGCGTGAAGCTGCTCGTCGGCAAGCCGGGTTTGGACGGCCACTCGAATGGTGCGGAGCAGATCGCGGTACGTGCGCGCGATTGCGGCATGGACGTCGTCTACGAGGGTATTCGCCTGACACCGTCTCAGATCGTGCGCGCTGCCGTCGATGAAGCCGTGCATGTCGTCGGGCTCTCGATCCTCTCCGGTTCGCATGTGCCGCTGGTGCGCGACGTGATGGAGCGAATGAAGAGAGAAGGCCTCGACGATGTGCCCGTCGTGGTCGGCGGCATCATCCCGCCCGATGACGAGACGATGTTGAAATCGTTCGGCGTCGCCGCCGTCTACACACCGAAGAACTTCGATCTCAACGCCATCATGAGTGACATCGTGGGGCTCGCGGCGAAGGCGGCGTAAGTACATTGCGATGTCAATCGCCGCTCCTCCCAGGAAAGAAGTCCAGTTTTGACTGAATCCGAACTCTCACCAATACATCGCTCGACGTTCACCATTGCTGAAGCTCAGAAAGAACGCCCGGGACTATTCATCTTGGGCGTGCTTTTGCACGGTGCCGTGTCGGCGATAGGTGAGATGGGGCCACTGTGTTCCAGAGGACTGTTTGTGTTTTTCGCCGCACATGCGGTCGTATCAGCTATTGTACTTGCTTCTTGCGTCTTACAGACTTCGAATTGGGTGGGCTCGAAAGGCACTGTCGACCGAGGCATGATCCTCTCAATCACGGTCGGGATTCTCGGTCTTGTTGCAGCAATTTTTGCTGCCGATGCAGTGCAGACTCGATGTGGAATGCGAGGTCCTGGGATAGTTACGGGTATCCCCATGGTCGTTTTCTCAATTTGCTATGTCCATGTCGCGCTGCGAACCATTGCAGTCGTTCGGTCGGGCGCGGCACGCTAGTCACCTCGCCTCTCCTCGCAGAAATGAGGGGGAGTTTTCTCAAAATTCCAGCGGTGCGTTGTCGACGACTTCTTTCATGACGAAGAACGTGCGGGTCTGGCGGACGCCGGGGAGCGCGATCAGCTGTTCGCCGTGCAGGCGGTTGAAGTCGGCGATATCGCGGACGCGGATCTTCAGGAAGTAATCGAAGTCGCCGGCAACGAGGTGGCAGTCGAGCACGAACGGCAGCTTCTTGATGGCCGCCTCGAACACGCCGAAGCTCTCGCGCGTCGAACGATCAAGCACGACACCGACGATGACCAACGCACCGCGATCGACTTTGTCCGGTGCGATTTCCGCGCGGACATGACGGATGTAGCCGTCGGCGAACAGGCGCTGCGTGCGGCGGTGGCATGTGGCGGGGCTTACGTGGACTGCCTTCGCGAGCTCGGCATTGGTCATCCGGCCGTTCTTTTGCAGACGCGCCAGGATGCGACGGTCGATGCGGTCGAGTTCGAGGCTGGAAGACTCTATCAAACTTTCTTTTTTTATCGTTGATTTCTTTCGCATTTGTCCGATCTATCAGTCCTTGCCATCTGATTACTAGCTGATAACGAGAGCACATTTCGCGCACTCTTGTCTAAGGTTTAGATCACCAAATGCCCTCGGCTTGTCGTGGGTGCCGGCCTTCGCCGGCATGACGACGCTGGGTGCCTCTTCTTTCCGTGCCCAACATCTCTGCGACGAAGGACACCGCCATGGCCGTCAAACTCCGCCTCGACAAGTTTCCGAAGTATCCGCTGACGTTCGGGCCGACGCCGATCGAGCACTTGCCGCGCATGACGGCGGCGCTTGGCGGCAAGGTGCAGATCTATGCCAAGCGCGACGATTGCAACTCGGGCCTCGCCATGGGCGGCAACAAGCTCCGCAAGCTCGAATACATCGTGCCGGATGCGATCGCGTCGAATGCCGACACGCTCGTCTCGATCGGCGGCGTGCAGTCGAACCACACTCGCATGGTGGCGGCTACGGCTGCGAAGATCGGCATGAAGTGCGTCGTCATCCAGGAAGCCTGGGTGCCGCATGAAGATGCCGTCTACGACCGCGTCGGCAACATCATGATGACGCGCCTGATGGGTGCGGATAGCCGCATCGTCGACGAAGGCTTCGACATCGGCATCAGGAAGAGCTGGGAAGACGCGATCGATAGCGTCAAAAAGGCCGGCGGCAAGCCGTACGCCATTCCAGCTGGCGCGTCAGTGCACAAATATGGTGGGCTCGGATACGTCGGCTTCGCCGAGGAAGTGCGCGCCCAGGAAGCGCAGATGGGCATCAAGTTCGACTACATCATCGTCTGCGTCGTGACTGGATCGACGCAGGCCGGCATGATCGTCGGCTTCGCAGCGGATGACCGCGCGCATCGCGTCATCGGCATCGACGGTTCGGGCACGCCAGCGCCGCTGCGCCAGCAGGTACGCGAGATCGTCGACAACACCGCGAACCTTGTCGAACTCGGCCGCAAGGTGCGGGACGACGAGATCGTCATTCTCGAGGACTACGCGTATCCGGCTTACGGCGTGCCGAGCAAAGAAACGAGCGACGCGATCCGCTTCGCCGCGCGCACCGAAGCCATGATCACCGATCCGGTCTACGAGGGCAAATCCATGCAGGGCATGATGGACCTCGTAAAGAAGGGCTACTTCCCCGAGGGCTCGAAGGTTCTGTACGCCCACCTCGGTGGCGCACCCGCGCTCAATGGATATGCGTACACGTATCGGAATGGGTGATCAGAAGCAGAAGGCGAGAAGTCACTCCGTCGGGAGTTCTGGCTTCTCGCCAAAGGGCCGATTGAAGATCCGAAGTACTTCTCGCGCCGCGAACATGCGATTACGGCGATGTCCGGTTAGTTCGGTCAGGATGCCCGCTGATACGAGCGAGGAGAGACCATTGTTCGCTGCGCTATATGTTGTACCCAGCGCGTTCGACAGTCGTTTGGCTGTTACGACAGGATACGCTGACAACAAGCGCAATGAGCGTTGCGCCGCCGAACCTGCACGAAACTTTGCCCGCTTGCTCCAGATGGTCGCAAGTTGTTCGAATGCCTGAATGGTGTCTCTTGCTTCTTCTACTGCATTTATGATGGCTACACTCAACAGCTCAACCAGCGGTGCAAAGTCCAACCGCTGCTGGGCAGATTTGAGGGCGTCGTAGTAGGTTTGTTTGTGAGCAGCAATATAGGGTGAGAGATAAAGAGGCGCGCGACCATCGGCCGTCATCATAAGCGGCAATAGCAGACGACCAACTCGACCGTTGCCGTCGCGGAATGGATGGATCGCTTCAAAGTGAGCGTGAGCAATCGCCAACCGTAGAATGATCGATTGCTCGAATGGCTGCATCCCGTCCGTCCGGAGATAGGCAAGGTGCTCAGCCATACAGGCCGAAATGTCTTCTGGTGGTGTTGGATTGTAGGTGGAGTGTTCAATCTGATCACCACCAATCCAAACCACGCAGTCACGGAACTGTCCAGGGACGTCCTTGTACGCCTTGTCACTCGCCATCAGTGAGCGGTGCAAACCACTAATCAGATCAAGCGTGAAGCCGTCGCGTCGCTTTCGCTGAATTTCGATCAGCGCGCCTTCTAGCGCCAGCGCGTATTCTCGGACTTGAGTTGTTGCTTCGTCAGTTTCTGCGTCTCCATCTTCGGCCTCTTCAGCCTCGAGCACTGCATCAAGCGTGCTGTGTGTTCCCTCAATAGACGAGGAATTAACGGCTTCTTGCCGAACTAGGACGCGGCTTAACGGGAAGTGATTTGGAAGAAGCGTAGCAATCTGATCCGCTTGTTGGATCGCTTGCATACCCGCCTTATGCGAGGCGGCGCCAACAAGAGTGACGTACCCTTCCACCGGCGTCGCGGGAACGACGCCATAGTGAGCATCATAGGGGACGGGAAGCCACTTGAGACGCTGGCGCACCGTCTCAGTAAGGTTGTCGCGCTTCATCGATAACCTACAATAAGAACGCCTCTCGAAGCTTCTTATTGCAGGTTGCTGGCTAACCTGCAATAAGAACGTCAGATGAGTGTTCATATTGCAGGTTATTGCTTACGAAAAATTAACTTTGCGTGACCGCCTCAGCCGCTCATGCCTCCGGCGAGGGTTGGGACGTCGAAGGCGCTGAAGCCGTAGTGGCGGAGCCAGCGCAGGTCGGCGTTGAACATGTCGCGCAGGTCGGGGATGCCGTATTTGAGCATGGTGATGCGATCGAGACCCATGCCGAAGGCCCAGCCCTGATATTTCTCGGGGTCGAGGCCGCAGTTGGCGATCACCTTCGGATGCACCATGCCGCAGCCGAGGATTTCGAGCCATTGACCGGGTTTGCCGATCGCCTCTGCACCGACGTCGACTTCAGCTGACGGTTCGGTGAAGGGGAAGTGGGAGGCGCGGAAGCGCATCTTCACCTGATCGACCTCGAAGAACGCTTTGCAGAACTCTTCGAGGCACCATTTCATGTGGCCGAAGTGGGTGCTCTCGTCGATGACGAGGCCTTCGATCTGGTGGAACATCGGCGTGTGGGTCGCGTCACTGTCCATGCGATAGACGCGGCCCGGCGCGATGATGCGGATCGGTGGCTTTTGGGTCATCATCGTGCGGATCTGCACGGGCGAGGTGTGCGTGCGCAGTACGAGCGGCGCCTCGCCCTTCGCCTCACGCTCCGGCGACTTCAGATAGAACGTGTCGTGCATTTGCCGCGCCGGGTGCTCCGGCGGGATGTTGAGCTTGGTGAAGTTGAGGTCATCGGACTCGATGTCCGGGCCTTCTGCGATCTTGAAGCCCATGTCGGCGAAGATCTCGGCGATCTCGTCGAATACCTGGCTGACCGGATGGATGCGGCCTTCGGCAGCCGGCCCCAAGCGAACCGGCAGCGTCACGTCCGAGCGCTCGCTCGCGAGTTTCGCCGAGAGTTCAGCTCCTTCGAGAGCGCTCCGGCGCGCGTCGATCGCGTCCGAGACTTTCGCCTTGAGGGTGTTGACCGCCGCGCCGAACGCCTTGCGCTCATCGGCCGGCAACTTGCCGAGAGTCGCCATCAGCTCGGAGATCGAGCCCTTCTTGCCGAGAGTGCCGACGCGGACAGCGTCGAGGGCCGCGAGATCGCTGGTCGCCTCGATGTCGGCAAGGGCTTTTTGTTCGAGTGCGGTGAGATCAGCAGACATGATGGACCTGCGATGGATCTGTCAGAAAGCAAAGCAGCCGGAGGGGAACCCCATCCGGCTGCTTCGGTCAATAAGGGAAGACGCGCCGGAGATCAGGCGGCCTTTGCGACCGGGCGTGCGCCAGCGGCGGCGAGCGCCTTGTCGAGCAGCGCCTTGAAGCCGGCCGGGTCCTTCACGGCGAGATCGGCGAGCATCTTGCGATCAACTTCGATACCGGCCTTCGACAGACCATGGATGAAGTGGCCGTAGGTTGCGCCATGTTCGCGGACAGCGGCGTTGATACGCTGGATCCAGAGAGCGCGGAAGTTCCGCTTCTTCACCTTGCGGTCGCGGTAGTTGTACTGCATCGCCTTTTCGACGGCCTGCTTGGCGATGCGGATGGTATTCTTGCGACGGCCGTAATAGCCCTTCGCGGCTTTGAAAACTTTCTTGTGTTTGGCGTGGGCGGTAACGCCGCGTTTGACGCGTGCCATGGGAGTAACTCCGGTGTCTTCAGGATGAGGGTGGTCGGCCGTTTGCCACGGCCAGTCGGGTCACGCGATCAGCGCGCGTAGGGCATGTACTTCTTGACGATCTTGGCATCCGAGTCGTTCAGCACCATCGTGCCACGCGCCTTCTGGATGAACTTCGCCGTCCGCTTGATCATGCCGTGACGCTTGCCTTGTGCGGCAGCCTTCACCTTGCCACTTCCCGTCATCTTGAAGCGCTTTTTGGCGCCGCTTTTGGTCTTCAACTTGGGCATTTTGCTCTCCGTTATTCGCTCACGGGTCTGTCCGCCGCGCACGACTGTGCGCTGCTGGCCCTCCGCGGGGGCGGCGAATACGCCGGGCCGCAGTCGCGGCCTCGGCCCTTGCGGGCCGAAAAGGTCAAATCCGCGCCTCGGCCTTGAGGGGCCGCATGGTGCTTAGACCTTCCCTGTGGAGGGTGCTTTCGCCCGTGAAAAGGGGTTCAAGCATAAGAAACCGCCACGGCATGCCCTGCCGGGCGGTTCTGGGTGCTTTCTATATCTTCGGGCGGACTGCTGCGCAACCGGCAATGTGGCCGGAAAAGCCTGCTGAGCTCACTTCTTATGGCCGCCGTTGGCCTCGACATAGGCTTTGGCCGTCGCCTTGCGCCCACTCAGGACGCGCTCGATTTCCGCTTCATCGAGCTTGTCGGAATAATGGTAAAGGAACACCACTTTCCCGTTCAGAACAGTCGTGGCGAAGATACAGAGCTGCGCTTTTGGTGTGCCCTGTTCGGTCTGCCCTTTTATCAGCAGGCCGGTGTAGCAGCCGTATTCGTCTTCATCGAGCGCGCCCAGAAGGGAAATATTCTGGATCAGGGCATGTTGCTGGGCTTGTTCGAGCCGTTGCTGGATGGTGGCGGAGGCTTGGCTCACCAGAGCGCCGCCTTGCTGGCGCATCGCGTTGCAATTGGCTGCGATTGCAGCCTTTTCCTGGCCCAACAGATTCGTCTGGTGCAGCGCGATGCCCGACTGAACCTGTTTATAGTCCTTCAGATTTGGAAGGCGCCTCTCTCGCCAGGCGACCAGGTCGTCGCAACTGGTGACAGAGAGGTGCAGCTGATTATTGCCGGCGATCAGGCTCTCGACGAGTTCTATGGCGCGCTTGTCGACCGGATTCGACCTCTCGAGGGCGCAATCGCCGGCATTGACGGGCAGGTTAACGTCCGTGCCGCCAATCTGTGCGGAATGGACCAACGGCCCCTTCTGGGCGGTCGCTGCATCGATCGATGCATACGTCATTAATAATAGCGACGTCGCTGCTGCGAGTGTTCCTGACGACCACCTTGCAAAGTTCATGACTCGCAGCTCCTCTACGGCCGGCCCGGTTTACTGGACTGAGGCTAGTCCAGATCCTGAGCGACTGCCATCAAGTCACAGGCGACCGTTAATCGACAGTGACCGATTGGCTTCGCCACGCTTCCTGCTAAATTCGCGCGCGATAATTGAGGCAGGAAGGCAGCGCTGGCGTAGGCGCCGGTGGTCTTTCGTTGTTGTGTAATGTGTCGCGCGGAGCCGCATGACGATACCGACGAGACATCGACTAACGCGCACACGCGCTAGAGCCTCCGCTATTGCGTTCGCCTGTGCGGCCGTCATTGCGGTTCCAGCAGCGCAAGCCTTCCGGATCGAGCTCAAGGATGTTGCGCCTGACCGGATCGAGCGCCAGCGCGCCGAAGCGATCGGGCAATTGCCTCTGCCTGGAACACCGAACGTCGCGCAACTCGCCGAGCGGCTCGCAGACAAGGGGCTTGCCGCGGGCAGTGCGATATTCATCCGCGTCTTCAAAGCGGAGAGCGAACTCGAAGTTTGGATGCAGAAGGGCGACCGCTTCGAGCATTTTGCGACCTATCCGATTTGCCACTGGTCAGGGACGCTCGGCCCGAAGGTATCTGAAGGCGACAAGCAGTCGCCAGAGGGCGTTTACACCGTCACCCAGCGGCAGCTGCATATGATCGGGCGGCACCCGCGTTCACTCAATCTCGGATTTCCAAACGCGCTCGACCGGCAGTTTCAGCGGACCGGCTCGTATATCCTGATCCATGGCGGTTGCGGATCTGTCGGCTGTTTCGCAATGACAAATCCAGTCATTGAAGAAATCTTCTCGCTCTCGCAAGCCGCGCTCAAGAACGGGCAAGAGGCGATCCAGGTTCACGCGTTTCCGTTCCGAATGACGGAAGACAACATGCGGGCCTTCGCGCTGCACGAATGGTACGATTTCTGGCGCAATCTGAAAGACGTTTACGACAACTTCGAGCAGTCGCGACGCCTCGCGCGCGTGTCGGTGTGCGAGGGGCGGTATTGGATCGATCCTTCCGGCGATGGGGAGGTGGCCTCTCACGGCCCTTTAGCCGTGTGCGGCAAGGCGCAAATCGCGGCCTTGTCGAGCAACGAAGCGGACGATGCGAACCCGCTCGCAGCGACGTGGAAACCGTTGCCGCTGCCCAGCCCGCGAGCGAGTCAGATGGCGCTGCCGTCGAGACTGCCGCTATCTCCCCAATTGTCGCAAATCCGCGCACACCCGCTCCCGCTCTCATCAAGCCGATCGTCGCCAGCCGGCCCGTCGTCGAACGAGAGCGCGAGCAACCGCCTCGCCGCAGGGTCCGCGAGGCCCGCAACGATGCCGGTGGCTCTGGTGGCAGCACCGGGGGCGGCGAGCACGACGACTTCCGCCGTCCAAGTCACCTGCGAACGGACACTCGCTAGCTGCCGAAAATGGATCGCGCTGCAAACGGCCATGGTTGAGCGCAGAGTGGCCGAGCAGCAACGACGCGGCGTGCGGACGGCGCAGGCATCTAGGCCTGCAACTCGCCGTCCCTAACCGCGCCGCCAAAGGCCGCCTTGCTCAAAGTGCGTCCGGGCAGTACGCAAGGTGAAAGCCTTGACTGCCGGGAGTGTGCTCATGACCATCCGCAACGATTATCCGTCCCTCGACTTCGGTCTTGGCGAGACGGCCGACCAGCTTCGCGACACGGTACGCGGGTTTACGGCTGACGAGGTCGCGCCGATCGCTGCGGAGATCGACAAGACGGACCGCTTCCCGCGCGAACTTTGGCCCAAGATGGGCGCGCTCGGGCTGCATGGCATCACGGTCGAGGAGGAGTATGGCGGGTCGGGTCTCGGCTACCTCGAGCACGTGATCGCCGTCGAAGAGGTGTCGCGTGGCTCGGCTTCGGTCGGGCTTTCGTATGGCGCGCATTCGAACCTGTGCGTGAACCAGATCCGGCGCAACGGAACGCCCGCTCAGAAGAAGAAATATCTGCCGAAGCTGATCTCGGGGGACCATGTCGGATCGCTCGCCATGAGCGAGGCCGGCGCGGGATCGGACGTCGTTTCGATGCAGTTGCGGGCCGAGAAGAAGGGCGATCGCTACGTGCTCAACGGCACGAAGATGTGGATCACCAATTCGCCCGACGCGAACCTGATCGTCGTCTATGCCAAGACGGACCCGAGTGCAGGCTCGCGCGGCATCACTGCGTTTCTCGTCGAGGTTCCGAGCAAGGGCTTCAAGGTGGCGCAGAAGCTCGACAAGCTCGGCATGCGCGGCTCGTCGACGGGAGAGCTGGTGTTCGAGGACTGCGAGGTTCCTGAGGAGAATGTGCTCGGGGCGATCGGCAAGGGCGTCAACGTGCTGATGAGCGGGCTCGATTACGAGCGCGCGGTGCTTGCAGCAGGGCCGCTTGGCATCATGCAGGCGGCGATGGATATCGTCGTGCCGTACATTCACGAGCGCAAGCAGTTCGGCAAATCGATCGGCGAATTCCAGCTCATCCAGGGCAAGGTCGCCGACATGTACACCGAGATGAATGCGGCGCGCGCTTATGTATATGCGGTCGCGAAGGCCTGCGATGCCGGCAAGACGACGCGCAAGGATGCGGCGGGTGCGATCCTGTTCGCGGCGGAGAAGGGCACGAAGCTCGCGCTCGATGCGATCCAGATTCTCGGCGGCAACGGCTACATCAACGATTATGCGACCGGCCGCCTGCTGCGCGACGCCAAGCTCTACGAGATTGGCGCGGGGACGAGCGAGATCCGGCGGATGCTGATCGGGCGGGAGTTGTTCGAGGAGACGAAGTAGCGAACAATGTCGCTTGTTCGTCATGATGCGGGTTGCCGTGGGTCCCCGCCCTCGCCGGGATGACTGGCGAAAAGCGGCCGTTCGTGTTGATGCCGAACCGAAAACAAAGACGCCCGCTGGTTTGAGCCAGCGGGCGTTGATGTTTCAGCGGCGTGGGAAGCGATCAGACGACCACGACATCAAGATCAGCGACGCCGTCTACGTGGCCGTGCAGCTTGTCGCCCTTCTTGAGCGAGCCGACGCCTGCGGGTGTGCCGGTGAAGATCAGGTCGCCGGCCTTCAGTTCGAAGAGTTCGGACAAGAACGCGATCTGGTTCGGGATGTCCCAGATCATCTGATTGAGATCGCCGGTCTGGCGGCGCTCGCCGTTAACGTCGACCCAGATGGCGCCCTTCGTGGGATGGCCGATCTTTTCAGCCGGATAGATCGGCGTGCAGGGGGCGGAGTGCTCGAACGCCTTACCGATTTCCCAGGGGCGACCGAGCTTCTTCTGCGCGTTCTGGAGATCGCGGCGGGTCATGTCGAGGCCGACGGCGTAGCCGTAGACGTGCTGCATGGCGTCGGCAGCCTTGATGTTGGTGCCGCCTGACTTCAGCGCGACGACCAGCTCGATTTCGAAGTGGAGGTCCTTGGTCTGCGAAGGATAAGGGAATTCCTTCGAGAGAAGGATGTTGCCCGGGTTCTTCTGGAAGAAGAACGGCGGCTCCTTGTTCGGGTCGTGGCCCATCTCGATGGCGTGCTCGGCATAGTTGCGGCCGACGCAGTAGATGCGATGAACGGGAAACTGTGCAGTGTTGCCAACGATGGGCAGGGCTGGTTGGGGCTGGGGCGCGAAGACGAAGGACATTGAGCGGTTTCCTCGGAAAGCCCTTTCAGGGCCAGATTGGTCCGGCTTCGCCGTAGCAGACCGGGCGGCGGATGTCAGCCGGGGGCAGACAAAACCGATCCCGCGACGCCGGTGGCGCGCGGGATCGGGATTTTCAGACCGGGCTTATTTCAGCAAACCGGCTTCCTTGTAGAACTTCTCGGCGCCGGGGTGGAGCGGGATGGCAATACCGGCGAGGGCGGTCGCCTTCTGGATTGCCTTGCCCTTGGCGTGGCCCGCGTCGAGCGACGCACGTGTCTTGTCGGACCAGAGCGCCTTCGTCACCTCATAAACGACGTCTGCCGGGACCTTGTCGCTCGTCACCCACTGAGCGCCGACCGACACCGTTTTCACAGCCTTGACGTCCTTGTAGGCGCCATCGGGAATCGTGTCGGCGGCGAAGAACTTCGAAGCGGCCATCAGCTTGGCTGCGGCCTCGCCATCAACCGGAAGGAGTTCGACGCCCGTGGTGGTCGCGAGTTCGGTCACAGCTGCGACCGGATAGCCGCCGGTGATGAAGAAGGCGTCGATGCCGCCGTCCTTCAGCTTTTCAGCGGATGGCCCCGGCTTCAGGTTCTCGGCTTTGTAGTCGCCGTCCTTCAGGCCATACGCGGCCAGGATCGCCTTGGCGTTGATGAGCGAGCCGGAGCCCGGTTCGTCGATCGAGATACGCTTGCCCTTCAAGTCGGCGATCGACTTGGCGCCGAGGCCCTTCTTGACGACGATGTGGACCGTTTCGGCATAGAGGTTGGCGATGGCGCGCAGCCCCTCGACCTTCGGCTTGCCTTCGTAGACGCCGGTGCCGGTATAGGCCCAGGCGGCAACGTCGGACTGCGAGAAGCCGGATTCCATCGCGCCAGACGAGATGCCGTTGACGTTGGCGACAGAGCCGCCGGTTGCCTGTGCGGTCGAGACGAGCTTGTCGGTCGAGATCGCGTTCGCGATGATGCCACCGATCGGGTAGTAGGTGCCGGCGGTGCCGCCGGTGCCGATGCGGAAGAAGTTCTGCTGGGCGAAGGCGGCGCGGCCGCCAAGACCGACCATGAGGCCGGCGGCGCCGGCAGCGCGGAGCGCATCGCGGCGCGAGATCGTAAAGGTCATTTCAGTCTCCTAGTTAGAGGCGTGGTCAGATCGTACCGAAACCCAGCGCGGCCCGGAAGCGGTTCTTGACGTGAACGCCGTCGCGGGGCGGCAGAACACGGGGCGGGTCGTTGGCGGCGATCCGGATGGTGGCGAAGGCGGGGCCGGACGGTTTGACCAAACGCTTAGCGAGCGCCTCGACTCCGTCCATTGTTTCAATGGTTTCGGCGGTCGCAAAGCCCGAAGCCTTGGCGACGGCCGCGAGGTCCACGCCGAGGCCGGTATGGCTCGCCTGCATGCCGGTTTCGCCGTAGTGGGCGTTGTCGAGCACGATGACGGTCAGGTTCTTGACCTTGTGTGCGCCGATGGTGGCGAGCGCTCCGATGCCCATCAGGGCTTCACCGTCACCCGTGAGAACGCAGACGGCTTCCTTTGGTTGAGCGACGGCCAGGCCCATGCCCATCATGGCCGCGCCGCCCATGGCGCCCCAGAGGTAGTAGGTGCGGTCGCGGTCGCCAGACGCCATTGCGTCATAGGACGGCGAGCCGAGGCCCGTTACCAGCAGAACTTTATCGTTGCCGGCGAGCAGCGTCTTGACCACGGCGCGGCGGTCGAGGGCGGGTGATTTGGTCGATGTCTTGGTCATGTCGATATCTCTCACTTCACCCACTTCTTGCGGCCGAGCAGGCTCTGCGAGAACAGGAC
>JAPXTA010000027.1:0-44033 GCA_033812735.1 Hyphomicrobiaceae bacterium | reverse complement strand
CGCAACGCGCTTTGCGGCGGCGTCGGTCATGGACATGATGGCGAGCTTGCGGCGGACAGGGGCAGCAGTGGTCATGGCGTTGCTCATGCGTTCCGGCGAACTGCCATAATATAAGCTGTCAGATCGAAAATTACGAGAGCCCGGCTGCTTGCGCTAGTAGGCGTCCAAGGCGTTCTTCTTCGCTTGCTTTCAAAGCGACCCGGATTGGTATGGCGACCGAGGCCGCGCGCAAGGTTTCCCGGGCGCCGCTTTCCTTGGCGAGACGGGCGATATCCTTCTCAGTGGTCACCAGTATGGCATTGGCATTCCGCGCCGCCGCAAGGAGGCTGCTAGCCTCACTCTCGCTGAGCGGATGATGGTCGGGGAAGGCCACCCGTGCCCGGATCTGGGCGCCGAGCGCCTGAACCGTATCGAAGAACCGCTCCGGCCCCGCGATGCCGCAGTAGGCGATCACCGGCTTGCCTTTGAGGTCGTCCGAGCCCACGGGCTCGATCCTGGCCTTCAGAATGGGCGCCGCTGTCATTGCCGCGAATGCGGAAGAGAGGCGTTTCCATTGCTCCGCTCCTGATCGCGGGACACCATCGATGACAACGATTGCACCGGCGTCCGAAATCTGTGCCTCGAGCGGCGCGCGCAATGGCCCGCTTGGAATCACCTGGCCGTTGCCGAGGCCACGGTGAGCACTCACCAGCACGAGGCTAAGCGACTTGGCGAGCGACCGGTTTTGAAAGCCGTCGTCCATGACGATGACGTCGAAGCCGCGTTCGTCCGCCTCGATAAGTTGCGCACCTTTGCCTCTGTCACGCGACACGACAGTCGGTGCGACGCGAGCGAGTAACAATGCCTCGTCGCCGACCTGACTGGCATCGTCAGCGTCCCCGACCCAGATCGGGCCGCGCGACGAGCCGCCATAGCCTCGCGTGAGAATGGCAGGCCTGCGGCCACGCTCGGCGAACCAACGGCAGACGGACGCCGTGAACGGCGTCTTGCCGCTTCCCCCGGCCGTGAAATTGCCAATGCAGATGACCGGCAGTCGCGACCGGTAGGCTGGCGGTCGCCGAAGTCGCCGCCCCGCAACGAAACCATAGAGCAGCGACAGCGGGGCGAGCATGCGGGGCACGGCATGCGCCCGCTCGTCGTACCACCAGCCGGGTTCGTCACGGCGCAATCGCAATCTCTTCTACAGGCGCGGGGTGATTGGAAGCGGGCGGCGGCGGCAGTGGCAGGATCAGGTCGAGCGACTTGGCAAGTGCTCCTCCCATCGCCGCGATGCACCGTTCGGCATTCGATTTGACGATCCCGAGCTCCTCCGGGGTCGACAACAGACGCGCAATAGTCGCAGCCAACTCGTCACCGTCTTTCACCTCGAGTGCGGCGTGCGCCGCGAGCAGGGCTTTGTAGAAGTCGTCGAAGTTATGCCACGAGGGGCCGGTGATGACGGTCGAGCCTAGTCTGATCGGCTCGATCGGATTGTGTCCTCCGCCATCTTTCGCCAGCGACTTGCCCATGAATGTGATCGCAGATGCTGCAAACCAGGTGCCGAGCTCGCCAAGCGTATCGGCAAGATAGACATCCGTCTCCGCGCTGGGAGCTTCGCCCTTCGAGCGCCGCGCGATCCTGAGGCCCATGGCCGTCAGATCCGCCGCTATGGCATCCGCGCGTTCAGGGTGCCGCGGGACGATGACGGAAAGCAGAAGCGGAAACTTTGCGCGGAGTGAGAGATGAGCCGCACCGGCAATCTTCTCCTCGTCGGCATGCGTAGATGCCGCAAGCCACACGATGCGCCCAGCCGTCTGTTCTTTGAACGACGCGAGGGCACTCTTGTCGACGGGCAACGGCGGCACGTCGATCTTCAGATTACCGCCATCCAGCACACGGGTGACGCCGAGATCGGTGAACCGCAAGGCATACGCCTTGTTCTGCGCGATGACAGTATGGAACCGGCTGAACAGCGGGTTCGACACTTGCGGACGCTTGCGCCAGCGGCGGAACGATCCCTTGGACATTCGCGCATTGACGACGACCACGGGAATATCGCGCTGGGAGGTCTCCATCAGCAGATTTGGCCAGATCTCGCTTTCGACGAACAGAGCCAGCGACGGTCGCCAATGGTCGAGAAACTGCCGCACGTACGGCACCACGTCGAGCGGTACGAATTGATGCACCAGTCCAGCGACTTGGCGCCCCTCGACGAAGCGGGCCGAGCTGACCGTTCCTGTCGTCAGCAGCATTTGAAGATCGGGCCGCTCCCGTTTGAGCGCTTCGATGAGCGGCAGGACAGTCGCCGTTTCGCCGACACTCGCCGCATGAAACCAGACGAGCGATCCCGGCTGCCGGGATGCGGACGCGATGCCGTAGCGCTCATTGCGCCGCGCGCTGATCTCCTTGCCATGACGTTCCCGCCATGACAGCAACAACGGTACCGCGGGCCGGCCAACAGTGGTCAAAGCGCGATAGGATTTGAGCCCTAATCCAGGCTTCATGGCGCCTTGCTCCGCCAGTTGCCGCGGCGGCAACGCCCGGCGCGGACTGACGCCGGCGCGGGAATAGGCATCCACAGTCGCGACGTTGAGAGCGAGCTCGACTTTCTGCCGGTACTCTTCAAGTTGCTCAGGCGTCGCATCGGCAGGCACGTGGATGACATCGCCAAGCGATGCACCGAGCCGAGAGCCCGGCAAGTTGACGGTCATCCGGCTCCAGGTGTTCAAAGTCAGAAAGCGTGAAGAGGCGAGCGCCACCGGCAGGATCGGGCGGCCACTCACCTTTGCCAGGGTCACGACGCCATGACCGGCCCGCCGGGAGGGACCCGGCGGGACATCGGCAGTCATTGCGACGCTGAACCCCTGCTCCAGCGCATGCACGGCATTGCGGAACGCGTTGGCGCCGCCCCGATCCTTGCCTTTGACGCCTGCGCCTGCGCCGCGAATGAGCTCCAGATCGAAATGCCGCAGTGCCTCCGCCATCGCCTCCGCGTCTCGATGCAGCGCCAGCATCACCTTCGCCGGGATCCCCGGCCGTGGCATGACGGGCAGCAGCATGAATTGCCCATGCCACATCGCCATGATGAACGGATGGTTCTCGGCAAAGATCGCCATGTGCTCGTCATACAGCGGTGGCGGCGATGACGACGCGAACGTGAAGTTGATGAATTTCGCAAGCATGCTGCCCGCGGCGCGATCGATCGCGCGCGTCGAAGTGGATGTCTTCGATATCAGCGGTGTGGCCATCAGGGGCGTTGCTGTGTCCGGCAGGCTGCGCGCACTCGTCCGTTAGCATTTGCCGCGAACCTGCAGCCGATGCAAGGCTAACCCGAATTGAGCCTACAGGTTCCGGCGCGTCAATTGATCGCCGCTGACGGGCTTTCCGCCTGAAGAAGGATCTGGGACCGATGCAGGCGCGCATAAAAGCCATCGCGTGCCAACAGCTCGACATGCGTGCCGACCTCGACCACGCGGCCCCCGTCCATGACGCAAATCATATCCGCGCGCTGAATGGTCGAAAGCCGATGCGCGATGATGAGCGTTGTGCGGTTGCGGGTAAACCTTGTCAGCGCATCCTGCACCAGTCGCTCACTCTCCGTGTCGAGTGCGCTAGTCGCCTCGTCGAGCAGCAGAATCGGCGCGTCCTTCAAAATCGCGCGCGCCAAGGCAATGCGTTGGCGCTGACCGCCCGACAACCGCATCCCGGTTTCGCCGATTTCTGTGTCGTATCCGTTGGATTGCGCCATGATGAAATCGTGCGCCGCCGCAGCCTTGGCCGCCGCGATGATTTCTTCTTCGGTGGCACCGAGTTTGCCGAGTGCAATGTTGTTGCGGATCGTGTCGTCAAACAGCGTAATGTCCTGGCTGACGATGGAAATCGCACCTCGCAGGCTCTCGAGCGTGACATCACGCACGTCTTGGCCATCGACCATGATCGAACCGGATTGAACATCGAATAGCCGCGGCACGAGGTTGATCAGTGTCGACTTGCCCGCCCCCGAGCGCCCGACGATGGCCGCCGTCTTGCCACCTGGGATCGACACCGTCACGTCGTGAAGCGCCGCGTCCTCTTTGCCCTCATAGACGAACGAAACATTGTTGAAATCGATTTGGCCATCAACGAGCGCGATCGGCCGTGCACTGGGGCGGTTTGTGATGGTGGGCAGGCGATCGAGCAGTTCATACATCCGCTCGGCGCCGGCAATGCCATCTTGAATGCCCGTTGAAAAGTTGCCGATCGACCGGAGGTTTGCAGCCGCCAGAAGCAGGCAGGACATGAACGCCATGAAATCGCCCGTGGTGGCGATGCCTGACGAGATACGCCAGGACGCGAGCGCGATAACACCAGCGATCGCAACACCAGCCAGCGCTTCGAGGATCGGGCCGAGGCGTGCCCGCTGATGCACGGCCTTCAAGCGCAGCCGCAGCACCTTCCGGAACGACTGGTCGAGCTTCTGGCCCGCGTAGCTCTCGAGCCTGAACATCTTGATGAGCCGCGCGCCGGACAGCTTTTCGGTCAAAAGCGACGTGAGATCGCCGATCTCGCTCTGTGTCTTCTTCGCCGTTTTCTTCAGTCGCTGGCTGATGAGAATGATCGGCAGGATGGCGATTGGATAGATCGCGAAGACGATCAGCGACAGGATCCAATCGGTGTAGATCATGTAGGCAACGAGACCGAACACCGAAACGATATCGCGCAGGATGGTCGTCAAGGCGACCTGACAGGCATTCTGAATGACGTGAATATCGTGCGTGAGCCGCGACACTAATTGCCCCGTGCTCTCTCTTGTCAGCTGCGCATAGTCCGATGAGATCAGATGCGAGAACGACCGGCGCTGCAGATCCGCGGCGAGGCTCATCACGAGCGAATTGCTCAGGATCTGGTGCAGATAGAGAAAGAGACCTCGAAACGCCGTGACGGTGACAATCGCCGCCAATACCTTCCAAAGCTGCTCGAACTTGCCTTGGCCGAGTGAGTCGAAAGCCAGCTTGATAACCGCCGGATAGCCGGCGGTTGCCGCGCTGAGGCCGAGCGCGACCAAGAACACCATCCCGATCGCCCGCCAACGCGGCGCGATCCATTCGCGCGTGAACCGCGCCACCACGCTACGCGTCGCAGGGTCGAAATCGAGCGAGCGCTTTGACTGCGTCGGCACGTTGGACGTTCGTTCCCAAAAAGTAGCCCGGGTACCCGGCTTGCCGCAGGAGTGAAATCGATTCAGCGCCGCGGCGTCAACGACCCGTAGCGTGCGTTTTGCGGGTGGTATCAGAGATCAAGTGCGCGGATCGAGCAGTTTGTGCATGTGCACAATGAAATATCGCGTTTGCGCTTGATCCACAGTGCGCTGCGCCGCAGCTTTCCAGGCTTTGTGCGCCTCGGCGTAGTTGGGATAAATGCCTACGATATCGAGCTTCGACAGGTCGGCGAATTCCACCGTTTTGAGGGAGGTGAGTTCGCCGCCGAACACGAGGTGCAGAAGTTGCTGGGACGTGTGCGACTTGTCGGTGGAGGTCGGGGTCTCTGACATCGTGGCCTTCTCTATGGAATCATGGTCTGTCTGATGGCGAATAATGCAGGCCGATCAAAGGCGCCAGCCCGACGAACGAACGCATCGAAACAATATCTCTTTTAGGGCAGTGTGGCCCCAGCAGTGGGTATGGACGCCCGAAAAATGGGCAGGCGGCGGAGGAGGAACAGACATTGAACACCAGCCTGCCTCCGCGACGGACGGCACGTCTCAGCGTCGAGCAATACGTCGATGGCGTCCGCCGGGGCGATCGGGCGGTTCTCGCCAGGGCGATAACCCTTGTCGAAAGTAATCGCCCGGAGCATCAAGCGGAGGCGCGCCAGGTGCTCGAAGCGATCCTGCCGATGACCGGCCGCGCCCATCGGATCGGGATCACGGGAGTGCCGGGTGTCGGTAAGTCGACCACCATCGACCAACTCGGCATGAACCTCGTAGAGGCCGGCCACAAAGTGGCGGTCCTTGCTGTCGACCCGACCTCGTCCCGCACCGGTGGGTCGATTCTCGGCGACAAGACGCGCATGAACCGTCTTGCCCAAGCCGAACACGCGTTCATACGCCCGTCCCCGACGTCGGGGACGCTCGGCGGCGTCGCCAGGAAAACGCGTGAAACCATGGCGCTGTGCGAAGCAGCAGGCTTCGATGTCGTCATCGTCGAAACCGTCGGCGTCGGGCAGAGCGAAACGACGGTCGCCGACATGGTCGACATCTTCGTGGTGCTCCTGCTTGCTGGCGGTGGTGACGATCTTCAAGGCATCAAGAAGGGCGTCATCGAGCTCGCCGACATCGTCTGCATCAACAAGGCTGACGGCGATAATCTCTCGCGCGCCACCCGCGCCGCAGCCGACTACCAGAACGCACTTCATATTCTGACGCCGTTGACGCCGGAATGGACGCCGCCCGTTCTGACCGTCTCGGGGCTCACCAACGCCGGCCTCGAAGCGTTGTGGGCCAAGGTTACCGAGCATCGCGAAAAACTGACCGCCACGGGCGCATTCCAACGCCGCAGAAGCGATCAGGCCGTCCGCTGGATGCGTGCCATGTTGGAGGAAGAGCTTATGGCGGCGTTGAAAGCAAACAAGCAGGTAGCCGATCGTTTGCCGAAACTCGAACAGGCAGTCCACGACGGCATGACGACGCCAAGCGCCGCCGTCGCCGAATTGATGGGACTGTTCGCGAGCACCCGGTCGCCATCATGACTGGCATCGTTCCGATCTCCGCAGCGGACCGAGGTAAGCTGCATCGCCTCAACAACGCTCACGCTATCGAGCTGTCCTTTCAGACAAACGAGGAATTCGGCGGCCTGATCGCGCGGGCATTCGCGGGACTGGCAACCGAAGACAGCGAGGCGTTCATTCTTGCCTTTGACGAGAATGGCGCTATTCCCAGCAAGAATTACGCATGGTTCAAGGCCCGCTACCCCCGCTTCGTCTATATCGACCGCGTTGTGGTCGCGCCGCAGCGCCGCCGCTCCGGCATTGCGGCAGCCTTTTACGCCGAACTGACCGAACGCGCGCACGGCGCAGGCCACAACATGCTCTGCTGTGAAGTCAATTCCGATCCGCCCAACCCCGCATCCGATGCATTTCACGCGCGGCAGGGTTTCGCGCCTGTCGGCGAAGCGCTGCTTGCAGAGAGCGGCAAAACCGTGCGCTACTTGGCAAAGATATTGTAAGCCAGCCGGAGACGACGATGGCGAGCCTGGATGAATTGAAACGTCGCGTTGCGGCCGAGTTCGGTACGCCCGCCGTGGTGATCGATCTGGATAAAGTTGATCGCAACAACGCGCGCGTACAGGCCTATTGCGACAAGGCGGGCGTGGCCAACCGTCCGCACATCAAGACGCACAAAAGCCCTGTCCTGGCACTGAAGCAGATTGAAGGTGGCGCAAAAGGCATCACCTGCCAGAAACTCGGTGAGGCCGAAGTCATGGCGGCCGCCGGCATCGGTGACATTCTCGTCAGCTACAATTTGATTGGCGAAGCTCGCGCAAATCGATTGGGGGCGCTGCTGCGCAAGGCCCCAGATGTGAAAGTCTGCTGCGATAACCCAGTGACGCTCGAAACATACAAAGAAGCTGCGCGCCAAGCTGAAATGCCGCTCGGCGTCGTCGTCGAATGCGATACCGGCCGCAAACGCGCCGGTGTCGAAACCGCTCGTGAAGCGATCGCGCTCGCCAAGGAGATCAAGAATTCCGCGGGCCTGACGTTCAAGGGCTTTCTGTTCTATCCGACTGAGAAGGGCTGGCCCGAGGCCCAGGCATTCCTTGAAGAGGCGAACGCCGGCATCCGTGAACTTGGCTTGACGGCGGAGGTCGTCTCGACCGGCGGCTCGCCGAACCTTCTGAACGTCGGCAAGTTGAAAGGCGCGACGGAACATCGTGCAGGAACGCACATCTTCAACGACCGCATGCAGGTGGCAGTCGGCGTCGCCACACTGGACGACTGCGCGCTGCAAGTGTTCGCGACAGTCGTTTCTCGCGCCGGTCCCGAACGCGGCATCCTTGACTCGGGCTCCAAGACGCTGACCAGTGATACGGGTGGCGGCATGGACGGTTACGGCCTGATCCTTGAGCACCCCGAAGCGAAAATCAAAGGCTTCGCCGAAGAGCACGGCATGCTCGACCTGTCCAAGTGCAACAACCGTCCGAAAGTCGGCGACATCGTCCGCATCATCCCGAACCACGTCTGCGTCGTCGTGAACATGGTCGATCAGCTGATCGCCGTCCGCAACAACGAGATCGTCGATGTGTTGCCGGTCGCCGCTCGCGGTAAGTTGGTCTGACGCATCCTATTTGCCTCTCCAGTATTTCTCTGGAGAGGCGAGGGCCGCACTATTCGCCGGGCTGTACTTTGCTTGCTGCGAACTGCTTGAAGGCCTGAAACGCGTGACTGGCGTACATGACCGACGGTCCCGCTCCCATGTAGATCGCCATGGCAAGCGTTTCTTGTACCTCGGCTTCACTCGCGCCCTGATCCACGGCAGCCTTGGCATGGAACGCGATGCAGTCGTCGCAGCGCGTCGCGACGCCGATGGCCAAGGCGATCAGCTCCTTCGTTTTGGTGTCCAAGGCTTTCGGCGCCAGCGCGACCTGCGCCATGCTCGTGAACGTCTTCATGACGTCGGGATTGCCTACTCTGAGATCGCGCAGCATGGAACTCAGCTGCTTCGTCAGTTCTGGCCAGTTCTCGGTCGGCGTGCCCATGGGCGTGTCTCGCGGTTGATTTTCGAAATGCCGGCGCGTCCCAGGCGCCGGCGATCAATCCCTGCCCGCCATTCTCTGTCGCGGCGTTGATGTGGCGCAATCTTCCTGCATACTTGCATAACTCTGCAAATAAATGTAAACAGCGATGCGTGTTCAATCGGCGGAGACGAAGATGTTCGGATTGTTCAAGTCCCAGTCAGCAAAGGAAATCTCACCTGCCGAGGCGCAAAAGCGCGCCCTCGCCGGAGAGATCCGCCTCGTCGACGTGCGCGAACATCGCGAGTGGATCGAGTCCCATATTCAGGGGGCACTGCACATGCCCCTGTCCGCTATTGCGGATCGGATTGGGAAGTTGCCATCCGACAAACCAGTCGTCTTCTATTGTTTGTCCGGCGCCCGCTCCGCCACAGCTGTCGCGACCTGCCAGAAGCTGGGACTGCCGCACGACACCCATGTCACGGGCGGTATCAAGGCCTGGGCGGCGTCCGGATTGCCGATCATGCGCTGAGAGCAACTGCTCTCAAGGGCAGTAAATCTTCCGCAAGGTCTTCAAGAGACGCTCGATATCCTTGCTGGCGAGCCGGTAATAAACCCGCTGCGCTTCTTTACGGGTCTGAATCAGGCCCTCGAGCCGCAGCTGAGCGAGCTGCTGGCTTGTCGCCTGTAGCCGGATGTTGAGCCGTTCAGCCAGCTCTCCGACGGGCATCTCGCTTTCGGCAAGAATGCAAAGAAGCCGCAACCGGACGGGATTCGCCATCGCCTTCAAGAGTCCGGCTGCCTCCTCGGCAGCCTCGATCATAGGATCGGCTTCAACGGCAGTTTTCTTGGCCATGATACTCGCGTGCCCGGTTTCGAGACCTCGCAACTATCGATATCCGGCCCGCCGGTCAACCTCGGACCCACCAGACGACGGCCACGCCGCAAGCGATCGAGATCGCTCCGGCGAGTCGAACGACACCCTCGTCCGTGCTGGCCATGGCCTCCAGGAGCGCCCGTCCCGCCCGCGGGAAAGCCGCCCAAAGTAGACCCTCGATCACGAGAACGAGACCGAGGGCCACGATGAGATCGCTCATTGTCTCGGCTTGGCAGGGCCTGTTGGGCTGTTGAAGTAGCGGAAGAATTCACTATCCGGCGACAACAGCATCCGCGTATCCGTCGACTTGATGCCCTGCTCGTAAGCCAGCATCGAGCGGTAGAACCCGAAGAAGTCAGGATCGCGATTGTACGCCTCGGCAAAGATGCGGTTGCGCTCCGCGTCGCCTTCGCCTCGAACCTGCTCGGCCTTGGATTGCGCCTCAGCCTTGATGATCGTCGCTTCACGCTCGGCGGTGGCGCGGATGCGGTTGGCCTCGGCGGCACCCGTCGAGCGGAATTCCTGCGCCTCTCTCTGGCGCTCTGAGCGCATGCGCTCGAAAACGCTCTTCGAGTTCTGTGGCGGCAGATCGGCCCGCTTGATGCGGACGTCGACGACTTCGAGGCCGAAATCTTTGCCCTCGTCATTGACCTGTTTGGCGATGCGCTTCATCAGGTCCTCGCGCTTGTCTTTGACGAGATCCTGGAAGGTCGAGCTGCCGAGAACGCGTCTCAGCGCACTGTCGACGATCGGTCCAAGTGTCTGGCGAACGCGGGCCTCGGTGCGTACCGCCTGATAGAACTTCAGCGGATCCGTGATCTTGTAGCGCGTGAACGCATCGACGATCAGGCGCTTCTGGTCGGACGCCGTGATTTCCTGCGGCTGCGTATCGAGGTCGAGGATACGCTTGTCGAAGTACTCCACGTTCTGCACGACCGGAATCTTCCAATGAAGCCCGGGCTGCTCGATGATGCGCACGGGCTTGCCGAACTCGAGAACAATGGCCTGTTCGTTCTGGTGAACGACGAAGAAGGCGAACGAGGCGATCGCGGCGGCACCGCCGAACAGGACCACCAGAAATGCTAAGAACTTCTGCATGATCAGTTCGCCCCTTCTTTCTTGCGCTGCAACTGGTCCAGGGGCAGGAACGGAACAACCCCCTGGCCGCCACTCTTGTTGTCGAGAATGATCTTGTCGGTACCCGTCATCACGCGTTCCATGGTCTCGAAGTACATGCGACGGCGCGTAACTTCCGGCGCCTTCTTGTACTCTTCGTAGACTTTCAGGAAGCGCGACGCCTGACCCGTTGCCTCGGCGACGGCCTGCTGCTTATAGCCCTCCGCCTGCTGGAACATGCGGTCGCGTTCGCCGCGCGCTTGCGGGATGACTTCGTTGGCATAGCGGTTCGCTTCGTTCTGCAGCCGCTCCTTGTCGGCGCGTGCCGCCTGAACGTCACGGAAGGCGTCGATGACCTGTTCCGGAGGATCGACCTTCTGCAGCTGCACCTGATCGATGCGGATGCCGGAGTTATATTGATCCAGCGTGTCTTGAATGAGCTTCTGCACAGCCTGCTCGGTCTTCTGGCGGGCTTCGGTCAGGATCGGTTGGATATTCGATTGGCCGACAATTTCGCGCATCGCGCTCTCGGCGACTTCCTTGACCGTCGTCTCCGGGTTCTGAATGTTGAAGAGATAGTCCTGAACCCGATCGGGACGAATGCGCCAGAAGACCACGAAATCGATGTCGACGATATTTTCGTCGCCCGTCAGCATCAGGCTTTCTTCCGCGACGTCACGTGACGTCGCCGCGTACCCGCGTCCTGGAACACCCGAACGCATGCCGATTTCGATGATGTTTTGGCGCGTGACTTTAGGCGTGCGCACTTCTTCGATTGGCGGGGGCCAGCGGAAATGCAAGCCGGGTGTCGCAAGCCGGTCATAGCGTCCAAACCGCATGACAACGCCGGCTTCATCCGGATTGACGCGGAAGGTGAAGAGATAGAAACCGCCAAGCGCAATGGCAGCGCCAGCGAGAAGGATCATCATCCAGCCGGGGATGCCACCGGAGCCGCCGGGCATCACCTGCTTGAACTTGTCCTGGCTGCGCTTCAAGAGCTCCTCAAGATCCGGCTGAGGGCGATTGCCGCCTCCGCCACCACCTGAAGGCCCCTGCCCCCACGGACCGCCGCCTCCGCCGCCGCCCTTGCCCCACGGGCCACCGCCGCCGCCGCCGCTGTTGTTGTTCCAAGGCATTCACTTCGACCCTTCAGGTAGATGAGATGCAGACGCGATCTGAACCGGTTGCTGATCCAGATCGCCAAAGACGCGCTTAGAGGCCGCCCCACGATTTCGCGGCGCCTTGCACCAAAACCGGGGACATGCTCAAAAAACGCAAATAAGTCCGACGCTTATAAGCAACCCCCGCATCGAGCGCAAACCGCTACTAGATGTGGGGGATAGAGGTCAGCAATCAAGGGAAAAGTTCGATCGGAAAAGGGCCCAGTACGGCTTTTCGCGCGGACGACCTATCGGAATGCTTAAAGTGCGTCAGCTCCGCCGACGGTAGGTCCGGACCTCGGCGTCGTAATCGTCCTTGGGGGTGCGCTCGAGGGGGCTACGGGAAACGACCTCCCAAGGCGGGTCGGAAATGTCCGGGAAATGGGTGTCGCCGTCGAGGTCGGCCGCCAGGACGGTCGCGTAGATGACATCAGCCAAACGCAGCGCCTGCGCGTAGATTTCACCGCCGCCGATAACGAAAATCTCATCACCGCCCGCATCTTCTGCAATCCGTGTCGCCTGTCGGATACCGGCATCGAGATCGGCAACAACCGTCGCATCAGGCAATCTAAGTCTAGCTTGCCGGCTGACAACGATATTCGGTCGCCCCGGCAATGCTTTGCCGATGGACTCATAAGTCTTACGACCCATGATGACCGGCTTTCCCAGCGTCAACGCTTTGAAATGCTTGAGATCCGAAGGCATCCGCCACGGCATTTTCCCGCCCTGGCCGATAACCCGGTTCCGCGCCATACAGACAACGATGGCGACATTGACCGCCACAGTCATACCGCCACCGGCGCCTTGATGTGCGGATGCGGGTCGTAACCGACCAGCTTGAAATCGTCGAATGTGAAGTCGAAAATCGAACTCACGTCCGGATTGATTTCGAGCTTTGGCAGCGACCTGGGCGTCCGTGACAGTTGCAGGTCCGCCTGCTCGAGATGGTTCAGGTAGAGGTGCGCGTCACCAAAGGTGTGCACGAAATCGCCCGGCTTCAGGCCCGTCACCTGCGCCATCATCAACGTCAGCGCGGCATAGCTTGCGATGTTGAAGGGCACGCCGAGAAACACGTCGGCCGACCGCTGATAAAGCTGGCAAGACAGTTTCCCGTCGGCGACGAAGAACTGGAATAGGCAGTGGCACGGCGCCAACGCCATGTCTGGAATATCGGCCGGGTTCCAGGCAGAGACGATAATCCGTCGCGAATCAGGATTGGTCTTGATTGTCTCTACCGCCTCGCGGATTTGATCGATCGATCGGCCGTCGGGAGTGGCCCACGACCGCCACTGTTTGCCATAGACAGGCCCCAACTCGCCCTGCTCGTCCGCCCACTCGTCCCAGATGGAAACCCCATGCCGTTTGAGATACGCGACATTGGTGTCCCCGGCCAAAAACCATAGCAATTCGTGGATGATAGACTTGAGATGGACCTTCTTCGTCGTGACCATGGGGAAGCCATCGGCGAGGTCGAATCGCATCTGGTGGCCAAACACCGAGAGCGTGCCGGTACCGGTCCGGTCGGTTTTGCGGACACCTTTGGTGCGCACACGGCGCATGAGGTCGAGATATTGCTCCATGGGGTCGAGTTTACCTCAACCGACCGCGTCGCGCATACCGGTTGGTGTCGCCCCGCCCCACGTGTCCACAGCCCTCCCTCCGCACCGCCGTACCAAAGCGGCTGAAAGCTCGACGTCTTTCAACGCGTCCGCGCGGGGATCTGCACCTTTTGGCCCCATTTGAGCCGCAACCCAGCCCGGAACATCTCTTAGTCAATGATGGCGGCAAAGGTTCTATCCCAATTCGGCGAAATCTGGCTTAGAACGGTTGCAAAATGGGTTGTCGCAGCCACGGCGTGTGGATGTGTTTTGGGGTGCGCTAGCGGGCGCAGAGGAAAAAGATGGCTGGCCTCGATCTCGTTGCCCTCGTCGATGCTGTTCGCTCGTCGCTCTCCAATATATCCGCGCCGCTCTTGCTCGGCGGATTGGCGCTTGTCCTCCTCTTGCGCTCGGGCTTGGCGAAGCGGCTCGGTGCCGTCCTTGAGAATTTATTCTTCACCAACTGGCAGCTTGGCCTTCTGAGCGCTACCGGCATCGTCCTCTCGGCTGCCTCCGGTTGGACGACCTGGGATGGCATGAAGAACTTCACCGGCGAGCCGATCCTGTCGGCGATGGTGACCTTCGGCATCCAAGGCGTGATGCTGATCGTTGCGTGGCTGATCGGCGAAAGCTTCGCGACTGGCATGACGCAGCAGGCGCCTAACGGAGTAGCGTCAGGTGACCGGTCGAGCCTGAAAGTCGCGCTGGGTGCAACGCTTCTCGGCATCGCCATGGCAGCCGTCGCGTTCGCGGTCCAATTCGGATCGGCGAAGTCTAGCGAGGTCGACAAAGCTCAAGCGCTGACGTTGCTGTACTGGGCAGCCGGCGCACTGGTAGCGGTCGGCCTGTTCGTCGTCGCCTCTAAGGCCCACACCTTCCGCGCCTACTTCGATGCGACACGCGTCATCGCGCGCACGGCCGTCCTCTGGGTGATGTTCCTTGCTTGCATGGCGACATCTGTCTTCTTTTCGTTCGACTCGCTTTTCTCCACGATCTTCCCGCAATCCGAGCGTGCTCGCGCCGCTGAGTTGCGCGCGCAGAATCAGGTCGCCGGCGTCGTCTCGGACATCGGCAACATGATCACACAGCGCCAAGCAAGCGAGGCCGAGGCGTTGTTCGCCGCCAAGGGTTGGCAGGAGTACGACCAGCACCTGAGCAGGCTGGCGCGCGCAGCGAACGAAAGCCAGGGCGCGATCGAAAAGTACTTCAACGACCAGATCGAAACGCGCAAGACGGCTGTCCAGCAGCAGCAGGAACGCATTGCAACGGCCCAATCGAGCCAGGCAGGCCTCTCGCAAAAGCAGATTGCGCTCCGTGAGGAATTGACGCGTCTCGAAGCCGAACGCCCCTCACTCGTCAGCGCATTCGCCGAGAAGAAGTCTGTCGTCGAGGAAAAGCAGAAGGCGTTCGATGCCAAGCGCGTCGAAGCGATGGCTGAGGAACGTGGCGTCGAGGGCACTGGCAAGGTCGGCCAGGGGCCGCAGTTCCGTGCGCGCAAGGCCGAAGAGGCGAAAGCTCAGGACGAGATCAAGATCGCGCAAGAGCGCTTGCGCGATGCCGAACGTCCGCTTCGCGCCGCCGAGACCCGCATTTCCACCATCAAGCGGGAGCTCGCCACCATCGATGGCGACATGGCGAAGCTCAAAGGCGAAGCGCAGACGGCCGAGCAGCGGATCAAAATTGCGCAAGAGAACGCCGGTCAGGACGAGGGCCCAAAGATCGATCCGGCCCGCATGCTTCCGCTATTTGAAAAGGCTCGTACCGAATTCCGCCAGCAGCCGCGCGCTGAATCGCTGTCTCAGGTGCAGCAGATGTGCACGCAGATGCTCGGCGCAATGTCTGCCACATCCGTAACGAAACCCAAGATCGCAGGAATCGATTGCGATCCGAAGACCGCCAACGAGGCGGCGTCCCGCGTGTTCGCGTTGAACGACGGCATCAAGACCTTCGGCGCATCGTGCGCCGGCGGCGACAAGCTGGCTCAGTATAAGAGCGCCGACGCTCTCTTCGAATTTGCGCGCAAATGCGTGCAGGACTCAGGCCTCGCCTCCAAGGACACGGATCAGCTGCGGCAGAAGATCAACTTCATCGAGTTGAACCGCGACGACAAGGCAAACCGCTTCGTCGTCACCTGGAACGCGTTCAACGACGGCAATCGTCTGGCCTATCTCGCGCTGGCCATCGCGATCGCCATCGACAGCCTCATCTTCATGTCCGGTCTCTTCGCCGCCAATGCAGTCCGCTCGCCGCTGTCCGATGTGCCGACCAGCAAAGCCCGCAATGCCGAACAGCTCGAGAAGATCATCGACAATGCGCTGCTGCCGCAGCCCTATACCAATGCCCGCATCGCCATCGATGCGATGCACGCCGACACCAGCCGCCCGCCTTACACCCATATGATCGATCTGCGTGAGCTCGACCCCGAGCGCCAGACGATCGTCCGTCGCGTTCTCGGTGCAGGCGCCTCCATCGATGCCGTGCATCGCGACGAGCGAGAACCTGCGCGCTTCTTCGTCCGCCGCGAGCTGCACGAATATCTCTCCATCGCCGGCACGCGTGCCTTCGAGAAGTCGGGCGAGGTATTGAAGGAGAACGTGCGCGACCAGGAGAAGCTTGCGCAGCTGGAAAAGGATATCTCCGTCTCTCTCATTCCGCAGGCGCAGCCTGGCGAACCGCCGCAAGACCTCAATTCGGCGATCGCATATGGCGCTCAGCTCGTACTCGACCACCTGCACCCCTATGACGACCCCGACGATACCGGGTTCCGATCGGAGTTGCGTCTCGAGGAATTCGAGCACGCCGAGCAGCGAAAGACGGCGCGCCGCGCGTTGACTGCCGGTTCGAACATGAAACTCGTCCGCAAGGCGATCTACGACGTGGCTCCGAACCAAGTGCCGATCGAAGGCCGTTACGTCCTCCACACCGACTTCGTGAAGGTTCTGACCCGCCTCCGCGCCCGTATGCTGTTGTCGACTGGCACTGCGTCGATGCAAATCGGCGGCGGTACGGCGGCTGCCTATGGTGGTTCATTGAATGGAGGGCAGATCGCGCTCGGATACGACCAAGCTCCGGACGCATCGCAGCCGCGTCTCGCAAAGCCGAGTGAACCGCAATTTCGAAAACCAGTTCAGGATGGGTTCCGCCCGCCGCTATCAGAGCCGGCGCGGCCGATGCCGCAGCCGAGACAGCCGAATGACAACCTTTCGGCCGCGCAAATTGAGGCGAGGCTGCATGAGGAGCTGGTTGTGCATTTCGCTGACCAGATGAACATCGACGAACGCAGTCTTCGCTACATGGTGGACCACGGCGAGAGCATGGATCTCAAGGGTCTGTGGGACGGAATGCAGCGCGCACTCAAGCGGCCCGAGTTGGGTTTGTGGCCGCAGATGGAAGAAGCGCTCGCGGCCTATGTAGAATCCATCGACATGGCCTCGGAAGAAACTCCGCGCACGCTGCGCGAGTTGCCCGGCGCCGTTCCCTTTATCGAGACGTTCGAGCAGAAGCTGAAGAATACGAAGCACGTGCAGGCATTGCTCGCGAACGGCACGTACGAACGCTTCCTTGAAGTCATCCTTCAGGAAATGGGACCAGACGCCGGATCGCTCGATCCGGTTCGTCTTCGCAAGTACGAATTGGTCGCTCAGCACAAGTCGGAATTGTTGCGCGCTCGCACGGCAGCTGCGTGGGATCAGAACATCATCCAGTCGCTGGCGAAGTTCCAACATGGCCTCGCCTCGCTCGCTGGCACCGATCATCGGCCGACTCGCATCTCCTGACGCCCTCGCACGAAAACGCCGCGGAGAGTGATCTCCGCGGCGTCTCTTTTTGTGTCCGTGGCAGAACTACACGTCGACGACCATGCCATCCTCTGCAAACATCACGCGTGGGTCTTTGACCTCGCCCTGCTTCGCAAGCATCTCGTCCGACATGTGCGTCAGCATCACGCGTCGCGCGCCGATCAGGTCGAGTTGCGGCGCGATCTCCAGCCATGACATGTGATAGTTCACCCGCGTCGAATACTTGTAGCACTCGACCAGATAAAGATCCGCCTCCACGCCGCACGCGATCAGCGCTTCAGTCCACTGGCTGTCGCCGGTAAACGCGAGCACTTTGTCACGATAAGTGATGCGCAACGCGTGCGATGGCGCCCCCGTCGGCATTTCGACGAACTTCAATGTGAACCGTTTTGCCACTCCGAGACAGCCTGGATAGAGCGCTTCGGCCGCGGCATTGAAGCGGCTCTCGATCCCCGGCGGGCCGAACACTGTCAGCGGATCCGTGCGCTTCGTTGCATAAAGCGCTTGGATGTAGATCCAGATCAAGCCACCGAAGTGATCGCCGTGGAGATGCGAAATCACGATGTAGGGGATCGCATTGGGATCGCGGCCTAGCTTCGACAACGCTGTTGTGACAGTCGCACCGCAGTCGATCATAACGCTGCCATCCGCAGTATCGAGCAGATACGTCGTCTGCATCCGCCCGCTCGATCCGAAGGCATCGCCTGAGCCCGCAATCGTCAACTTCATGGTCGTCGTCTCTCTTCTTTCGCCGCCTATGCCTTGGCGCTCGGCCTGGCCGCTAGTTCGGTGTGCCAGCGCGCGACATTGGTCAAGTGTTCGGGGCGCGCCACCCGGGCCGGCCGCGCAAAATCCATGGCGACGAGGCCTGTGATATCAGCGATCGAATATGTGTCGCCGCACAAGAAGCGATTGTTGGCCAGATGCCGGTCCATCAATTCGAGCATCTCCGTTGCGCGGCCCTTGTTGGCCTCACCCCATTCCTTGACCTGCGGCACCTCGAGCCCGGCCATCGAGGGGTGCAAATGCCGGAACGCTTGTGCGATCGGATTGAGCAGATTGAGTTCCATGCGGCGCTGCCACATCTCGACCTCCGCCTTGCCGAACGCGCCTTTGCCGAACAATGCCGGCTCAGGATGCAACTCCTCGAAGTAGCGGCAGATCGCGACAGTCTCGGAGAGTGCGCGGCCATCGTCGAGCACGAGCACGGGAATGCGTTGCATCGGGTTGAGCTTGGTGAAGCTCTCCGCGCGGAAGGTCTCCTTCTTGAACTCCACCTCCTCGAAAGGAACCGTGATGCCCTTCTCCGCGAGGAAAATGCGCACCCGTCTCGGGTTGGGCGCAGATTTGGTTTCGATGATCTTCATGGGTGGCCTGTCCTCCGTCGGCGATTTCGAAAGAGCGTAGAGAGAGGCGATGCCACGCGCAAGAAGGCGGCTAGGGCCTTCCGAGGAGAGCCCTCGATTTGTCATCACCGGGACGAATGTCCGCCGCAATCCTAAGGCTCTGTGCGAATGGGATTGTTACTCGGTCATCGGCGGCAAGCGGGCCCCTCATGCGTCATCAATTCGATTTGCTCGCGCTCATCGTGGGCGCCACGGCGTTTGGCGGTGTCAGCGCGGCTCAGTCCGCACCGGGTGATGTGGCGTCGTGCTTCCGCGATTTGGTTCGCGGTCGCGGCGCAGAAATCATCTGCGAACTCCCGATCCGGCCGAGCGAAGCCGAGACGGCCGAACTCCAAAGGCAATCGCGCGGGCTTCTGAAGGGCGCTGCCTGCAAAGTCTCGATCCGCGTCTCGCGAGCCGAGATAGAGGCCGCACTCAAGAACCCCGACCACGAGTTCCTCGCCGCACCACAACCGGTTGCATGCGATGTGACGACGGCCGGCCGTAGTGGCGACATGCAGTTGCCGATCTCGGCGACGTTTGCCCCGAAGGTCATCATCAAGGACGGCAAAGCTGTCGATGCCACGCCGGGGCTCGACAACATCCAAGGCGTGCCGCGTCCGGTGTCATGGCCCGTGCAGTACTGGGTAAATTCCGGCAGTTACGTGAAGACGCAGATGCTGCAGATCGTGAATGCCTGGCTCGATTATTTGCGCGGCGAAACGCAACGGCGAGCCGACATGCGCCGCTAGGGCTAGCGTTTCTGCCAAAGATCTTTCGACGCAAGTAGCGCGCCACCGGTGATCAGCAGTGCAGCAAGCCATAGTGACAGCCCCGGCGTTCCAATGCCGACTGCCGCAAGAATGAGCGTCGATAGCAATGGCGTGGCATACGAGGCGACGCCGAGCAGCCTTATGTCGCCATGCTTCATGCCCTCGTCCCACGTATAGAACGCAAGCCCCATCGGGCCGATGCCGAGACCGAGGATTGCAAGCCATTGTGCAGCCGTCGCGGGCCAAGCCCACGACTCGAACAGCAGATGCAACAGCGCGGACCCGGCCGCGGTCGCGGCGCACGATCCGATGACGGCAGTGCTCGGAACACGCGCATAGAGCCGTGACGCCACCGAGTAGCTCGACCAAATCAGCGCCGCCGCAGCAGCAGCGAGATAGCCGAAACCGGATCCGCCGAACCCAACCCCCTCTCCCTTGCCGAGAAGAATGAGCACCGCGCCGGCGAACCCGAGTGCGGCGCCGGCCCCGTGCCACCAGCGGAGCGGCGAACCGCCAGCGCGCGCAGGCAAGAACGCGGAGAACACCACGATGAGCAGCGGCCAGAGATAGACGATCAGCGAGGCCTCGAGCGCAGGAGCAAAGCGCAGCGCTGCGAAGTAGCAGACATGGAACGCGAGCAATCCGTAGACGCCGAGCGCCCAAGCGCCGGTAGGAACGTTGCGAAGCGCGCCAAGAGCCAGGCCGCGCGCACGTGCGTATGCCAAACCGACGGTAGTGCCAACGGCAAAGGTCATCGCGGTCAGCTGAAACGGGGGCAAATCGCCGGCATACGTCGTCAGTGCAGCCAGCAACGCCCACTGCAAGACTGCCGCAAGGCCGAGGAGAGTCGCCCGCGACCCGGAGGATTGGTCCACAGGAGTCTCCCGAAAAGCTGGGAAGCCAACATCCGAAACGCGCTTCGCGTTCCGGATTGAAGACCTAATCCTTACTCGCCGAGAACTTTTCGCTGCCACCAGCCACGACGGCTGGGCCGCGCGGCCTCCGGCACCGAGCTTTCGATGATCATCGGCTTCGGTTGCGCAGGTTCGCTCGCAATCACCGGCTCAGGTGGCGCTGAAACGGCAGTGGGCGCCGCCGCCTCTTCATGCCGCGGTTCTTCCCGAGCGGCTACCGGCTCCGGCCTTTGGATCGTCTCAGACCCTCCAACTGCCGGCTCGATCGCTTGACGAGAGCGTTCGTCGCCGTCGGCCGGCAAGTGATCGTGCCCGTTCGGCTGCTCTGCCGCCTCTGCGGCGATGTCGCCTCGGCGCGGTCCGTTATCGCTGTCGTTGGTGTACGCAGCCATGTCGTCTGGTTGCGGTCCGCCTTCGCTCTGGCCCTCGAAAGGCCGGTCGTCACGCTCGCGTCCGCGACGCCCGCCGCGGCGGCCGCGGCGGCGGCGGCGGCGTGCTTCGCCATTCCCGTTCTCGCCAGTCTCGCCGTGTGCTTTGCCGTTCGCTTCGTCGCGGCCGTCATCCTCTCCCTCGGGCCCCTCGGCATAGTCACTATTGTCGCCTGCCTCGTGAGCCGCATGGGGATCATCGATGTAGGGCTGCTGCTCGTCCGGCGCGCCGGCGCGGTTTTCGCTCCGCCCAGAGTCGCCGCGATCGCGATCGCCTCGATGGTGACCATTGCGGTCTCCGCGATCACCGTTGCCGCCACGCTCGTCGTCCCGGCCGCGGCCACGCCGCCGCCGCCGACGCCGGCGTCCGCCACCGCGCTGCTCGTCCCGGTCGCGATCGCCACGCGCGCCCTGCTCCTCGCCGTCATCATCATCTTGATCGTCGATTTCGTCGATCTGGTTGTCTTCACCGCGTGCGTCTGCCACGGAGGCCGGGCGCGGATCGTCATCGGTATCTTCGACGGCCTCGTCGACCGCTTCACCTTCGTTACCGCTGAAGCCCCAGTTCATGTTGACTGCGGCGCGTTCCTGATGGCGCTTGGGCGGCAACGGTGCGGCCGAGCGTTCGATCGCGAAGTTCGAACCCTGCATCCGGTCGCTCGCCAGGACGGCGATTGCAATGCCATAGCGGCGCTCGATCTCGATGATGAAATCGCGCTTGTGATTGAGAATATAGAGCGCCACCTCGGCGTTGGAGACGACATTGACCGACGAGCGGCTGTCCTTCTGCAGATGATCTTCGAGACCGCGTAGCACCGCGAGTGCGACGCTCTCGACCGAACGGATGATGCCGGTGCCTTGGCAGTGCGGGCACTGCGACGTAGAACCTTCGAGCACGCCGGTGCGCATGCGCTGGCGCGACATTTCCATCAGGCCGAAGTGCGAAATACGGCCAACCTGGATGCGGGCGCGATCATGCCGGAGAGCGTCCTTCAGCCGGCGTTCGACGGCGCGGTTGTTGCGCTTCTCCTCCATGTCGATGAAGTCGATGACGATCAGTCCGGCGAGATCGCGCAGCTTCAGCTGACGAGCGATTTCGTCTGAGGCCTCGAGGTTGGTGTTGAGCGCGGTTTCCTCGATCGAGAACTCGCGCGTCGACTTTCCTGAGTTGATGTCGATCGCCACCAGCGCTTCGGTCTGATTGATGACCAGGTAGCCACCGGACTTCAGCGTAACATAGGGGCTGAACATCGCGTTGAGCTGGCGCTCGACGACGGGATAGCGCGAGAACAGCGGTTCCGGACGGTCGTGCAGGATGACGTTCTTGGCGTGGCTCGGCATCAGCATGCGCATGAAGTCCTGCGCCTCGCGATGCGCCTCGCGGCCAGCGACGATCACCTCGTCCACGTCGCGCGTATACTGGTCGCGGATCGAGCGCTTGATGAGATTGCCTTCCTCGTAGACGAGGCTCGGCGCTGTCGACTCGAGCGTAAGATCGCGAACGCTCTCCCACAGTCGCAGCAGATATTCGTAGTCGCGGCGGATTTCCTGCTTGGTCCGGCTCGCGCCGGCCGTGCGGATGATGAGGCCCATGCCCTCCGGAACATCGAGCTCCTGGGCGATGGCCTTCAGGCGCTTGCGATCCTGTGCCTGTGTGATCTTGCGCGAAATGCCACCGCCGCGGCCGGTGTTCGGCATCAGCACGGTGTAGCGGCCGGCGAGCGACAGATACGTCGTGAGGGCGGCGCCTTTGTTGCCGCGTTCTTCCTTGACGACCTGCACCAGCAGGATTTGCCGCCGCTTGATGACTTCCTGGATTTTGTATTGGCGGCGGCGTTGCCTGCGGGGGCGCTCCGGCAGTTCTTCCATCGCGTCGGAATCGCTGGCATCGTCGGTGCCGGTCGCGACGACTTCAGGCGCTTCGACAGGCTCGGCGACTTCTTCGATATGGCCTTCGGCGTCTCCGTTGCCGTTCCCATTCGGGATGTAGTCGTCGCGATCGCCGTCACCCCGGGCGTTGTCCAGCACGTTGTCGTTTGGCGCTTGCGCGTCGGCGTGTCCGTTGTGGTGAGCCTCTTCCGTAATGCTCGGTTCGGCACCGTGTCCGGACGACTCCGCCACGGCAGGGTCACTGCCAGTTTGAAGACGCTCCTCGTGCGGCGCGTCGCTTTCGCCCTGATCGGAGCGAGAGGCTTCGTGCGAGCCATCCGTCGAGCCCGATGACAACGCCTCGTGTCGGTCTTGGTCGCGCTCGCTGTTGCGGTCGCCATCGGTATCCGAACGGTCGTCGCGCTCCCGATCGTCGTCGTGTCCGTGATCTTCCGCCTGACGGTCCTGATCGCGGTCGGCATTATGGGAGTGACGGCTTTGCCTCGACTCGGCGCGCGCATCGGCTTCCGCATCCGCAGCAGCTTCCGCAGCAGCCTCCTCATCCAGCAGCGCCTGCCGATCCGCCATCGGGATCTGGTAGTAGTCCGGGTGGATCTCGTTGAAGGCGAGAAAGCCGTGTCGGTTGCCGCCGTAATCGACGAACGCCGCTTGGAGCGAGGGCTCCACACGGGTGACTTTCGCGAGATAGATGTTACCGCGCAATAGCTTGCGCGAGGCACTCTCGAAGTCGAATTCTTCTACGCGGCCATTCCTGAGTACCACCACCCGAGTCTCCTCGGGGTGGGTGGCATCAATGAGCATCTTGTTGGATTTGTTGTCCATTTTCTTCTGGCTTGTTTGGTGCGGCGGACGAACGCAACGCCGACGAGGGAGGTCTCCAATAGGGACCGTCCGAGTGCTCGAAGGTGAGATGCGGCGTCGCGCAGGGGTTGATTAACTGGGAAACGAGCAGCGGCTCGCCACGAAGCTTTGGCTTCCGGGCAGGCGGGCGTGCGGGTGGACACCGAACCCAAGGCATTCGGATACGCAATGTCCAGCAGTTCGCGCGTGCGAATGCTGGCTAGCGTGGCCGGAACATGTTGGGTGCAGAACCGCAAGGCGCTCCTCGATGATGAACGGTACGTGTCAGTTTCGCCTCGGTTGCATCAGCCTCCGGCTGCGGCAACGTTTGGCACCAGCCGCACGTCACCCCACGGCCTTGGCGGTGGTGCGGGTGCGGCAATCTCTGCGGACGAAGGATGAGGCCCGCGCTCGTCTCCTAGTCGCCGGCGCCTTTCTCGACCGGCTTGGACTGGATTTCGGGGTGGACCCCGTCGCGTCTTGGCCGAAGGGCATTCGGCGTCGATCGAGTGATGTCTCCCCGGTCGCACGCACGCCAGTGCTAGGCTGCGAACATACGCTGGCCAGAGCAAGCTAAGGACCGCCAAACCCGGATACGCCGTGCGCAGAATGCGCGAGCAGGCGCCGTAGGCAATAGTTAGCCGTCGCTCAGGACCAGCACCGCGCTGCGTCAGCAATTGACTGCTTTTAAACAGTTTTTTCGCCGCTGCCTCAGGATTTGTAGAAAAACACAAGCCAGAGGCGAAAGGATCTCAAGTGTGCCGTGCAACGCGAAGCACTTCAGTTGAAGCATAACCTTTCGATCACGATACACGCAAGCTTTTCCACTAAGATGAATATGATAGACAGCGACGAACCGTTTTGATAAAGAACCGCCAGCTTGAGGCGACCTCGGGCTCGATTACCTATTTCCGAATCGTATCCGCAACTTCCGGGCATCATCCAGGGACGCGGCCGTCGGCATTAGAAAGGGTCGGGCGATGAGGTCGGGTCATGGTCGGATCAAATCCGTCCACCGCAATTCCGATCAACCGTCCTTTTGAGGAAGGCACCGCGTGCAGGTTCAGGTTCGCGACAACAACGTCGATCAGGCGCTCAAGGCGCTCAAAAAGAAAATGCAGCGTGAAGGCATCTTCCGCGAGATGAAGCTCCGGAACTATTTCGAGAAGCCGTCTGAGAAGCGCGTCCGTGAGCAGGCTGAAGCCGTCCGTCGCGCCCGTAAGCTGGCTCGCAAGAAGGCGCAGCGTGAAGGTCTTCTGCCAGGCGGCGTAAAGCCGAAGGCGGCTCTCGGCGCTAAGGGCGCTGGTCGCGGCGGCCCCGGCCGCGGTGGTCCGGGCGCCGGTGGTGCCGCTGGGCGCCCCGCTGGCGGTGGTTTCGGTGGTGGCTTCGGCGGCGACCGCTAAGCACCCAAGCAACGATCGATCGATTTCTTCAAATCGCGTCCGGCGCCCTGCCGGGCGCGATTTGTCATTTCATGAGCCATCAAGCGGTGGTCAGTGCCGAAAGCCCGCCGGCGCGCTCGATGAACGCGGCGATGTCGCCAACGCCTTTGCTATTCGATACTTGAGCGAACACGTACGGCCGCTCACCGCGCTGCTTCTTCGCATCGAGATCCATGATCGAGAGATCGGCGCCGACATGTGGCGCCAAATCGGTCTTGTTGATGACGAGAAGATCGGACCGCGTAATGCCCGGTCCGCCCTTGCGCGGGATCTTCTCGCCCTGCGCCACGTCGATGACGTAGATCGTGATGTCGGCCAATTCCGGAGAAAATGTCGCGGCCAGATTGTCGCCGCCGCTTTCGATCAGGATGAGATCCAGCTTCGGGAACTTCTTCCGCATCGTCTCGATGGCCGCGAGATTGATCGAGCAATCCTCGCGGATCGCCGTGTGCGGACATCCGCCCGTCTCGACGCCCATGATCCGCTCGAGCGGCAGTGCCTGCATCCGCATCAGGATCTCGGCGTCCTCTTTCGTGTAGATGTCGTTCGTGATCGCGCAGATGTCATAGCGATCGCGGAACGCGCGGCAGAGCGCGGCCGTCAGCGTCGTCTTGCCGGAACCGACAGGTCCGCCAATGCCGACGCGAAGCGGGCCATGGGGAGATGTGGTCATTGAGACATTCCAAACTTGAGCAGTAGGAAGAATATGCCAGCGAGAGTCAGGCAGAGAGGACTGTAGAACCATCTGTCCAGCGTAGCGAACGGCTCCTCGGACATTAGTCGCCGCCAGTCGCGCGTGAAGCCCATGCCGCCACGGGCGCCGAGGCCGATGAACCATCCCCATCCAAGTGCAAGCGTTATGACGTCAGACAAAGGCGATGTGACCTGGCCGGTTTGCCAAAGCGGCCAAATCGCCATCGCCAGGAACACCGCGGCGGCCGCGAAACACGCCGCCGGTGACGGCATGCGCTTGATCTGATTGCGACCCACGACGGCTCGGGCCAACTCAATTTCTGACGAGGCAGGCCAGTAGATGCGCGATCCCCACAGCGTGTGAGCAAGCGCTATGGCTGATAGTACGACGGCAGCGATGTAAGCCAGAGCGGTCATGACCTGAAAAGCCGCGAATAGAGCGTCTCGTGTTCGAGTGACGCGAGATCGCTCGAAAACGTTGAGCCGCCTAGGTCCTCGATGGTCAAGCCTTCGGTCTCATGAGCTTGCCTGTCGATCGTCGGCATCAATCGTGCCATGACGCGCTGCCCATCCGTCTGACCGATGATCGATAGGCGGATCGCGGCGGAAACGAGGTTCATCGCAAACGCGAGCGCATAAGCCGGTAGGACGTCGGGCAGCGGGATCGCATGTCCCGCGGCTGCCGCGCCAACGGCAATCGGATAGGCCACCGGCGCGTCGAGACGTCGGAGCGTCTCAATCGGGTCACACGGCCAAGCAGCCGAGATCGTTGCGACGAACGATCCACCCTGCTGCGTGGCTTCGAGATAGCGCTCGGCCGACGGCTGAAACGCAATCGCGATGGCATTCAGCCGCACGAGGGCATCGTCATCATTCGAATTTGCGGCCCGCCAAGCGTCGGCGACGAGAATGAGATCGTTGCGAGCCGAGCCGGAGTCCATCAATGCACCGAGCCAATCGCCAAGTTCGCCCGCATTGGTCACGAGGCCACGCGCGACGGCTGCTTCGAGGCCATGGCTGTAAGCGAACGAGCCAACAGGAAACGATGGCGAGAGCCAGATGCGAAGCAACTGCGCCGCGCCCACCTGAGACGGAACGCGATCGCTGCCGGGCATCGATGTAGCTCCCATCGCGCTCATGTCCGGGTCTTCAAAAGTGAGCGGCGATGATTATCGACGCGATCGCGAGGGTGGTCATGGCTGTGATCATAGTGATGGCCGTGCGAGTGGCTGCCATGATCATGACCATGAACGTGGATATGTCCGTGTCCGTGATGATGGCTCTCGACCAACGCGCCTTTGTGACCATAGGCGCCGCCCTCGGGATCGAAGGGGCGCGATACATCGCGGACACTGCCGCCGAGTCCGCGCACCATGTCGGCAAGAACATGGTCCGGCTGAATGTAGATCGCCTCGGCCGCAATCTCAGCGGGCGTATGCCGGTTGCCGATGTGCCAGGCAATCTTGGCGAGTTCCAGCGGCGTGTTCGCGGTTACTTCGAGCAACGCTTCGGGTGCCGCAACGACCTTCACGCAGGTGCCGTTCTCCAGAACGAGTGCGTCGCCGTTGGCGAGCAACGTCGCCTCTGCGAGATCGAGCAGGATGTCGTGGCCCTTGTCAGTCTTCAACGCGACCCGCCGTCGCCAGCGCGACGCGCGATCGAGTGTGATCGTGTCGACGGCGATACGGCCATTGAGCGCGCCAGCACGGACGACGTCGGTTGCGCGGAGCATGGGCATCCTCAAAACAAGAAATACCGCTGCGCCATGGGAAGTTCTTTCGCGGGCTTGCAAACCAGCAGCTCACCGTCGGCGCGGACTTCGTAGGTCTCCGGGTCGATCTCGATGTTGGGCGTGGCATCGTTGTGGATCATGCTCTTTTTCGAGATGCCGTCGCGCGTGTTCTTGACGGGCACGATCTTCTTTTCAAGTCCAAACTTCTTCGGCAGCTTGCCCTCGGCGAACGAGCGCGACGTGAACGTCATCGACGTTGCCTTGAGCGCGCTGCCGTAGGCACCCCACATCGGACGGTAGTGCACCGGCTGCGGCGTTGGAATCGACGCGTTGGGGTCACCCATTGGCGCGGCAACGATCATGCCGCCCTTGATGACGCAATCAGGTTTCACGCCGAAGAATGCCGGCGACCAGACGACGAGATCCGCGAGCTTACCCGCTTCGACAGAACCGATATGCGCCCCAATGCCGTGGGCGATCGCCGGGTTGATCGTGTATTTCGCGACATAGCGCTTGGCGCGGAAGTTATCGTTCCCCCTACCCTTATCCTCAGGTAGCGAACCGCGCTGCATTTTCATCTTGTGCGCGGTCTGCCACGTCCGAATGACGACTTCGCCGATGCGCCCCATCGCCTGACTGTCCGACGACATCATCGAGAGCGCGCCGAGGTCGTGCAGAATATCCTCTGCTGCAATGGTTTCCTTGCGGATGCGGCTTTCCGCGAACGCGAGATCCTCGGGAATCCTCGGCGACAAGTGATGACAAACCATCAGCATGTCCAGATGTTCGTCGATGGTGTTGACCGTGAATGGCCGCGTCGGGTTGGTCGACGACGGCAGGACGTTCTTGAGGCCCGCAACTTTCATGATGTCAGGTGCGTGACCGCCGCCGGCGCCCTCGGTGTGGAAGGCATGGATCGTGCGGCCCTTGAAGGCAGCGATCGTGTCTTCGACAAAGCCCGACTCGTTCAGCGTGTCGGAGTGGAGCATCACCTGCACATCGTGATCGTCGGCAACCGACAGGCAGTTGTCGATCGCGGCAGGCGTCGTGCCCCAATCCTCATGCAGCTTCATTGCGCAGGCGCCAGCCTCGATCATCTCGATGAGCGGGCCTGGCAATGACGCATTACCTTTGCAGGCAATCCCAATATTGAGCGGCACGGCATCGATCGCCCGCAGCATCATTTCGATATGCCACGGACCCGGCGTGCAGGTTGTCGCGAATGTACCGTGCGACGGCCCGGTCCCGCCGCCGAGCAGCGTGGTCATGCCCGCCATCAGTGCGTCTTCACACTGCTGCGGGCAGATGAAATGAATGTGGCTGTCGAACCCGCCGGCAGTGACGATCTTGCCCTCGCCGCCGATCACATCCGTGCCTGGCCCGATGATGATATCGACGTTCGGCTGTATGTCGGGATTGCCCGCCTTGCCGATTCTGACGATGCGACCGCCCTTGATGCCGATGTCGGCTTTGACGATTCCCCAATGATCGAGAATGACGGCGTTGGTGATGACCGTATCGACCGCACCCTTTGCGTTGGTCATCTGCGATTGACCCATGCCGTCACGGATGACCTTGCCGCCGCCGAACTTCACTTCCTCGCCATAAGTGGTGAAATCCTTCTCCACCTCTATGACGAGTTCCGTGTCGGCGAGCCGAACTTTGTCGCCGACCGTCGGGCCGAACATGCCGGCATAAGCGGCGCGCGACATTTTGAAAGACATGTGGACCTATCCGTGTTGAACGGTGGGCGGGAGAATCATTTCTTCTTGGACTTGGCGTCGAGTTTCCCCATGACACCTTGCCGGAAGCCGTAGACCTCACGCTTGCCCGCAAGCGCGACGAGGCGCACTTCCCGCGATTGCCCGGGCTCGAAACGTACGGCAGTGCCCGGCGCGATATCGAGGCGGTAGCCGCGCGCCTTCGCGCGGTCGAACTTGAGTGCCGGGTTCGTCTCAAAGAAATGATAGTGGCTGCCGACTTGGATCGGCCGGTCACCCGAGTTGGCAACATCAAGTACGATCGTAGCGCGCCCCGCATTCAACTCGATATCGCCTTTCGCTGTCGTGACTTCACCGGGGATCATGTGTTGTCACCCTTGCTGCGCACCTGGATCGCGCGCGCTTCGGCGCGGCGCCCGGCGCGATACGACACGATGCCCACGGCAACCGCAATGAGCGCGAATACGATGTGGTCGGTCTCGAACACGTGCGAGAGCAATTGAGAGACCGTCATCCCACCGTGTTCCCCGAGATGGGCGGACGCGGGAGCAGTCCAAAGGGACAGGGTCACCAGCGCAACAATAAGTCTCATGATCAGTGCTCCTGTCGGCTTAGCGAATAGGTTCGTGAACGGTGACGAGCTTCGTGCCGTCGGGAAACGTGGCTTCGACTTGCACATCGTGAATCATCTCGGCGACCCCCGGCATGACTTGGCTCCGCGAAACGACCTTCGCACCGTCGCGCATGAGTTCCGAAACTGACCGGCCGTCGCGTGCCCCCTCGACCACAAAGTCTGTGATCAGCGCGATCGCCTCCGGGTGATTGAGCTTCACGCCTCGATCGAGCCGCCGCCGCGCGACCATTGCGGCCATTGAGATGAGCAACTTGTCCTTTTCACGGGGAGTGAGATTCATCGGTCGGCCTCAGCAGTTCCACACGCGCGGCATCGGCGCACGAGAAAGAAACGACAACAGTGCGGTCAGGTCCTTGCGCAGCGCCGCCGCGCTCGGGGCGAGAAAGCGGCCGACAAGCATGCCGTTCCATGCGGAGACGGCAGCGCGTCCGCGCGCACCAGCAAGGGCATCCCGCGCACCATCGCGGCGTTCGTCCGCATCGGATGCCACATAGAGGACTGTCGCAATCACTCGGGCCCCGTTACCGGTTGCCTTGCGCTGTAGCTGTGACTGCACGTCGCCATCCAGCGAAATGGCCTCCAGAAGTACCGGCTGACCGTTCCGGTTGATCTGCCAGCGATCGCGAAAAGATCCGGTTCTGACTGTCTCGTCCATCGCCTCTCTCCCGAACACGACAGCCTCACACATCAGCAGCGTCGTGTCGGCCGCAACGTCCGCCGTGATCGTGCGATCCAGTTTCGCCCCGTCGAACAGGATCGTCTCTTGCGGCAGCCAGTGCAACGTACCTTGCGGCGCAATCTGAATCTGCACGGTGCTGCGCACGGCATCTGATAGCGCGCGATAAACCCGCTCCGCCGACTGCGTAGCAAATGTCATCGCCGCGCCGCGACCGATATCGACGGCAAATGTCACGTCGTCGCCCCCGACGAGTCCACCGCCGGTATTGATGCTGACCGCATCGAGCGTATCGGATATGCGCGGAAACTTGGCTCTATAGCCGCCGCGCTCTTCAAGTTCGGCAATCCTCGTTGTGCCATCGCTAGCCGCGGCGCGAATCGAAAGTCCGCCTGTGACGCGGATATCGCTGAGGAGCGCCCGTTCTTGGTCACGTGCGCCTCCTTCAGACGGATAGTCGTCGACGTACATCGGCCTCGACCATTTCAGTGCGCAACCCCGCGAGAATCACCTGGCCCCGATCCATGACCGCGTAGGTATCTGCAAGATCGCGGGCAAACTCGAAGTATTGCTCGACCAGCAGAATGGCCATGTCGCCACGCTTGCGCAATGCCGAAAGCGCGCGGCCGATGTCTTTGATGACGGACGGCTGTATGCCCTCGGTCGGTTCGTCGAGCACAAGCAGCGTAGGCCGCGTGACGAGCGCTCGGGCGATGGCAAGCTGCTGTTGCTGCCCGCCGGAAAGGTCCCCGCCGCGCCGCCGCAGCATCGATTTGAGAACAGGAAAAAGGTCGTAGATGTACTCAGGCACCGAGCGCTCGCTCCGTGCCAGCGATGCATAGCCCGTTTCCAGGTTCTCCTTGACCGAGAGCAGCGGAAAGATCTCGCGCCCTTGCGGCACATAGGCGATGCCGCGCGCGGTCCGCTCATGCGATTTCAATCGGGCGATACTCTCGCCTCGCCATTGAATATCGCCACCGCTGATCGGCTGATGACCGCAAATCGCGCGCAGCAGAGAAGACTTCCCGACTCCGTTGCGGCCAAGCACCGTCGTGATCGCGCCGATATCGGCGGAAACAGACACGCCACGCAGCGCCTGTGCCGCCCCATAGTGGAGGTCGACGTTCGTGAGCCTCAGCATGCGTCCGCCATTTCGGGCTTGCCGCGTACGACGGGTGCGAAGCGGCGCTGCGGGCCGCATGTCTTTGTCGTGGCGATCATCGCCTTTGCCTTGCGCTTGGCGGCGATCGGCTTCGCCTTGACTTGGAGAGGCGGCAGTTTGCTACGGCGATTATCGGCCAAGATACACCTCGATGACACGGTCATTGTTGGAAACATCGTCAAGGTTGCCCTCCGCCAGCACCGAGCCCTCGTGAAGGCACGTGACCTTCACGCCGAGTGCGCGAACGAACGCCATGTCGTGTTCGACGACGATCACGGAATGCGTTTGAGCGATCTCCCGCAGCAACTCGGCGGTTCGCTCTGTTTCCGCATCGGTCATCCCAGCGACGGGCTCATCGACGAGGAGGAGTTTCGGATCCTGCGCCAGAAGCATGCCGATCTCGAGCCATTGCTTCTGGCCATGGCTCAAATCGCCCGCAGTTCGATCGCGATGGCGCGTCAAGCGGACCCGCTCGAGAGTGGCATCGATCCGGTCCGATGCGATCTTGTTGCGCAAACCGAACAGGGCCGAAGTTGGATCGCGCGGACCCGCAAGCGCAAGAAGGATATTGTCGGCAACTGTCTGATTCTCGAAAACCGTCGGCTTCTGGAATTTGCGGCCTATCCCGAGGTTCGCAATGTCGCTCTCGCCGAGGCGTGTCAGGTCGTGCTTGCCATCGAAGAAGACAGTACCCTCGTCAGGGCGCGTCTTGCCGGTGATGATGTCCATCATCGTCGTCTTTCCGGCGCCGTTGGGGCCGATGATCGCGCGCATCTCGCCGGGCAGAACGAACAGCGACAAACTGTTGATCGCCTTGAACCCGTCGAAGGCGACGCTGACGCCGTCGAGATAGAGCAACGCCTGCGTAACGGCAGGTTTGTCGCCATCGAACTTGGGCGTGAAGACCGCATTCATGGCTTGGCCTCCGCCGCGGCACTGGCATCCGATGAGGTCGCCCCTGACGCCCGGCGTGAATCCGCCCAGGCCTGCAGGCTGCCGACGATCCCCTTGGGCAGCAGCAGCGTTACGGCGATGAAGATCCCGCCGAGCGCAAAAAGCCAGAACGGCGCGAGCAGGCCGGTGGTGAAGGTCGTCTTGAGAAAATTGATCACGACGGCGCCAAGAGCAGCCCCCGTGAGGGTGCCTCGTCCACCGACCGCTACCCAGATCACGGCTTCGATCGAGTTGGCTGGTGCGAACTCCGATGGATTGATGATGCCGACTTGCGGCACATAGAGCGCACCAGCCAGCCCGGCCATCATCGCAGACACAACGAACACGGTGAGCTTGTAGTCCTCGACACGATACCCGACGAAGCGTGTCCGGCTCTCCGCGTCACGAATGGCAAGAAGGACCTTGCCAAACGTCGAAGTCACCATCCGCCGTGCAAACAAATAGCAACCAGCGAGGACGGCGATCGATAGGACGAACAACACGAGTCGCGTCGACTGCGCCTGCACCGGGTATCCGGCAATGTCCTTGAAATCCGTGAGGCCATTGTTCCCGCCGAAGCCCATGTCGTTCCGGAAGAACGCCAGCAGCAGAGCGTAGGTCAGCGCCTGCGTGATGATCGACAGGTACACACCCGTAACCCGTGACCGGAATGCGAGCCAGCCGAACACGAACGCTAGAACGCCCGGCACGAAGAAGATCATGAACATGGCGTACGGCAGCGAATGGAACCCGTACCAAAACCACGGCAGTTCCTTCCAGTTTAGGAACACCATGAAGTCCGGTAGGATGGGATGCGCATAGACCCCGCGCGTCCCAATCTGCCGCATCAGGTACATCCCCATCGCGTAACCGCCGAGCGCGAAGAATGCCCCGTGGCCCAGCGAAAGAATGCCGCAGTAACCCCACACCAGATCGAGTGCGAGTGCGAGAATGGCAAAGCAGACGTACTTGCCGAGCAACGCGACCATGTACGTCGGCACGTGAAAAAGCGAACCCGGTGGGACGAGCAGGTTCAGCAACGGCACCGCGATCGCGGCGAAAGCGAGGATGCCGAGGAAGATCCATCCGCCGGTATCGATGAGGCGCGAGGCGTCGCGCGACAGAATGGCCCGCGTGATCATGCTTCAACCGCCCGGCCCTTGAGCGCGAAGAGACCGCGCGGACGCTTTTGAATGAAGAGGATGAGCAGCACGAGGATCAGGATCTTGGCGAGAACGGCCCCCGCAACCGGCTCGAGAAGTTTGTTCGCAATGCCGAGGGCAAATGCGGAAACGAGCGTGCCCCAGAGATTGCCCACACCGCCGAACACGACGACCATGAAGCTGTCGATGATGTAGCTCTGCCCAAGGTTGGGTGAGACGTTGTCGATCTGCGAAAGCGCGACGCCGGCAATACCCGCTATTCCAGATCCGAGCGCAAACGTCAGCATGTCGATCTTGGCTGAGTTGATGCCCATCGATCCCGCCATGCGCCGGTTCTGCGTCACAGCCCGCATTTGCAGCCCTAGAGGCGTGAGCTTCAGCAATGCGAGAATGCCGGCGAACAGAACGAGCGTGAACACGATGATCCACATGCGGCCATAAGTAATGGCGATCCCACCGATCTCGAATGCGCCGGACATGTAGGACGGGGCGCCAACTTCGCGATTCGTGGGGCCGAAGATCGTGCGAACCGCCTGCTGCAGGATGAGTGACACCCCCCACGTTGCCAAAAGCGTTTCGAGCGGGCGGCCGTAAAGAAAACGGATGATCCCGCGTTCGATTGCGGCGCCCACAGCAGCGGCTACCAGGAAGGCCAGTGGAATGGCGAGCAGCAAGGAGAAGTCGAACCATTGCGGCGCGATGGCCCGGAAGGCTTCCTGCACCACGAATGTCGTATAGGCGCCGATCATCACCATTTCGCCGTGCGCCATGTTGATGACGCCCATGACCCCGAAAGTGATGGCGAGGCCGATCGCGGCAAGGAGCAGTACGGATCCAAGCGAGAGGCCATAGTAGACGTTCTGTATCAGCGCGATCAGCTGCAGTTTGCGCTCGACCGCTTTTATGGCGATCTCCGCGGCTTGCTGCACTTCAGGCTGCGACGTGTTGCTCGCCGCGCCGCGCAGAAGCGCCATGGCATCTTGATCGCCGCGGCCTTCGAGCGTGGCGACTGCTGTGACGCGATCTGCGGCAGGAGCATCGGTCTTGCCGATGATGATCGCGGCCCGTGCCTGTTCCATCGCGGTCTTGACGCGTGGAACCGTCTCCTTGGCGAGCGCCGCGTCGAGGGACGGAAGCGACTTCCCATCGCGGGACTTGAAAAGCGAGTCGGCTGCGGCAATGCGGCGTTGCGGATCGGCCGCAAGCAAAGTCATCGAGCCAAGCGCTGCATCGATCACCCCGCGCAGCCGGTTGTTCACCCGGACGGTGCTGACGTCGGCTGGAAGGGAAGCGACAAGCTTACCGTCGCGCGCGTCAAATGCCTTGTCGCTTGCGTCTTTGTAAAAAACCGACTTGTCGGCGGAGTTTGCAAAGAGCCGCCGGTTGGCGAGCGCTTCTAGAATGGCAGCAGCATGAGGCACGCCTGACGCCGCGACGCCGGCGATGCCCTCGGCAGTCTCTGAAAAGTCATCAGCTGCAAACTTGGCAAGCGCATCACCGATCGCATCTGCGCGAGCAGGCGCCGCGCTGCCAGATAGCAAGACCGCAACAATCGCGACGATCGAAAAGAGGATGTGCATGTGGTCCGTTCGGACGGATCGTCAGTAAGAATCGCGGTGCGGCAGAACCGGAGTTGCCGCACCGCGGGGGACACGGACCGTCAGAGGAGGAACGGCCCGAATTGCTCGAACATCGGCAGCATCAGCCGCACTTGCTCGTCTTGGTGTTGAAGTTGCCGCACTTCTTGCCGACCCAATCGGCCTCGAGATCCTTGGAGCCTTCGAGGAAGTCGGTCCAAGCATCGCCAGGAACGAGGTCCTTGGTCTTCCACACCGTATCCATCTGACCATCAGCGCGGATTTCGCCGATCAGGACAGGCTTGGTGATGTGGTGGTTCGGCAGCATCTTCGACATGCCGCCCGTGAGGTTCGGCACTTCAATGCCAACGATCGCGTCGATCACCTTGTCGGGATCGACCGTCTTCGCCTTCTCGACTGCCTTGACCCACATGTTGAAGCCGATGACATGAGCCTCCATCGGGTCGTTGGTGACGCGCTTCGGGTTCTTCGTGAAGGCCTTCCACTTCGCGATGAACTCATCGTTGATCGGCGACTTCACGCTCTGGAAGTAGTTCCAGGCCGTGAGATGTCCGACGAGGTTCTTCGTGTCGACGCCGGCAAGTTCTTCCTCGCCGACCGAGAATGCCACGACCGGGATGTCGGTCGCCTTCACGCCAGCGTTGGCAAGCTCCTTGTAGAAGGGCACGTTGGCGTCACCGTTGATTGTCGAGACGACAGCGGTTTTCTTGCCTGTAGAGCCGAACTTCTTGATGTCGGCGACGATCGTCTGCCAATCGGAGTGACCGAACGGCGTGTAGTTGATCATGATGTCTTCTTTGGCGACGCCCTTCGCGAGCAGGTACGCCTCGAGAATCTTGTTGGTCGTGCGCGGATAGACGTAGTCGGTACCGGCGAGAACCCAACGCTTCACTTCGCCGCCGTCCTTCGACATCAGGTAGTCGACAGCCGGGATGGCCTGCTGGTTCGGAGCGGCACCCGTGTAGAACACGTTGCGCTCGGACTCTTCGCCCTCGTATTGAACCGGATAGAACAGGATGTTGTTGAGTTCCTTGAAGACCGGCAGCACGGACTTCCGCGATACCGACGTCCAGCAGCCAAACACGGCCGAAACCTTGTGCTGCGAAATGAGTTCGCGCGCCTTTTCGGCAAACAGCGGCCAGTTGGAGGCCGGATCGACGACGACGGCCTCGAGCTTCTTGCCGAGCAAGCCACCCTTCTTGTTCTGTTCTTCGATGAGCATCAGCATGACGTCTTTCAGCGTCGTCTCGCTGATCGCCATGGTGCCGGACAGAGAGTGGAGCACGCCCACTTTAATCGTGTCCTGTGCAAACGCCCCCGGAACCCACACCGACGACGAAGCGAGCAGTGCCGCACCCGTCATCAAGGTCCGTCTGGTAAACGACATGAGTATCTCCAAGCCAATTGATCGCGGACCGTTAACCGCAACCTAGCTTTGGCAAGGATTGTGCCAATTCTTTCGCATGTGCGGAATGAACGACTAAGATATTGTAATATCGCGTATTTTACGCAGACATATGCAAATTTGTCAGGCGACATGCCAAGAAAAGAGTCACAGCTGAAAGTTCAAAAAATAAGCGACCGCTGCGTCAGTGACTAAAAAACAGCCAGGCTTCCCTGTGAGCCATCACTCTGCGCACTTTGCCAGAAGCAAACGTCGTTGAAACGAATGTTTACGATGCGCCGCAACAAGAAACTGTTGTGAGAGGTTTGCGGGCAGTCCGTTCAGCACCTGAATACCGGTCGGCACTACCGTCTTGGCGAACAACTCCAATTCAGGCTGCTGCAAGTGACGACTGAAACGCTTTCAAACAACGCTGCGCCCATCCAGCCGGAGCATGGCTTCGCAGCGCCTTACCTGGCACCAGTTGCGACGACCTGGCCGCTGAACTGGCTTGGCTGGCTCTACTTTGACCGTCGCGGCAATGGCTCCAGGCCGAAGCTTCTGTTTACGGTCGTGGCTCTCGATGCGTTGGCAATAGTGGTCTCTGGCCTGATGGCCATGGCGCTGACGGCAAAGGATGCCGCTCCTTCCGCCTCCCATTGGTGGGCTCCTGTCGTTGCCGTCGCGGCAATCGGCCTCCTTCACCGGACGTGGTGCTATTCCACGCGCGCCCTGCGCCACCTCCCACAGCAGATCGTCAAGGCGCTCGGTGCGCTTTGCATCATTTTTGTCGGCATCGGCGGCATGTCGCACCTGGCTGGGCGCAATCTGCTTGCTCCCGACACCATCGCGGCTTGGCTCTGTCTATCGAGCTTCGCTTTGGTCCTTGTCCGCATGGTCATGGCGCGCATGATTTCGGCTTTGACGAGTGCAGGCCGTTTGATGCGGCGCGCCGTCATCGTGGGTGGCGGGCGCGACGCGGATGTCTTGATCGAAGCATTCGCAAAAGATGACGAGGCTCATCTCCAGATACTCGGCGTCTTCGATGATCGCCAAAGCGACCGCGCGACGCTGGCCTCTGGCCCCAAGCAACTCTCCGGCACCTTCGATGACCTCGAAGCGTTCTGTCTCAAAGAGGGCGTCGAACTCGCCATCGTGACCGTCCCGACTCGCGCCGAGGATCGCCTGCTGCAGGTCCTCGAAAAGTTGTTCACCCTGCCGGTCGACATCCGCGTATCCGCGCGCAGCTCCCGTCTGCGTCTCAGTCAGCACGCCTACACCTACATCGGATCGGAGCCGATGCTCGCCGTCATGGACAAGCCGCTGAGCGACTGGGACCGCGTCGTCAAGAACATCGAGGATCGCCTGCTCGCAGCGCTCCTCCTGTTGCTGGTGTCGCCTGTCATGATGCTTGTGGCGCTCGCTGTCCGCATCGACAGCCGAGGCCCGGTGTTTTTCAAGCAACGCCGCTACGGGTTCAACAACGAGCTGATCGAGGTCTACAAGTTCCGCTCGATGTACGCCGAGCAGTCGGACGCAGCCGCAGACAAGCTCGTCACAAAGAGTGATCCGCGCGTGACGAAGGTCGGCAGGATCATACGCCGCACCAGCCTCGACGAATTGCCGCAGCTGTTCAATGTCCTCAAAGGCGAGATGTCGCTCGTTGGGCCGCGTCCGCACGCAACCCGTGCGAAGGCCGGAGGAGACCTCTATGAAAACGTCGTGCAAGGCTACTTTGCGCGCCACCGCGTCAAACCGGGCGTCACAGGTTGGGCGCAGATCAACGGTTGGCGCGGCGAGACCGATACGCCCGAAAAGATTGAGCGCCGAGTCGCCTACGATCTCGAATACATCGACAAATGGTCGCTTCCCTTCGATCTCTACATCATCGCCATGACCCCGTTCGCGCTTCTCACGGACAAGAATGCATATTGATACGTGGGAAGTTGCGCGTCCGTCCGGCGGCATCAGCATCTCCCGCAATACGCTTGCTTCTTTGATCGTCGCGGCCGCGCTGTTGACGAGCACGATCGTATTTTCAGAGCCCGCCATCGCCGATGTGTTGATGGGCGGCGTCATCGTCGGCGTGCCGTTGCTCGGTGCCGCGCGATACGGCACAGTCACATTGTTCGGTGGCGTCGTCTGGCTAGTCATCGTCGGTCTCGGGATCGCAGCAACCGCGGCATCGGCGACGCCAGCGACCGCCGTTACGCATCAACTCGTCACGCTCTATCTCTTGGCTGGAGCCGTCGTACTCGCGGGCTACATCGCGGCTGAACCCGTCAGGCGCTTCAATCTCGTGATGTGGTGCTATGTCGGCGCCTGCGCCTTCGCGACGATCGCGGCTCTTGTCGGATTCTTTGCGATCGTGCCGGGAATGCAAGAGCTGTTCACGAATTACGGCCGTGCACGCGGAACCTTCAAGGACCCCAACGTCTATGGCGCGGCACTCGTGCCGGCGATGGCATTTCTTGCGGCGGTCGTCATTAGATCGCGGCCAAAGTTGGCTGGCCTGGCGGCACTCACCTTTGTGATGCTGGCCGCAGGTTTGCTTCTGAGCTTCTCGCGCGGCGCCTGGATCGCTGCGGCCATGGCGCTGCTGATCTCCATATCCGTAACCATCGCCAATTCCCGTCGCGCATCCGACAGGCGCCGCCTGGCGATCATTTCCATTGTCGGCCTCTTCGCCATGATGGCCGCTATCGCCGCACTGTTGCAGAACGACAAGGTGCATCGCCTGCTCACCGAGCGTGCCTCAATGGACCAAAGCTACGACAGCGGCCCCGAAGGCCGCTTCGGCGGTCAGCAAAAGGCACGCCGCTTGATCGTCGAGAATCCTCTCGGCATCGGCACGCATACCTTCCGCGAGCGCCACCACCACGAAGAGCCGCACAACGTTTTCCTGTCGATGTTCCTCAACGCAGGCTGGCTCGGCGGCCTGCTCTACACGCTGGTTGTGGTCGCAACGGCAGCCATCGGCCTCGCCGGCGCCTTTGAGAAAGGCCCGCTACAGATCCCGCGCCTGATCGCCGCGTCGGCCTTTACGGCCATCGGCTTTGAAGGCCTGGTGATCGACAGCGACCACTGGCGGCATTTCTTTCTGTTGATGGCGCTCGTGTGGGGCTTGGCCGATGCAGGCTCACCGCCAAAGAACTACTGGCGCCGCGCCACCGATCCGATCCTGGCGGCATTCGGGCTGAAACGGCGGATGTGAGCTTAGGTTGGCGGGGCAGGCGGGGGCAGATGTCGCTTAAGCCCCGCTCAGCCTTGTAGTGGTGCCCCCAGAGGGACTTGAACCCCCACTCCGTTGCCAGAAACAGATTTTGAGTCTGCCGCGTCTACCGATTCCGCCATGGGGGCTGCCCTGCGAAGCGGGCGCACTATAGCCATCGACCCTCTCCCGTCAATGCGTCGGCCGCTTTCTCGGCCGGTATTGCTACGGACGATTATGAAGCGTTAGCCGATTCATGGTTCTAGTAGCGCCATACGTCGAACGGCTTTTCCCCCTACAGGCACCCTCCATGAAGAAAATGTACGACTGGATGATGCGGATGGCCGCCGGGCCGCGCGCACCCCATGCGCTGGCAGCGGTGTCGTTCGCCGAAAGCTCGTTCTTCCCGATCCCGCCGGACGTCATGCTCATTCCGATGATCCTGGCGAACCGCGCGAAGGCGTGGTGGTTCGCGACCATCGCGACCATCTCGTCAGTCATCGGCGGCATTGCCGGCTACGCGATCGGCTACTTTCTCTTCATGGCCATCGGCAAGCCGATCCTGGCGTTCTATGGCCATTCCGGCAGCCTCGATCAGGTCTTTGCCTGGTTCAAGGAGTGGGGCGTCTGGATCCTCATCGCCAAGGGCTGGACCCCGTTCCCCTACAAAGTGCTGACGATTCTAGCTGGTGCAGCCGAAATGGCGCTGCTGCCCTTTATGGTGGCGAGCATCATCGCCCGTGCGATGCGCTTCTATCTCGTGGCGGGCCTGCTCTACTACTTCGGTGAGCCGATTCGCGCCTTCATCGAGAAGCGGTTGACCCTCGTCACAACCATTTTCGTCGTTCTGCTGATTGGCGGCTTCGTCGCGGTCAAGTATTTGAAGCAGCTCATGTAGACGGCGGTATGGGGCCCTAAGGCCCCCTGTTGCGTAAGGACCGAGCCCGTGGCGAGCGATAACATATTGAAAGCGCCAGATTATCGAGCAGGCGCCATGGCGCTCGTCGGCGCCATCGGCATCATCGCGGTGGCCTGGGGCTTCGAGATTTTTGGCGGCTACAAGCCGTGCCCGCTCTGCCTGCAGCAGCGCTGGGCCTATTACGCTGCCATCCCCGCACTGTTCGCGTCACTGATTCTCATCGCCTCCGGCCAGCGTCGAATCGCTGGTGTAGTCCTGCTTCTGGTGTCGCTTGCGTTCCTCGGCAATGCCGCCCTCGGCGTCTACCACGCCGGTGCCGAGTGGAAATTCTGGCCTGGGCCAGACACTTGCGGTGGTACAGGCGCTATCCCCACGCAAGCTGGCGGCCTCCTGAAGCAACTGGAGAACGCCCGCGTCATCCGTTGCGACGAAGCCCCATGGCGCATGTTCGGCCTCTCTTTCGCGGGCTGGAACGTCGTTTCATCCCTGCTTTTGTGGATAACTTCTCTTCAGGCTGCATTCGCAACCCGCGACCCCGATCTCTCCTGAAGATCTGAGCCAACCGATTGAATAGGAACGCATTTCACGCTCGACTGGGTGCGATTTCGCGCGCGGAACGAACAGTGAAATGAATGACTGTCAAGCAAAACTCCTTCACTCCATCCACTTTCCGCCTTTTCGTTGCCTGAATGCGACGGCAAAAGATACTGGTCTTCGGGAACACACCCGGAACGAGATCGCGGCGAGCGGTCGAGAGTGGAGGGAGCCGGTCAGTGTTTGAGTACCCTCTCGAGACCGAAGCCAAAAAGTGTGGCGTACCGCCGAAGCGTATCCTGGCCGAGCGTTTGTTGCGTTCTGTGAAGGCCAAGAGTGCGGCGGAGAAGGCTCCGAAAGTACCGTTGCGTTCAGTCGAGGCGCGTAGCGTTTCCGCCGCTCAGTATTGCGTCATCTTCCAAACTAAAGGTCGTCTTCCGCGTTCTGTTGCGTACCGTTGGGAAGACGGCAGACAGCGTCTCAAACACGTTGTCGACACCCTTAAGCGAGCCGCTCGCGCCAATCTTGTTGGGCGTATGAGCGAGCGGTTCGCCACCACCGGCCAGCGTCGCGTAACGGTCCCGGTCTTTCTCAGTGAGTTGCGTCACCAGTCGCGTTCGTTGCGTCGTCAGCGTCTTCAGTAGTGTCGCGTCTCGAGTTGGTGCGGTTGCGTTTGAGTTTGTGCCAGTCGGGTTTGTGCCAGTCGCGTTTGTAGTTGTCGCGTTTGTAACAGTGGCGTTTGTATCCGTAGCGTAAGTGAGCGTCTGTGCCGTTGCGTACGAGTTCGTTGTGTCGGTTGCGTAAGTGGAAGCGTTGATAGCGTCGACGTTCGTGCGTTCGAGTTCAGTTGCGTCACGTGAGTAAGTGCCGGTTGCGTAGCGAGTGGTGACGGCCAGAACGGCCGCACGAAATAAATCAGCAGCAGGTCGACAGGGACCGCTCCAGGCGCGAGGCAATGACCCGCCTGGACGGAGAACCGAGAAAGAATTCGATCCTCGCAAGAGGTTCAGCGGAAAGGCAGACATACCGAGCGCGACGTTGCACGTCACTAGGCTCTTCATGAACAGGTTTCGCGTAGTAGAGCCATATGCGTTCGGTGTGTCTGCCGCCTTCTCGGGCCAAGCCCTTCACAGTCGGTAGTCACGAAAGGTCCTCCCATGACTCCGCATAACGTCAATCCCGCTCAGTGGCAGCAGAACGTCGGCTTCGCCCGCGAGGCCTGCGCACAGGTTTTCCGTGACGGTGGAACGCCCGCCGATGCGATGAAAGCGTTCAACCTCGATGCGGCTGGCGAGGCGCTCGACTGGAGCATCGTCGTCGACCGCGTGGCGCATGCGCTCGCCCAAGCGCGACCGCTGAAGAAAGCGGCCTGACATCCAGGCGACGGCGCTGCCATCAAGCCAGCGCCGTCAGGTCCTTGACGATACGATCGGCCGGCATGTCGGGATATTCGTCCGGCGCGCCGGCGCGATTGACCCAGACGGTTCGAAAGCCGAACGCCTTCCCGCCGGCGATGTCCCAGCGATTCGACGACATGAACGTCACATCGCTGGGCTGTACCGCGAAGCGGTTGGTCACGAGCCGGTAGACCATTTCGTTCGGTTTGAAGATCCCCGCTTCAGCAACCGAAATGACGGCGTCGAATGTCGCCGTGAGGCTCGACGCCGCCACCAATTCCGTCAGCATGTCCGGATCGCCGTTTGACAGAATGGCGAGCTTCGCGCCGCGTGCTTTCAGCATGGCGAGCACCTGCGGTACCTCTGAAAAAGTCTCCATCCGCCGATACGCGCCAAGCAGGTTCTCGCGAACGCCGGCCGGTATGCCACCGACACTCACGATGGCGAAGTCTAGGCTCCGCTCCGCCAGCGTCCAGAAGGATGCGGGGCGTCGCGTCTGCGCATGAATCCAAGTGTATTCGAGGTGCTTCTGCCGCCAGACCTGCGACAGCCGTTCCCACGCTGGTCCGATCGACTGGCTTTGGCGCGTCGCGGCAGCGTGGACGTCGAAAAGCGTGCCGTAGGCGTCGAAGGCAAAAACAGCATCTGGCATTAGGGCCTCGCCACTCGAGTTGACTCCTCGCAAGCACCCTAACCCGCTTTGATCACCGCTTTGCAGTCATTTGCTTGGATCTTGTTGGTGCGTTGGCAGGCTTTGACACGGACGCGGCTTTGCCGGTGGTGCTGGTGGCGGGGAGAGCCATCTTGCAAGCGGCACCCTTGCAGGGTGGCGGCGCTCCTAACGCCAGCCGTCCCGGCAATGGCGCTTTGCTCGCGATGCCCTTGCGTGCGGTTTTGGAGGCGCCCACGCGCAACGCTGGCGACGCTGTGGCAACACCTCTGCGCTCGATCAACGTGGCAGCGGTCCGCGGTGGAACGATCGGCGAGATGGGCCGGGCAACCGGATAGCCTGGGTAACGAACAGTAGCGCCGCCGACGTCCACTTTTCGCTGGGCGCTACCGGCGACCTGCCCGGTCGTCTCTGTCGGCAGTAGAGCAAGCCCACTCGCGAGTGCGACGGCTGCCAACGCTAAAATCGGTCGTCGTCGAATTCCATGCACGGGCGCGTCTCCCTGGCGTTGCCGCCGTACGCAGACACATGGTTAACATGTATCCTACGGGATGTAGGCGCCTGCAAATCAACAATCTGCGGTGGTCCCGTCTTTGCCCCGGATGTCCGGCGCCCGTTTTCGTCCAAGGGGAGGCTTAAGCGTTGACACCGAAGCCGCACTGACACTATAGGAACGCCAGTGCGCGGCCCCATGGGTTC
>JAPXTA010000026.1:0-45014 GCA_033812735.1 Hyphomicrobiaceae bacterium | reverse complement strand
CAGCGGTCAAGGAGTTCGAGCCTGATCTGGCGATTGGTACGACGCCTGTCGTGCAATATGCCAAGCAGCGCGCGATCCCCGCGCTTTACTTCACAAATCTGATATCGGCGCGGCCGCTCATGGGACCCGCTGGAGCTGGTTCGTTGGCTCAAGTGGTCAATGCTGCGATGGCTGGCAAGGCGCGCTTCGAGACAATGCGTGCGTTTTTTGACGGCGTCGGGGAAGGCGACTCCGCGGGTGTGTGGCGCGATACGCCACCTGTTCACGAGGGCTTTCGTGATTCTTACGCGCGCAAGATCGCCAGTAAGTCGCAGGCCCGGAAAAACCAGGAGATGATCTAGTGCTCGTGCTCGATCATGACAGGGCTGGAGGCTATTGGGGCGCGGTCTACGTCTTCACGGCGATCAAGGGGCTGCAAGTTGTCATCGACGGCCCCGTTGGTTGCGAGAACCTGCCCGTCACGTCTGTTCTTCACTATACCGACGCGCTTCCTCCGCACGAATTGCCGATTGTTGTGACGGGCCTTGGAGAAGATGAACTCGGGCAACACGGCACAGAAGACGCGATGCGACGTGCGCACCGTGCGCTCGATCCCGGATTGCCGTCTGTCGTGGTCACCGGATCGATTGCGGAAATGATCGGTGGCGGTGTCACGCCCGAGGGCACAAACATCCAACGCTTCCTACCGAGAACAATCGACGAGGACCAGTGGCAAAGCGCCAACCGTGCGATGAGCTGGCTTTGGACCGAGTACGGTACGAAGCGCATTCCGGCCAGAAAGCCGCGAAAAGCCGGTGAGAAGCCGCGGGTCAACATTATCGGTCCTTGCTATGGGACGTTCAACACAGCCAGCGATTTGGCCGAAATTCAGCGTCTGGTCGAGGGGATCGGTGCGGAACTCAATCTCGTCTTCCCTCTTGGATCTCATCTTGCCGATGTGCCGAAGCTCATCAATGCAGATGTGAATATCTGCATGTATCGAGAGTTTGGCCGGATGCTGTGCGAGCAACTTGAGCGGCCGTATCTGCAGGCGCCGATTGGCTTCTTGAGCACGACGAGCTTCTTGCGGACGCTGGGCGAGCATCTTGGCCTTGATCCCGAGCCGTTCATTGCGCGCGAGAAGCACACGACGATCAAGCCGATCTGGGATCTCTGGCGCTCCGTGACCCAGGACTTCTTTGGTACGGCCTCATTCGCGGTCGTGGCATCGGAAACTTATACACGTGGCATCCGCCACTTCCTTTGTGAAGAGCTCGGGCTTCCTTGCACATTCTCAGTGGCGCGCATCCCGGGAAGCAAAACCGACAACGATCAGGTTCGGCAGTCCATTCGCGAAAAGCCGCCCCTTGTGCTGTTTGGCAGTTACAACGAGCGGATGTACGCCGCAGAGAGCGGCGGACGTTCGGCCTACATCCCTGCTTCGTTTCCTGGGGCGATTATCCGGCGTCACACTGGGACGCCGTTTATGGGCTACGCGGGCGCGACTTATCTCGTTCAGGAAGTCTGCAATGCGATGTTCGATGCTCTGTTCCACATCTTGCCACTCGGCAGCGATCTAGACCGCATTGAGGCAACGCCTACGCGCCTACAGGCCTCTATTCCCTGGGATGAAGATGCGCGGGCGGCGTTCGACAAATTCGTTGATGCTCAGCCTGTGCTTGTCCGGATCTCAGCTGCCAAGACACTTCGCGACCGCATCGAACGCGGAGCATCGAATGCCGTGTCGTCACGAGTGACCATTAAAGAGATTGAGCGAGAACTCGCGGTACATTGAGGAGGATGCAATGCAAGTTGACCTGCAGGCGGCTTACCCAGCGGCCAGGCTTTCACTCAGCAATCTCCAGGCGGACGAGCCCGTGTCTCAGCGGCTGCGACGCAATGAGGCGCCGGCAAAGAGGTCCGAACGAGATCGCTTCGACTACTGGCTGATTTTTGGAGTCAGCTTGATTGTCGTTCTTTGGATCGGATTGCTGGAGCGCTGCAACCCATTGTTTTGGAGGTCACGGGCAGTGGTGCCGGGGCGCTCACTTTGGGCGGCATCGAAGAAGAGTGCGCATCACTTTGCAACCATCGCTTTCCAAGGATGACTCGGATGAGGGCATTCGCGGAAGGAGGCATCGGCATTTCGATGCCTGATGGCGAGAGTGTCGGGGCGTTTGCCCTGGCGAACCCGGCTGCCGGGATTGAGCAGCGTTGGCAATATCGCCAGAACCAAAGGAGTTGACGCATGGCAGAAAGACCAGGCGGCTCGATATCCGGCCTGACAGAAGACGAGGCCAAGGAATTCCATAGCCTCTTCATGTTTGGCTTCGCAGTGTTTACAGCTGTTGCGGCTGTGGCGCATCTTCTCGTGTGGAGTTGGCGGCCGTGGCTGCCAAGCATACGGGGCTATGTGTCGGTCTTCGAACCGAGCACTTTCGCTACGCTGACACAGCAGCTCATCGGTTGAACGGGAGACCACCATGTACAAAATCTGGCTCCTGTTTGATCCGCGCCGCGTCCTTGTTGCGCTGGGCGTTTTCCTGTTCAGCTTGGCGGTGCTGATTCACTTCATTTTGCTGAGCACTGACAGGTTCAACTGGCTGGAAGGTCCGCGCGCCACGCGGCCGAAGGCGGCTTCGATCGAGAAGATCGAGCCGACCGTCGTGTCGATGCCGACAACCTACCGGTTTGGCTGAGACAACATAATCCGGCGGGAGCGGCGGCTTAAGCGCATGCCGCTTCCCACCGGTTCTATCGGTCTTGAGGACTGCCCGGCCATGCACGGGCAATTGGCCCTGCGTGATCGAAGAGCAATCAGAGGCAGGAACACGTCATGTCTATGCTTAGCTTCGAAAAGAAATATCGTGTTCGCGGTGGGACCCTCATCGGCGGCGATCTCTTCGATTTCTGGGTTGGACCGTTTTATGTCGGCTTCTTCGGCATAACGACGATCTTTTTTGTATTCGTCGGTGTCGGTTTGAGTTTCTGGGGGGCTGCAATAGGCCCAACATGGAATCCTTGGAAGATCAGTATCAATCCGCCTCCCGCGGTCTATGGGTTGGCGCTGGCGCCGCTACAAGAGGGCGGGATTTGGCAGTTGGTCACGATCTGCGCTATCGGCGCATTCGTCTCGTGGGCTCTTCGAGAGGTCGAGATTTGCCGAAAGCTGGGGATGGGCTATCATGTACCCTTCGCTTTCAGCATTGCCATACTTGCCTATGTGACCCTGGTTGTTATCCGCCCGGTCATGATGGGTTCTTGGTCTTACGGATTCCCGTACGGCATTATTAGTCACCTCGATTGGGTGTCCACGACTGGTTATCAGTACGGGAACTTTCACTACAATCCTGCGCATATGATTGCGATCACCTTTTTCTTCACGACGTGCTTGGCGCTCGCGATGCATGGTGGACTGATCCTTTCGGCGACCAACCCCAAGAAGGGTGAACTGGTGAAGGCGCCGGAGCACGAGAACTCATTCTTCCGAGATACGATCGGGTACTCGATCGGTACGCTTGGTATCCACCGATTGGGTCTATTTCTTGCGCTAAGTGCAGGCTTCTGGAGCGCAGTCTGCATCATTATCAGCGGACCGTTCTGGCCTGAAAATCTGCCCTGGTCGGAGTGGTGGAACTGGTGGACGGCTATGCCCATCTGGGGACCGTAACCACTCTCTCCGGCGTCTCGAGCTCATCGATATATTGGGAGGCTTCGGCCATGGCAGAATATCAAAACATCTTTACGCGTGTGCAAGTGCACGGTCCGGCAGACATGGGAGTGCCGCTGCCACGTGCTGATGATCCAAGGCGCGGCAAGCCCTTCATGGCTTACTGGCTTGGTAAGATTGGCGATGCCCAAATTGGGCCCGTCTACCTCGGCACTCTTGGCCTGATGTCGCTCGTTTGCGGTGTTATTGCGTTCGAGATCATCGGCCTCAACATGTGGGCGTCGGTGAACTGGGATCCGCGGGAGTTCGTCAGACGGCTATTCTATCTTTCTCTTGATCCGCCGCACAAGCGCTATGGCCTGAGCTTTCCACCACTTGCTCAAGGTGGATGGTGGTTGATGGCCGGCTTCTTCCTGACCTTGTCGATCATGCTTTGGTGGGCGCGTGTCTATACTCGTGCGCGAGCGCTGGGTCTCGGAACTCATGTGGCGTGGGCGTTTGCATCCGCGATCTGGCTCTATCTCGTTCTTGGATTCATTCGTCCCGTGATGATGGGGCACTTTGGCGAAGCTGTCCCATTCGGAATTTTCTCGCATCTTGATTGGACGAACAACTTCTCACTCAACTACGGCAATCTGTTCTACAATCCATTCCACATGCTCTCGATCGCATTTCTTTATGGATCGGCACTTTTGTTTGCCATGCACGGAGCCACGATTCTGGCCGTGAGCCACTACGGAGGTGAGCGAGAGATCGAGCAGATTACAGATCGCGGTACGGCATCCGAACGTGCCGCTCTGTTCTGGCGCTGGACTATGGGATGGAATGCCACAATGGAGTCCATCCATCGCTGGGCTTGGTGGTTTGCGGTTCTCTGCCCGCTTACCGGTGGAATTGGGATACTGCTTACGGGCACCGCTGTCGACAATTGGTACGATTGGGCGGTCAAACACGACCTCGCACCAGCCGCGTACACTCCGAAATGAGGGAAAAGATTGCGGCTCGGCTGTTGTCGGGCCTCATCTTACAAATTTGTTTCAAGAATCGTAATTCGCTATCGCTATCTCCAGGAGTCACTCGAATGAAAGTGTGCCGCGCCCGGTTTCGCTTGTTAGCTGGCACTTGCCTTCTGGCGTTGTTCTGTGGGGCGGTATCTGCGCGTGCCCAAGGCAATGCTGAAGAAGGAGAAGCGGTTTTCCGGAAGTGTCAGACTTGCCATCGTGTTGGCTCGGAGGCGAAGAACGCTACGGGTCCTGTTCTCAATGCAATCATTGGCCGACAAGCGGGTACCGCTCCCGAGTTCTCGTATTCGGAGCTAAACAAGTCTGCAGGGAGCAACGGCCTCGTTTGGACCGAAGACTTGATCTTCGAGTACCTTGCCGATCCAAACGTATTTTTGAAGAAGTTCCTGACCGACAAGGGCAAATCAGAATTGGCGGTTGGCGTATCGCGGATGGTCTTCAAATTGCCAGATGAGGCGGACCGTCGTGATGTGATCGCGTATCTCAAAAAATTCTCTCCCCAAAAGCAGTAGTCAAGGTTGTGACTTTGCGCCGCCGAAGTGTCTCGACACGAGAGTGCAGCCGATGAGCCATCTTATGGATCGGGCAGCTATCCGATTGGGGCAAGGCTCAAAAAGCTTCGCGGCGGCCGCGAGGCTTCTGTCGCCTGGAACCCGGGAGAGTATCACTCTTCTCTACTCGTGGTGCCGACACTGCGACGACGTCATTGATGGAGAGCATCTCGGGTTTGAAGTTGCGGCATCAGCTGTCCCTGTGAACGTTCGTCTTGAATCGTTGAGACATAGCACTGTCGAGGCAATTCGCGGGGAGGCGCGCGCAGAAGAGTTTGTTGCTCTCCAGCAGATCTTGCGTCGCCATCAGATACCCGACAGGTATCCGCTTGAGCTGATCAGAGGCATGTCTATGGATGCCTCAGGGGTGCAGTACCGCACTATCGAAGATACTCTGTCGTACTGCTACCATGTTGCTGGCGTGGTAGGTGTCATGTCCGCGATCATACTTGGTGTGCGTGATCGCCCCACTCTCGAGAGAGCTTGTGATCTTGGTATCGGCTTTCAGTTGACGAATATTGCACGCGATGTAGTCGCAGATGCGCGGCGTGGTCGCGTTTATCTACCTTCCAACTGGTTGCATGAAGCAGGAATTGAGCCGAGAACCATCTGCCGCTTGTCCAAACGTCGAGATCTCTTCCGGGTTGTGCGACGGCTGCTTGAAGTATCCGACGACTACTATCGCTCAGCGTCCATTGGGATTTCAAAGCTGCCCTTTCGTTCAGCTTGGTCCACCTCTGCTGCTCGTCGCATTTATCGCGGAATTGGAGGGCGGATTAGGACCAAGGGAGCGGCGAGCTGGGATGATCGGCTGGCGACAAGCCGTCTTAGCAAAGTGACTGCGGGTGCTGTTGCGATCGGAGAAGCATTGTATTTGACAACGTTGTCAGCCGACCGGTCCGCAACACGAGAGGGACTTTGGACGCCCGAGGCCCTTACGGCCTGACTGTCTCCAGCCTTGTGGACTGGTGGGCTACCGACTGCGCCGCGCGCGCAATACTTATTCAGCCGCGCGATACATCCTGCATCACCAAGTTCTCGACGATCGCCGCCGAGCAGAGTACCCCCGGTATTCCGGCTCCTGGATGCGTGCCGGCGCCGACGAGATATAGATTGCTGAGGCTTTCAGACCGATTGTGGAATCGAAACCATGCCGACTGCATGAAGTATGGGGCGACGGAAAAGCCGTTTCCATCCTGGCTGAGATAGCGATCGGCGAAATCGTCCGGCGTCATGTGGAAGTCGGCGGTAATCGTGTTGCGAAGGTCAGGCAGAATTGTGCGATCAAGGGCCGTTATGATGCGGTCGCGCAGTGCGGGGGCAGCCTTCTGCCAGTCGATCCCGCTGGAGTTGTTTGGTACGGGGCAAAGAGCGTAGAAGCTATCGCAACCCTCCGGGGCAAACGCTGGATCTGTTGCAGTGGGACGATGGAGATAGAGCGAGAAGTCTTCGGCTAGGACTTTGCGATCAAACACGTCTGCCAATAGTTCCCGGTATCGTGCGCCCAGCCAGATCGTGTTGTGGGCTACGTCATGATATTTTCTTGTTGTTCCGAAGTAGAGGACGAAGAGTCCCATGCTGAGCGTTGATTTGAGTTTTGCACGAGTAGCCGGTCGGAGATGGGTCTTCTCGACTAAGCCGCCATAAAGGTGGAATGGATCTGCGTTCGATACGACAATGTCTGCGCCGAGACGCTCGCCGCTGTCGAGCCATACAGCGGTAGCCCTTCTTCCGGAAACATCGATCTTCGTCACCGTCGTGGACAGCCGCAGGTTCACACCTTCCTCTACCAAAAGCTTCCCAAGAGCGCTCACGAGGGCTCCCGTCCCACCACACGCGAAGCTAACGCCGGACTTCCGTTCGAGGTAGTGAATGAGCGTGTAAATGCTTGTCGTCGAGAATGGGTTTCCGCCGATCAGGAGTGGCTGGATAGAGAACACTTGGCGCAGTTTGTCACTTTTAATATGCTTTGCAACGAGCTGCCAGACGGTTCTGTCGGCTCTCAGACGGGCTAGGCGTGGCGTTTCGGCGAGAAGTGTGAAGAGCGATGTGAAGGGCTTGATTGAGAGCTTTTCGAAGGCGATGTCGTAGATTGCTCGGGAGTGTTCGAGGAGCTTCAAATAGCCATCGCAGTCCTCAGGGGAGATACGCCGAATCTCGGCAAGGGTGTCTTCTACTGAGCCGCCGTAGTCGAACGAAGTGCCATCGGCGAAATGAAATCGATACCAGGGATTGAGTGGTTGAAACTTGATGTAGGTCTCGCGCTTCTTTCCGAAGAGTGAAAAAAGTTCATCGATCAGTGCGGGGGCCGTTATGATGGTTGGCCCGGCATCATGCTTGAAGCCATCTCGTTCGAAGACTTGAGCCCGGCCGCCGATCGATGCTTGCCGCTCCACAAGCGTGACGCGGAAGCCCTTTGCGCGAAGGCGGAGAGCTGCCGCCAAACCTCCGAATCCGGCGCCTATAACGACTGCGTGCTTTGCGCGCGTGTTGCCGCTTTCGATTGCCGAAGTTGGGTGTTGGACGGTTCGGTCGTGCTGGTCTTGCGCCACGGATGTGCGGCTAACGAAAGTAGTTTTGGCATTGGCATTGATTGTCACAACTTGTTCCGATCGGGACCGGCTCTTAAAAGAGGTGCTTGGCGCAGGGATGATAAGTTAGCGCTGCCGGTGCAGAAGCAGGCGATCCGGAGCTGTTCGATCAGAATAGAAATGTGCGTCGTCAGTGCCTCGGTGCCGGTTAGGGCTGCCGATAAAGTAGCGGCGGCTTGGCCAGCTAGATTCGCACCAAGACGGATCGATTTTGCAACGTCGATGCCATCCTTGATTCCGCCAGAGGCAATGATTGTTGCGTCAGGGCATGCTCTTCGGGTTGCCGTAATGGCATCAGCTGTTGGTATTCCCCAGTCGCGGAATGCCTCGGCTATCGCTCGGGTCCGGGGACAAGGAGCCCTGCGTGCCTCGACCGCGGCCCAACTTGTTCCACCGGAACCAGCAATGTCGAAGATCTTGATGCCGGCATTCCACAGCTGCTGCGCAATTTGGCCTGAAATGCCGGCGCCGACTTCCTTGACTACGATTGGCAACGTTGTGCACCGTGCCAAGGTCTCGATCTTGGCAAGTAAACCAGACCATCGGCGATCGCCTTCTGGCTGCACAGCCTCCTGCAACGGGTTGAGATGGATGATGAGCGCGTCAGCGTCGATCATCTCTACGGCGCGCTTTGCCATTTCAGAGCCATCCCAAGTGTTGAGTTGGGCTGCTCCGAAATTGGCGAGAATAGGCACAGGTCCCGAAAGTTCGCGTAGGCGCCGGCTGAAACCTGCATTACCTTTTCCCTCTAGTGCGATACGCTGTGAGCCGACTGCGAATCCTATCCCGCAGATTCCTGCTGCCTCGGCAATGGCGAGATTGATGCGCTGCGCATGCAGCGGTCCACCTGTCATTGAGCTAATGATTAGTGGTGCGGACATGCGCCGGCCGAGGAAATCCTGGGAGAGGTCGATGGCATCGAGATCAATCTCAGGCAGAGCGCAATGCTCGAAGGTTACGTGTTCAAATCCGGTCGATACCGTCCGCGACGAGACTCCGCCTTTCAGGACGATGTCTACGTGTTCTGATTTCCGCCGGGAGATGTCGTCAGGCGCGCGTGCAGCAGGCTCCGATTGCTCTCGCAATTGCGGTGTTTTGACGATTGCAGGGCGGCGATCAGGTGCCATATGCGACTTCACTCGTTCCTTTAGACAGATAGCCGCACGATGATGGGCGTCGATCAGCTACCGGCTGCTTGGTTGGCCAACAGAGCGGCCGGGGAAGCGGATTTGATGTCGAGCGCGCGAGTGACGGCTTCAACGATCCCAGCTGCATCGAGGCCTGCAAACCGATACATCTTCTCGGGCTTGTCGTGATCGATGAATTGGTCCGGTAGTGTCAGTGTGCGCACCTTCAGACCGGCATCAAGCTGTCCGCTGTTTGACAGATGCTTCAGAACGTAGGAGCCAAAACCGCCTACACTTCCCTCTTCGATTGTTACAAGGACTTCATGGTTTTGCGCGAGTTGGTCTATCAAATGCGTATCGAGGGGTTTTGCGAATCTTGCGTCTGCCACGGTTGTTGATAGACCCATCGCTGCCAATTGATCTGCAGCGCGCAGGCTTTCGCCCAAGCGTGTGCCGAACGAGAGAATAGCGACTGCGTTGCCTTCTCGAACGATGCGACCACGGCCAATCTCCAAGGGCGTACCTCGGTCGGGCAGTTCTAGACCAACTCCCTCGCCACGGGGGTAGCGAAATGCAGAGGGACCGGCTTCGTAATGCGCAGCAGTTGCTGTCATGTGCATTAGCTCGACCTCGTCGGCTGCAGCCATGACGACCATTCCGGGTAGATTGCCGAGGTAAGCTATGTCGAATGAGCCCGCATGCGTCGCGCCGTCGTTGCCGACGAGACCTGCTCGGTCAATTGCAAAGCGAACGGGAAGGCCTTGGAGTGCGACATCGTGGACGATTTGATCGTAAGCTCGCTGTAGGAATGTCGAGTAGATCGCAACAAATGGCTTATAGCCTTCGGTAGCCATTCCGGCGGCAAATGTTACGGCGTGCTGCTCAGCAATGCCTACATCAAACGTACGGTTTGGGAATGCCTTGCCAAAGATGTCGAGGCCGGTTCCTGAGGGCATGGCAGCGGTGACAGCGACGATGCGCGAATCTTCGGATGCCTCTTTTACCAGGCTTTGCGCGAACACTCGCGTGTAGCTCGGCGCGTTCGCCTTTTGCTTGACCTGCTCGCCAGTGACAATGTTGAAGCTGTTGACGCCATGAAGCTTGTCGGCTGCGGCCTCTGCTGGCGGGTAACCCTTGCCCTTCTTCGTCACAACATGGATTAGAATTGGGCCTTGCTCAGTGTCTCGTGCGTTGCGAAGGATTGGGAGGAGCTGATCGAGATCGTGCCCGTCGATCGGGCCGACATAGTAAAAGCCGAGCTCTTCGAAGAGTGATCCGCCTGACCAGTAAGTGCGCGTGTACTCTTCCATTCGCGCTGCGCGGCGCTCCCAGTCTTTCGGAAGTTTTTTGGCTATTTGCTTGAGCCCATCGCGAAGGCCCAGGTAAGCGCCGCTCGTTGCGAGCCGGGCGAGATATTGCGACAGTGCGCCAACCGGTGGGGCGATCGACATGTCATTGTCGTTGAGTATAACGATAAGTCTTGCATCGCGCGCGCCGGCGTTGTTCATGGCTTCGTAGGCCATTCCTGCGCTTAACGCACCATCGCCGATTACAGCAACAACGTTGTTTCTTTTGCCGGATAGATCGCGTGCGACTGCCATGCCGAGTGCGGCAGAGATCGACGTCGATGAGTGCGCGGTCCCGAATGGATCGTAAATGCTCTCGCTCCGCTTCGTGAAGCCTGAAAGGCCACCGCCTTGGCGGAGAGAGCGCATCTTGGCACGGCGCCCCGTGAGGATCTTGTGTGGATAAGATTGGTGTCCGACGTCCCAGACTAACCGATCGCGCGGCGTGTCGAAGACGTTGTGCAGAGCGACAGTCAGTTCGACGACGCCGAGGCTTGCGCCGAGGTGTCCTCCTGTCTTTGAGACGATATTAATGGTCTCCTGCCGGAGTTCGTCTGCCAGTTGACGAAGATCAGCGTCAGGCAGTCCGCGCAGACCTGCTGGATCGGAGATGGTGTCAAGAAGCGGCGTCTGACTCTGAATGGACATAATACTCTCCAAGCGCTTGCCGCGCCGCTGTTGGGGGGCTACTCAGCTGCCATTCGCGCCGACTGTTTGGTTGTCATTGGGCATTCTGACCAAAGCTGACCGACGGATGCGATCAGATGGTCGATCTGAGCGTCCGTATGAAGCGGTGTGGGCGTGATCCGAAGGCGTTCGGTGCCACGAGGAACGGTCGGATAGTTGATGGGTTGGACATAGACGCCATGTTCGTCAAGCAACCGGTCACTGATGCTCTTGCAGTGAATAGGGTCGCAAATCATAAGAGGTACGATGTGGCTGGAGTTCTCCAGCACCGGTAGCCGTGCCTCTGCAAAGCGCATTTTGACACGACTTGACCGCTCTTGGTGCCGCCGACGCTCTTCGGTGCTGCCCTTCAGATGGCGGATGCTTGCTAGTGCTCCTGCAGCGACAGCAGGCGCTATAGAGGTCGAGAAGATAAAGCCAGATGCTGCAGAGCGGACCGTGTCGCAGCATTTGCGGCTTGCGGCAATATAGCCGCCCATAACACCGAAGCCCTTTGCCAGAGTTCCATTGATGATGTCGACGCGGTCCATGACGCCATCACGCTCTGCAATTCCCCCACCTCGTGGGCCGTACATCCCGACTGCGTGTACTTCATCGAGGTAGGTTAGGGCGCCGTATTTTTCAGCCAGATCGCAGATTGCACCAATCGGAGAGATGTACCCATCCATCGAGTAGACACTCTCAAACGCGATGAGTTTCGGCGTTTCGATGGGAACTGCCCGCAGTTTCGCTTCGAGGTCAGCAAGATCGTTGTGCTTGAAGATCGCTTTTGCCCCACCGCCGTGCCTAATGCCGGCGATCATGGATGCATGGTTTTTCTCGTCGGAGAAGATAACGCAGCCGGGCATGAGCCGCGCCAACGTCGATAATGTTGCGTCGTTGGCTACATATGCGGATGTGAAGACGAGGGCGGCTTCTTTGCCGTGGAGATCAGCAATCTCGGCTTCAAGGTCGACGTGAAAGTGGGTTGTGCCTGAAATATTGCGGGTTCCACCCGATCCTGCTCCGCAGCGGTCGATGGCTTCGTGCATTGCGCTGAGAACGGCTGGATGTTGTCCCATGCCGAGGTAATCATTCGAGCACCAGACGACGACGTCGCTCTGCTTGCCATCTTTACGGCGGCTTGCTGTTGGAAATGAGCTGCGGCGACGAAGTATGTCGGTGAAGACACGATATCTGCCTTCGCTGCGAAGCGTTTGGAGGTATTCCTCGAAGCGGGCTTCGTACTGCATGCTGTTTTCCTCCAAAGTATCTCTCCGATTTCGCGGAGATTGCGTGAGTCTTTCAGGGAGTTGATGGTGGTGCGCTAACGAGGGCCGCAGAGCCGGCGCGCGCGCCGGCGGGAATTTGATTTGCCCAAGGCCAGATGACTGACATCGGCAGCGCCAAGACGAGTAGCCAGTGCTCGAAAAGAGCGAGAGCCGTGAAGGTCGCAAGTAACGTCGATCCTGCTGCCTCATGCGCCGCCGCAGTGGGTGCAACGGCAGCTTGAATCAGTATCACGAGAGTTATTGTTACGGCGGTGATGGAGATGGGAAACAATGGGTTCATTGGAGCAGACGCGAAGTAGCTTCCTAGATAGCGCACGCGGGCAGGAAGGAAGTCTTCGCCTGCGCTACTGACGCCGAGGAAGATGTTCAGCTTTGTCGAGAGGCGCATTGCCCAAAGGAGAGCAAATGTCTGAAGACCTAGCTGATTGGGCTGGCCAAAAAGGAGGACGAATAGAAGACCAAGTGCCGCCACAAGCGCCATTTCGTGATGTGCCAAGGCAGCCCATGAGGCTTTGAAGCGTGGCCAAATGCTGAGGCCTTTTGGACATTCTTGGCGGCTCGGGCCGACAACGTAACCCATCAGGAACGCCATTTCGATGCAGCCCCAGACCGCGAGGGCCGACGCGAACGCAGTTAGTGCACCTTCGATCGTTTCGGAGGCCCGCGTAGCGATTAGACCCATCAGGCCAGTCAATCCGACGAGAACACCACCGAGCATGCTCCAGCGATAGGTGCGTTGGGGCCGGGCTACCAGCGACAGGATGATGCCCGTTGATAACCACCAGGTCGCGCACGCGATCAAGACCATGAACCCGAGATGTTGTGAGGCTAGCATTTCCTGTAACCTCACCACGCTGGATTCAAACGGCTGCTTGCGGGAAGCGCGTTGCCGATCGGCCTGATGAAAAAGAGCCGGGAGAAGGCAATTGCGATTCCTGCGGAAGCCCGCCACTTGGCGAGCCTGCCGGAAATGCTCCCGTCATTCGCCCGATCGTTCAAGGTGTCGGAAAGCTTCTGAATCCGATCCAGCCCTATTTTGAAGGTGGGGTGATCGATGTCGATAACGACTGGGAACGCTTGGCGTGTGATCTCATTGGTGATTGAAAATACGCGATAGGCGAAGTCCTTCGGGTCTACTCCGAGTGCTTTGTGGAACTCCGGGCGAGCATGATCGCGGACATACATTGTTACGTACACAGCGAGCAGGAAAAACCGGATCCAGAGTTTGTTTAGACCAGCCAAGAGGTGGGGGTTTGCGCGCATCAAGAGCGCGAAGGCCTCGCCGTGCCGGAATTCATCGTTGCACCATTTTTCGAACCACTTGAAAATCGGGTGGAACCTGCGTTCAGGATGTCGCTCCAAGTGGCGGAAGATGGTGATGTACCGCGCGTACCCGATTTTTTCGGACAGATACGTGGCATAGATGATGAATTTTGGTCGAAAGAATGTGTATTTCTTTGCTTTCGTCAGGAAGCCGAGGTCGACTCCCATCCCGCAGTCCTTCAGCGTATCATTGATAAATCCGGCGTGGCGAGCTTCGTCCCGGCTCATGTATTTGAACAGTTCTACTAAGTCCGGATTCTTGCCGCGCTTGCGCATCTCTGCATAAAGGACGCAACCAGAGAACTCTGCGGTCAGTGAACTAATGAGGAAGTCCTTGAACTCTTCTCTCAGACCCGGCGGAAGCGCATCCAGGTTTGCCTGATCCCACGCTTCGGTCCGGCGGAAATGTCCTTTGTTGGGGTCATTGCGCATCTCACTTAGAAGATCGTCCCACTCCCGCCGAATGCTGTCGACACTCATTGAGTCAAGTTCGTCGAAGTCCGTCGTGTAGAAGCGCGGTGTAAGAAGTGCGTCTTGTTGCGCAATTCGGGTAGCCTCGTTGGGGGCAACGCCAAGTGTTTCGATGGTCATAGACGTCTCCCGGATGAAAAGCTGACTTCATAAAGTTCCGTGAGTTCGAAACGCGCAGCGATCTTCGTGATCAGCCGTTCGATGCCACTTGCACGCGTGACAGTGGCATTCCGTCTCAACCGAAGCTTCTCGCCATAAGGGACCCGAATGACATCGCCGTGGACCAGCACCTGGTCGCCAGCTTCGATCGCAACATCCCCATCAAGATCCACATGAGCATGGAGGCTATCGAAGGTATTCTCGATCTCTATCGTGCATGGCACGTCGAAGGTTCGTCGTGGTCGAAGCAACGCCATCATCACTCTTTGCTCCCGATGAAGTGATCAAATAGCCGAGCGAAGCGCTGGGCGTTTTGGTAGCCGTATGCGTCGAGGTAGAGCAGGCGCTCTGTCGAGAGGTCGCGGAGCCAAAGTCGTTTGTCGTCGGTACGTCCCAGTCGAAATGGCGTTTCCGGGCCGGCTCCTGTTGAGCGCCGCTCCTGTACCAGACCGCGCAGTGCGGTCCGGATGAAGCCATCTTTCCCCGGTGGGATGAGCAGCGGGTCTATGTTGCGCGAGGCGGCGATGACGCGGATGAAGCCGCCGTCGGCGTCCTCGAAGCGCAAATCGACGGCAGCGCTTCCGACAGGTTCGCTAATGCGCGACGCTCCAACGCCAGTCCGGCTGGCCAAACCTGATAGAGTTATGACGGTGACCAACATCAGAGCGGCGGCTTTGAAAACTGTTGCAGGTGTCGACCATCGCGACATGGAGTCGGAGTTGTCCTTGTCGACTATCATTGCCCTATTCCGCTGCTACTAGAGCTGGTTGCCGCGCTTCATCAGCCGGCAATCTCAATCCGATTGATGCCGGAGCGTTTTGGATTGCGCTGCTGTCATTGGATCTGATTGCTTCAGCGAATAGCGCGGCGACACTATCGCCATCCACGAGGGCGCGGAGCATCGGCTCGGGCGATCGCAGACGCCATGGCCGCACATGCGGCCACAGTACGAAATACGCGAGGCGTGTGCCGGACTCGAGTCGCAGTGCGATATCAGTCTTGCCGGCAGCTGTTTTATTGACGTCAACGGACGTTATCGACTTGAACGGCAAGTTGAAGGTGACAGGAAGGGCAATGCCAAAGCGCAGTATGACGCGACGTGACGTCAGCGTGTAGATCGTTGTGCGACCAATGCCCCATGCGATCACGACGAGTAATGCAATAGCGACGACCGACGTTATCGCCATCGGAGCAAGTGCACTCAAGGTTTCGTTGAAGGATGCATCTGCGGACCTCGACGAGGAGATCCGCCAAGCAAAAAGCGCGACGAAGTAGACTGCGACAAGGTCGACGTGCATGACGTGCCTGGCCACCGCCGTCCACTGAGGCTTCCCCTGCCAGAGTACGCGCTCGCCATCAGGCGGTAGTGCGGGGAGGCCAGGAAGGGGCTCGGTATCAAAGTCATCGTGGCTCATAGAAGGGGCTCCGACCGGCTTGGCGTGGCGTAGAGCTTTCCAGCGCCGTAGTATGCGCATACGCGGTCTTCCTCGCGTCGTGTCACCACTGTGGATGTCTTGAGCCGGGGGACGTCCTTGAACTGTGTGGAAAGGATCGCCTGGACTTTCACGATGCGTCGCGAGCCATCTATCTTAGTGAAATTGATAGGCAGCAGTACTGTTCGTGCTGTGCCGTCTTCAGCTTCTGTCCCATCGACCTTAAGTTCCAAGTAGCGGATGAGAGCTTCGGATCTATCAAGCCATACATCGGTAATGGTGCCACCGACGCCGCCATCTGCGCCCATGACTTTCATTCCACGCGGGTCGGGATCGCGGTGTTCGATGTGATAGGCGGCATTTGTCCTGAGTGGCACAATGCGCGGCTTTCCATCGACGGCTAGATCGGGTGTTTCAGCCCGTTCAGCCCAGGCGCCAGGGCCGACGCCATCGATCATCGGATTTCCCGTCGGTTGAAGGGGCGCGCCTGGGAAGGATGCGATTGGCTTTGCCGCGAGATGGCGGCTGTCCTTCTCGTTGCGGGGCGACGTTTGCGTGCCACCATGCGGGAGGAGGTAAGTTTTTGCCGGAGGTATTGCCGGAAAGCCTTGGACCGATACTCGGCCAGACCGATCTGACTCTAGCGGGTAGCCTTCACGCTTGTTTTCGCGGAGCAGATAGTAGATCAGGCCGGCGAAGAAGATCCAAAACAGATAGATGGCTACCTGAGCGACGTCGATTTGATTTGTAATGGCTCCCATGGCGAGCTTCCTCTCATTGGCCAGTAAATTCTGCGAGACCAAAACTCTGTCCTGCTTCCGCAGGGCCGGAGTTTCTGTGTCGGACCAGTGGTCCGACCGTTGCTAGGCCTGCGAAGAGCAAGCCGATTTCGATGTGGTAGACGAACAGATAGCCGCTTGCGGGGGTGTTCATAGCGGGCCCAAGGGTGCCTGCCATTGCGGCGGTACTGATTGAATCACGGATGAACCCGCTTGCCGCGATTGCGATACCAGCTGCAGCTGAACTGACTGTGCCATAGGCGGCTAGCAGTGGGCCGTTGATTGCCTCTTGCCCAATATTCATCACGGCTGTCAGCGTTCCAGCCGCAAACAGTCCAGTGCCCATGCCAATAAGAAGTGCGCCGAAGCGGAAGAGGTTGCCGCTTTGTAAGGGCGACGCAAACACAACAGCCGAGAAGGCGCCGATGCCGATGAGCATGCCGACAGAAGCGAGCCGCAGTGGGTTGCCGCTGGCGTCTAGATGGCGCGAAGAATAGACAAAACCAACAAGCGTACCAAATGCGCCGAGCGCAGTTAGTACCGTGGTCTGTGCGACGGAAAGCCGAAGAATTTCGCCGCCATATGGCTCGAGCAGGATATCCTGCATCGCGAAACCTGCCGTTCCCAACGCAACCGTCAAGAGGAGGCGGATGCAATGGCGGTCGTTTCGAAGCGCCTTCAAGGTTTCTGCAAATGGTGCGCGTGGAAGATCATGACGCGTCTTCTCAGGTGTTCGTGATTCCTGCTTCCAGAGAGAGAGCAGGTTCAGGCAAAGGGCCAACACTGCGGCGCCCTGTATCACCTGAATGAGTTTGATCTGCGAGAAGTTCGTCAGCATCCATGCAAACGCTATAGAAGCGATGACACTGCCCAGCAGAAGCATCACGTAGAGCAAAGCGACCACACGGTGGCGCTTGCCTGGCTCCGCTAGATCGCTGGCCAGGGCTAGCCCAGCTGTTTGGGTCGTGTGCATTCCCGCGCCGACCATCAAGAATGAAATTGAGGCTGCCAATGGGCCAAGGAATGCCGGACCATCCGCGTCGCCCGACAGCACGATCAGGGCGAACGGCATAATCGCAAGGCCTCCGAACTGTAGTAGCGTGCCCATCCAGATGTAAGGGACTCGACGCCAACCGAGGAATGAACGGTGATTGTCGGAGCGGTAGCCGAGCAACAGCCGAGTGGGAGCGAGTAGGATTGGGATCGAGATCATTGCAGCCACGATCGATGATGCGACGCCGAGCTCGATGATCATCACGCGGTTGAGTGTGCCATTGAGCAGCACCAGCGTCATTCCAATCGATACTTGAAACAACGAGAGGCGCATCAGCCTGCCAAGAGGCAACGTATCCGATGCGCCATCGGCGAAAGGAAGAAAGCGCGGTCCTAAGCGCTGCCAGAATTTTGATGGCCTGGTCTCGAGCCACGTCATCGTGTGACCAGCTCCATGGCTTGAGAAATATAAAAGCCGCGCGCTACGTAACCTGTCCGCCCGGTAGACGTGCGCGATAGCCCTGCTTCCTGCTTGATCAAGTTGCGAAGCGCGGTTTCGCCTAAGGGCCGGAGCGAAGGCGAGCGGTCTGTCTTTGGGAAAAATTGACCGGCAAAGTGCATCGCAACGAGGAGCGGTGTCCTCGGTATGAATGTGAAGAGGATCGATTGTTCGACCGAGGCGGCCATCAATGATAGTGCTTTCATCATGTCGCGGGCCTCATAGTGAATGAGGCTATCCATTGAGATGGCGTAGTCGAAGTGCTCTCGACCGGGCCGCAGCATATCTCCCACGCGGAAGTCGACTGTGCCGTTGCCGATCTGAGTGGGGTACCTCTGGCGGGCTAAATCGACGAGTTTCGGGGAGAGATCGACCGCAATGACATGCGCGCCACGACTCGCCAGTTCAACGGCTAGTGCACCCGTACCGCATCCCGCGTCGAGGATTTTCGCACCCGACAGATCAGCCGGAAGCCAACCGAGCAACTTGGCCCGCATTTCGTCGCGCCCCTGCCGAACTGTTGCTCGGACGCGACCGACAGGAGCGTCCGTCGTTAGCCGCGCCCAAGCGTCGACCGCTGTTCGATCGAAGTAAGTTTCGAGCTCCTTGCGGCGCTCCAGATAAGTGGCGGTTGGCATTATTCAAATCCCAGAAAGTCGAAGAGCTCGCGGTCTTTCATGGGACGCGCGTCGGGTACGTCCGTTGCCGCCCAGAGGTTCGCTGCCAGTCGCAAGTATTCTTGCTGCACTCGCTCCAGCGACGGCGATGCTGGCATCTCGAACAGCGTCGATTTCTTGAGCCTGCTCTTCCGTATCTCATCGAGGTCGGGGAAGTGGGCGAGACGAGAGAGGCCAGTTGCGGTGTTGTAACGGTCGATTTCGTCGGTATCGGCACTGCGATTGGCGATGACGCCGCCGAGCCGGACCCGATAATTTCGCGATTTTGCCTGAATGGCGGAAACAATCCGGTTCATCGCAAAGATGGAATCGAAGTCGTTTGCGGTGACGATTAGTCCCCGCTCAGCATGTTGCAGTGGTGAAGCAAAGCCGCCGCATACGACGTCCCCTAGTACGTCGAATATTACGACGTCGGTCTCTTCAAGCAGGTGGTGTTCCTTGAGGAGCTTTACGGTCTGTCCAACGACATAGCCGCCGCATCCAGTTCCCGCTGGAGGCCCACCCGCTTCAACGCAGAGTACGCCGTTGTACCCTTCGACGACGAAGTCTTCGGGACGCAGTTCCTCGGTGTGGAAGTCAATTCCTTCCAACACGTCGATGACGGTTGGGATGAGCCGCTTCGTCAAAGTGAAGGTGGAATCGTGCTTTGGATCACAGCCGATCTGTAGGACTCGCTTACCAAGCTTGGAAAAAGCAACTGACAAGTTGGAGGACGTAGTGCTCTTGCCGATGCCACCCTTGCCGTAGACAGCGAAGACCTTTGCTTTCGTAGTAATCTTTATCGCTGGGTCGAGCTTGACTTGCACGCTTCCTTCGCCGTCACCGCGCGAAGCAGACTTTCGGATCTGGTTTTGAGAGTCGAAGACGATGGTCATGCTACGGACTCTCTCATTTGAATTCCTTCGACCCGATCTTCCAGGTCCTCACTGGCCGCTTCGAGGGCTGCGAGTGTCTCGGGGTCTGGTGTCCAGAATTGCCGGCGATGAGCCTCGATTAATCGCGCAACCATGCGAGCGGATGCGGTAGGGTTGAGTGCCGCAATCCTATCCCTCATTTCGGTGTCGAGGACATAAGTCTCCGAGATATTGCGGTAGACCCATGCGGGTACCTGTCCAGTGGTAGCTGACCAGCCGACGGTGTTGGTGACATGAGCTTCAATCTGTCGGACACCCTCGTAGCCATGCTTCAGCAGCCCATCGATCCATTTCGGGTTGAGGAGACGAGTTCTCGACTCTAGCGCTACCTGTTCATCGAGGCGCCGGACGCGCGTATCGTGTTTGGTCGTATCGCCGATGTAGACAGGTAGTGCACTTTGGCCGTCGCGATTTCGACCAGCTATTCGGGCTATTCCACCGAGTGTGTCGAAGTATGTATCGACAGTCGTCACGCCGAGTTCGACCGACTCAAGGTTTTGATAGGCGAGATCGGCATCGGCCATTACGCGCGACAACAGATCCGGGCGCGCACTTGCCTGTCCGTCTCGCGAATAAGCAAAGCATTTGCGGCGCGAGAATGTCTCCGCCAGATCGTCGCCATTGTCCCAACGGCTGCTTTCGATCAAATGATTGATGTTCGAGCCGTAGGCACCTTCTGCGTTGCTGAAGACGCGAAGCGCGGCTTCTTCAAGTGAGCAATTCGTAGCTTTCTGATAGGCAAGGGCGTGCTTGCGTACGTTGTTTTGGGTGCAGGGTTCATCGGCTATCGCTGCCAGATACGCGGCTTCTGCGAGAAGCTTTACTTGCAGGGGCAAAAGATCGCGGAAAATCCCGGACAAAGTGACGATGACATCGATGCGAGGCCTTGCAAGGATATCGAGCGGGATCAGTTCCGCACCACAAAGCCTGCCGTAGCTGTCGAAGCGCGGCTTTGCACCAATTAGTGCAAGAGCTTGAGCGATTGGCCCGCCGCCAGACTTGAGGTTATCGGTGCCCCAAAGGACCAGCGCGACGGTCTCAGGTGCAGTGGCCGCGGGATTACTTGCGTCTTGTGCAAACCGGCTCAGCAGGCAATTCGCCTGACGAGTGCCTTCCAAGAGCGCCGAAGCGCTCGGAATCCGGAAAGGGTCGAAGCCGTGAACGTTCCGTCCGGTCGGAAGGACGTTTGGTGAGCGAATAAGATCGCCTCCGGGCGCCGGTCGGACATACTTGCCATCTAGTGCGGCGACGATCGCATCGAGTTCGGTGTCGATCGATAGCATCGCGGAAATTTCGGATCTATCGAATGGTTGACCTGATGGGCCGTCGCGGGCTGCATCTGCCATAACATTCAGGAGTTCTTCGCGTTCCGCGGGCGTCATGGCCTCGCCAACGACATGCAGACCGCTCGGGATCAGTGTGTATTCAAGTTCCACAATTGCTTGGTTTAGCCGACGAATGGGCTCATCGTCATTGGTGGCCCAAGCAGGCTCGGCTGCTGCGAGGTCGAATGATGAAGCCTGGGCTTGTAAGGCTGCGAGCAAGTCTGCGTGATCAGGCCGCTCCTCAGGACGGATTTGGCGCCAATCCGCGAGCGTACTCTTTAGTTCGAGTAGACCGCGATAGAGACCAGCTTTGGTCACGGACGGGGTGAGGTAGCTAATGAGTGTCGCAGCTGCTCGTCTCTTGGCCAGGGTTCCTTCCGACGGATTGTTGGCGGCGTAAAGATAGAAGTTCGGTAAGGTTCCAATTAGGCGGTCCGGCCAGCATGAATCACCGAGGCCGACTTGCTTTCCAGGCATAAATTCGAGAGCGCCATGAGTTCCGAAATGTAGAACGGCATGGGCGCCAAAGTCCTTGTTGATCCAGCGATAGAATGCCGAGAAGGCATGTGTCGGCGCGAAACCCTTCTCAAACAGTAGGCGCATCGGGTCGCCCTCATAGCCGAAGGCTGGTTGGATCCCGACGAACACGTTTCCAAACCCTGCACCGAGTACCTGGATTGCGCCGCCGTCGCTATTGTGGCGACCCGGTGCGGGCCCCCATTGTGCTTCTATTTCCTTCAACCAGCGTTCACTGCGAATGTGAGCATCAGCCGTGATACGAGCATGAACGTTTGCGACACTGCCGAAATGCTTAGCGTTGCCTTCGAGTACGCGCTGACGAAGGTCATCGACTGATTTCGGAAGTTCGACTGTATAACCAGCGCGTTTCAACGCTGAGAGCGTGTTGAAGAGCGATTCGAATACCGAAAGGAATGCGGCGGTTCCCGTTGCTCCAGCGTTTGGTGGGAAATTGAAGAGTACTACCGCTATCCGGCGGCTGGCGCGCTCTACGCGGCGAAGGTCAACAATGCGCCTGACACGTGATGCGAGTTGTTCAACGCGTTCGACATCCGCCTGCATATGCGCATCGGCCTTAATACCGGTGGCCGATCTTCCACCGAAGACGAGAGTGCCCGTGGCGCCGTCGAGTTCCGGGATCGCGACCATGACAGTGGCCTCGATTGGAAGGAGCCCTTGTGTCGACGTCTTCCATTGTTGCAAACTTTGAAACTCGACCGGCAGAGCGGCAATGTAGGGGATGTCAAGGCGCGCTAGAGTCTCCTCCGCTGCACGTGCATCGTTGTAGGCCGGACCACCGACGAGCGAGAAGCCGGTCAGAGAGACGATGGCGTCGACGTTTGTGATGCCGTCCTTCAGAAAATACTGCTCGATCGCAGGCCGGGCATCGAGCCCGCTAGCGAAGGCCGGTACGACGCGCAGGCCCTTGTCTTCAAGAGCTTGAATGGCAGCGTCATAGTGTGCCGTGTTTCCCGCCAGGATGTACGAACGCATCAGAAGGACGCCGACTGTGCCCGTGCACGGACTTCTAGGAGGCAGGTCTTCAAGACGCTCCGAAATGCGGTCACTCATCGAGGGATGATACAGACCGACCTCGGGATAGGTTACGGGCTCTGGCGTGCGGTCGCCTCTGCGAAGTCGGCGGCGCGGTCCGTCGGCGTAGGAGTTGATGAGGAACCGGACGAGGCCCTCGATGTTAGCCTCCGAACCAGACAGCCAGTATTGCATGCATAGAAAGTATGCGCGGACATCCTGCGCAGTGCCGGGGATGAATTTGAGCATCTTCGGGATGCGACGGAGCATCCGCATCTGGCTTGCCGCGGAAGTTCCATTGTCATCCGACTTTCGAGATCCGCGGAGCCGTTTGAGAAGTGCCAGGGCTCCGCCTGTGTCACGATCAAGACGGAATCGTCCGAGACGGGTCAGGCGGACGACGTCACCTGCTGCAATGCAGCCAATCATCGCATCGCAATGTTCGCGGCGCGCCGTCAGCGCAGGCAGAATCATCCGAATGTGCTCTTCGATGAAGAGCATATTCACCAAAACGATGTCGCCGCGTGCAATGTCGTCTTGGCACGCAGCTAGCGCGTCGGAGCCTTCGCTCCAGTCTGCGGCAACGTGAATCGACAACTCAAGGCCGGGGTAGCCGTGCCGGCGCAGCCGATCTTCCACCCGCCGGACGACGCCCGCCAAATGTCCGTCCAGCGTGACGACTACGACTCGGATCGGCGTGACATCAGCGGCTGAAATGTGCTTTTGCATCGTAGAGAGTCTCGAGTGAGATCGTCGCTAATCCATGCTCCGTTGCATAGCGCTCGGTGTTGCGGCGAGCCTTACCGCGTACGAAGAAGGGGATCTTCAGCAGTTCGGCTTCGGCATCGGCTCCCCAACTAACCGCAGCAATCTGTTCCGGTGTTTTGGCTGTCTTGGCCCCCATCAGTGAGACGTCCGCAGGGGGGGGCGGTTGTGCTGGTGTAGGCACGGCAAGTGCCTGGCCTAAGTGCGATGCGGATGTTTGATCGTTGAATTCGAAGTCGTCTCGGAACATCGCCAGTAGATGTTCCTCCAAACCCATCATCAGGGGGTGGACCCAAGTGTCGAACAGTACATTAGCTCCTTCAAATCCCATTTGAGGAGAGTAGCGTGCTGGAAAATCTTGGACGTGCGCCGGGGACGAGATGACCGCGCAAGGGATGCGGAGGCGTTTTGCAATATGGCGCTCCATCTGTGTCCCAAGAACGAGCTCCGGCTGTAGTTCCTGGATGCGTTGCTCAACCTCGAGATAGTCGTCGGTAATGAGTGCTTCCAGTCCAAGGTCCGCTGCTGCGGCGCGTACAGCGCGCGCTTGCTCGCGGCTGTAGGTGCCGATTCCGACGACAGAGAGCCCAAGTTCATTTTTGGCGATCCGCGCTGCGGCAATTGCATGAGCCGCATCGCCAAAGCAGAAGACACGCTTTGCAGTCAGGTACGTGCTGTCGACCGATCGCGAGTACCAGGGCAATCGCGTTGGCGAAGAGCTTGTTTCCGGCAAGTCGATGTTCGCTAGTCGAGCAATTTCTGCGATGAAGTCGTTGGTCGCATTGACGCCGATAGGGATGATTGTCGTCTGCGGTTGTCCGAAGCGGCGCTTCAGATAGGACGCGACCTGTTCGGCGATCTCCGGGTAGAGAACGACGTTGAAGTCAGCGTTGCCTAGATTGGTGATGTCACTGGCACTTGCGCCCAATGGCGCGACGACGTTGACGTCGATCCCGAGAGATTCGATGAGCCGCTTGATCTCAACGATGTCATCCCGATTGTGAAATCCAAGCGCCGTTGGGCCCAGAATATTGCACGACGGGCGGCTTCTCTCTGTCCGTCGCGGAGGCTTGTCGTTGCCAGGGGTCAGTTGCCGCACGATCTGGTAGAAGGTTTCAGCTGCTCCCCAGTTCTCCTTCTTTTGATACGAGGGCAGTTCGAGCGTGATGACCGGTGTTTTCAGCGACAAGGAACTCGCTAGCCCGCCAGGATCATCTTGAATGAGTTCTGCAGTGCATGAGGCACCGACGAGCAGGAGTTCGGGTTCATAACGGTCATTTGCGTCGCGCACTGCCGTTTTGAAGAGTTCTGCTGTGTCTTTCCCCAGGTCGCGAGCCTGAAACGTCGTGTAGGTGACAGGGGGGCGGGAGTTGCGCCGCTCGATCATCGTGAAAAGGAGATCAGCATATGTATCTCCTTGCGGAGCATGCAGGACCAGGTGAACGCCGCGCATCGAGGCTGCGATGCGAATCGCGCCGACATGCGGGGGACCTTCGTATGTCCAAAGGGTCAATTTCATTGCTCAGATCCTCAGTCGCGTTTGACGATCGAGCGGGCGTGCGAATAGTGCCGCCAAGTCAGCAGCCAGTTCGTATCCTTGAATTGGAGTGAAGAGGAGTTCGATGGACCACTTGGTCGAGAAGCCTTCTGCTTCGAGAGGGTTCGCAAGGCCCAGTCCGCAGACGACGATGTCCGGCTTTGCATCTCGACAGCGATCGAGCTGAAGGTCCACGTCCTGCCCTTCGCTTAGAAGGGTGCTTTCAGGAAGCAGAAGTAGTTCTCGAGCAAGATGCTCGCGGTTTATGTACGGAGTGCCGACCTCGATCGCACGCATGCCGAGTTCGCGGGTGAGCATTCGTGTGAGAGGAATTTCAAGCTGACTGTCGGGAAAGAAGAATAGCCGCTTTCCTTCGAGCGAAGTGCGCAGCTTTTCTAGAGACGCTGCGGCTCGTCGTGCAGGAGGTGCCAAGACGGCTTCCGTTCTCGACGCCTCTTTCCCGAAGGCGGCGGCGGCTGCGGTGAACCAGGAAGTCGTGCCTTCAACGCCCAGCGGGAACAATGCGTCAATCCTGCGGGCTCCCCGACGCTCCAATGCGGCCGCTGTTTGCCCGAGGAATGGCTGTGCCAACAGGTAGCGCGTTTCGATTCCGACGGAGGGAAGTTCCGCGTTGCTTCGAGGGGGAAGGAAGTCGACCTCTGATATTCCGAGCGCAGCGAAAAGTCTTCTGAACTGATCCTCAACAATGTCTGACAGGGCACCGACTACGAGAAGCCGGGACGTCTCCTTGGTATCTGCTGGACGCATGTGAGCGACCATGGCTTCGAGGCAGGCGTCCTCGCCTTGTGTAAACGTCGTCTCTATTCCGCTGCCCGAATAGTTGAGGACGCGTAAGCCCGGTCCGTGCAGCTGGTTGAGACGTTCGGCTGCACGCGAGAGGTCCAGTTTGATCACTTCCGATGGGCAGGAGCCAACAAGGAATAACAGCTTTATGTCGGGCCGCCGCTGAAGCAGGTCGGCGACGACCCGATCCAACTCGGTATTGGCGTCGGCAAGCCCCGCTAGATCCCGCTCATCAATGATCGCCGTTGCAAAGCGTGGCTCTGCAAAGATCATCACGCCGGCGGCCGATTGCAGCAGGTGCGCGCATGTTCTCGATCCTACGACGAGGAAGAAGGCGTCCTGAATTTTGCGATGGAGCCAGACAATGCTCGTAAGTCCGCAAAAGACTTCGTGTTGCCCACGTTGGCGTAGCACAGGGCGCTGGGTTGATTTGCTTCGGCTATCGAGCGCGGCCACGGTCATGGTGCAACCTCCGTCGCAAGGCCTGAAGACGGAGATGCGTGTGACGATTGCTCAAGCCTGGCGCGGCGCAGCTTCCAAACAAATTGCGCTGCATTGACTGCATAGCTCGCATAGGCAAGCAGCGCGAGAAGCATGAGAGCTGAGTGGGACAGCAAGTCACCGGCGAGCGAGAAGAGGTAAGCTGAGTGAAGTGCCAGGACGAGCATGCTGACGACGTCTTCCCAGAAGAACGCATCGGCGAAAAGGTACTTCCCAAAGACTTCCTTTTCCCAAATCGAGCCGGTGACCATGATGGCGTAGAGCGCCAAGGTCTTTGCAATCACCGAGGCTGTGGCGATCTCATATCCCTCACCAGTTGACAGGAAGCGAAAGACGAGACCGAGGCTGATTAGAAAAAGACCGAATTGCAGGGGGGCTAATACGCCTTGAACGACGGTCCATGCCGATGCGTCACGCCGACGCCGCTGGTCGATTGTGTAGAGGGTGTGCGCCGGTCGATGTCTTGGTTGCTTCCTGAGCATCGCGTGGCCTCGGCGAGTGAGTTGACGTGCGGCTCGCCATGAGGGCTATTTGACTGTCCACAAATGAAGACGTCAAGTAATTTTTACACATTGCGTAGAACTACATCTTTTGCCCGCGCGGTTGTCGTGGCTGACTTCAAAAACGGCGCGTTGCTGCCTTCTTAGGTTTTCGCCTTTGCGAGGATTCGAGATGGATGGCTGCTCCGGAAAAGACTCGTGCGCCGACCATTGAGCCATACGGCGTCAACGTACCGATGTTGCTGAATAGACTCCTTTGAATACAGCAGATGTCGGGTTTGTCAGTGAAACACGGACGTCGCAAGCGTTCGGCGCACAGCTAGGGGTGTCATGACGACCCTCAACGAGTCCAACCGCCGGAATAACCAATCACCTTCGGGGCAGGTGCAAAGCAACTTTGGAGATAGTGGGGAACAGTTGCTCGGTTCTGGGGCAGTCGGTCGGGCTCAAAGGCGCCAAGACGCCTTGCGCAGCACCATTGTCTTGGAGATCATCCCTCGATTGATGCTCCTAAATGGTATCTGTTCGACGACAAGGCAATGCGACGCCAAAGGCGAGTGTCTCGTTCGAGTGAGCGATATTGAGAAGCTGACTGAACTTCTCCTGGCGGGAGAAGACGCAGGCGTTTCAGAACTCGTGAATGCGGTCATGAATGGAGGGGTGTCGCAATCCTCGATTCTTCTTGATCTATTCGCTCCCGCTGCAAGACGCCTTGGTGAACTTTGGGAGACTGATACCCACACTTTTGCGGAAGTTACTTTTGCCATGGGAGGTCTTCAGGAGTCGATACGCCGGTTGCAGTCGGAATGGTTGAGGCTTGGTTCTGCTTCTCACACGCCGGGACATTCGATCATGTTGGCACCTGGATCGGGTGAGCAGCATTGGTTCGCGATACAAGTGCTTGATAACTTTTTCTCGCGTGCGGGTTGGAGGGTTGTTGCTTATCCGTCGTTCGACTCCCGCCTCATTGGCAAGTCATTAGCGGCTCAACATATTGACATTTTAGGGCTTTCGATCAGCAGGGAAGCCTTGCTCGACCAGCTGTCATCGGATATTGACAACTTTCGTGCAAAGAGTCGCAATAAATCCCTTCGCGTTCTCGTCGGTGGCCGGGTATTTACCGGGCGTCACGATCTCGCAAAAAGTGTTGGTGCTGATGGATCGGCAGACGATGCGACGGCTGCGGTAGTGCTCGCTAACCAGTTCGTTTCCCATGCTGTAAGGGTGGGTATCTGACTAGCGCATTGCCCGTTATAAGGCGGCTAGACTCGTCACGGCTGGGATCCGATCGGCGGCAGCAACGACACATTTCAACGGACGGTTTGTTTCGTGAGAAGTCTGAAGAAAGCGATGGAAGGCCTGGACGCCGACGCCGCCGGGCGGATCGCTTGTGCTGCTTCAGATATAACCTTGGTGCTCAATCGCGAAGGTGTGGTCAAGGACCTCGTCGTCTCCAGCGACTCCCTTTCTAAGGAGAGCGATCTGTTTTCGTGGGTTGGGCGCCGCTGGGTCGACACTGTGACAATTGAGAGTCGGCCCAAGATCGAGCAGCTTTTGCGCGATGCGTCCCCAGGCGGATCGAAGCCGTCTATGCAATGGCGACAGGTAAACCATCCAACAGGCGGCGGGCGACTTGATCTGCCAATGCGGTATGCCGCCTTGTCGTTTCGGCCAAACGGGCAGATTGTTGCGCTTGGCCGAGAAATGCGCTCGCTAGCTTTGATTCAACAAAAATTGCTCGAGTCGCAGCAGGCTATTGAACGCGAATACGCCAGAGTTCGGCATGCGGAAATGCGCTATAGACTGCTATTCCAGACGTCGAATGAGCCCATCGTCATCCTCGACTCAACAAACCTGAGGATTCTCGAAGCGAACCCTGCGGCGCAGTCGATGCTAGCGGGACTTGCCAAGCGTCTTGTTGGAAAGGCGTTTCCAGACTTGTTCGAAGGCGCCAATCAGGCGAGCGCTCAGCGGCTCGTCGATTCCTTGCGGGCTTACGGCCGATCGGATGTCGCTGTCATCAAAGTTGGCAATTCGAAATCGAAGGTGACGATCTCAGGGTCGGTGTTCAAACATGAACATGCCACTCATCTGCTCTTGAAGTTGACAGCTGCAGACGATCGCGGACATTCGAGTTTACTTAGCGGCGAACCTACGGTGCGTGCAATCGTCGATCAGATGCCTGATGCGTTCGCCGTGACTGATACGGATAGACGAATTCTCACGGTCAATACGTCTTTCCTGGAATTGGCGGAGCTTGCTTCGCTCGAACAGGCACGTGGCCAGTCGATCGAGCGGTGGCTTGGAAGATCGCCTGCTGAATTCAATCTGATGCATGCAAGTCTCAAGGACCATGGCTCGTTGAGGCGCTTTGCGACAGTTCTGCGCGGTGAACTCGGTAGTAGCGAGGATGTTGAACTATCGGCCGTGGCGATCGAGGATGCACAGCAGCCTGCCTACGGGTTCACAATTAGAACCGTTTCACGGCAAGCGGTCGACCTGAGTGGCCAAGCGGTTTTGCCGACGATCAATCAGATGACAGCTCTCGTTGGTCAGGTTCCACTGAAAAATTTGGTTCGCGAGACGACCGATCTGATCGAACGTATGTGTATTGAGGCTGCCCTACAGATCGTCGGTGACAATCGAGCATCGGCAGCTGAGATGCTCGGGTTGAGCCGGCAGGGTCTATACATCAAGTTGCGGCGATATGGATTAGGTGACCTTGGAGCTGATGAGCCGTCCAACTGAGTACTGGGATCGAGCGGCCAGTGGTGGTCGGTGCCTTTTCGAGTGTCTTGTGGTGACGGGTGGGCCAGACTGCGCTAAGCTTTCCACTGCAATTGAACCCGTTGGCGGACGCCGAGCATGTCGTTGCGTCAGAAACTGCAAGACGAAACCGCTGAACTGCACCGACGTCTTGATGCGCTTGCAATAAAGGGCGAATGGTTCGAGACGCGCGCCGGATATGGCGTCTGGCTTCGCGGCATTCATGCTTTCCACACGGAGGTACATCGCGTTGTCCGGGGCTCTGGCCTTGGTCATTTTGTCGATGATCAGCGATGTCGTCGGCTCTTGTTGGATATGGCCGATCTCCAGCTATCTCCGCATCCAAGCAACGGCCTACTTGGCTCTCCTCCGCTCGAAAATGATGAAGCTCTTGGGATCCTATACGTGGCGGAGGGATCGCGGCTGGGCTCGCGTGTTCTCTATCTTAAGGCTCGGGAGCTTGGGTTTCATGAGCTGTTCGGGGCGCGCTTTCTCGCGGCCGAAGCCGGCAGCTTGGAGACGTGGCGTTCAATCGTCGGTCTGCTAGAGGGTAATCGGACTGACTCTCACGGAGATAACAGGGTTGTTGCCGCGAGTCTCCGTGCATTCCGCGTTGCGCAGGAGTGCTTCAATGAGTATCCCCCCGCAGGGTGATGGCTACGCCGACGTTACCGAGTGTGATCGGGAACCCATCCACATTCCCGGAATGATCCAGCCAATTGGCGCGCTTCTCGCGTGTTCCGAGCGCGATTGGACGGTCTCTCATGTGTCGGCGAACGCATTCATGTTGGCTGATGTTCCGAGCAGTGTGCTTGGGAAGACCTTGACCGACGTTTTGGGTCAGGATGTGTCTCACGACCTCAAGAACGCCTTGTCGTCATCAGCGCAGCCGGGGCTTCCAGGGCGTGTTTCTGATAAGACTTTGGCGGACGGCAAGCGATATCACTTTGCTATCCATAGTCATGAAGGAAGGGTGATCATTGATATCGAGCCCGTAGTGCATGAAAGTGACGCGGCCTCGCCACTGTTTCTAGCGCGGAACATGCTGATACGCATGCAACAGGCTGAGACGATCGACGATGCCTGTGCCGTGGCGGTTCGTCAGCTACGCCCGCTTATCGATTTCGATCGCGCGCTCGTGTACAAGTTTTTAGCTGACGGTTCGGGGAGCGTCATCGCGGAGGATCGCGTCGACGAGGTAGAGTCGTTTATGGGGCATCACTATCCGGCGTCAGATATTCCCCAGCAGGCGCGTCAGCTTTATGTGAAGAACTGGTTGCGACTGATTGCTTCGGTCGAAGATACGCCTGTGCCAGTGCTCGCTGTCAAAGGAGATGGCGCGCCTCTTGATATGACTTACTCCGCGCTCAGAAGCGTCTCGCCCATCCATATCGAGTATCTGAAGAACATGGGCGTGGTGTCTTCACTTTCCATTTCGATCGTCGTTGGCGGTTCGCTCTGGGGCTTGATCGCGTGCCACAATTATTCACGGCGCGTCGTGCCAATCGATTCTCGTATGGCTGCGGAGTTTTTTGGCCAGGCGTTTTCGTTGCAGCTTCAGACGCTAGCTCGGGCGGATGTATCCGAGCAGCTTCGCAATGCGCGTGTGGAAATCGACCGGATCGTTTCGGAAATACCGCCCGGCGCACCACTGTGGGTTGGTCTTGGACGTCGTTTGTCCGAGGTGCGCGCCATATTGGCGTGTGACGGTGTAGCGCTCTGGTGCGAGGGGCGATTGACGACTGTGGGAGAGACGCCGCCGGACGCGGAAATCCCTCTGATGGCTGATGCAATTGCGGCAAGCGGCATCAGCGGATTGTTTGAAACGAACCGGATCTCGAGCATCTATCCGCCTGCCGCAGCGTATGCCGCGAAGGCGGCTGGGGTCATGGCGGTGCCGCTATCGCGCTCGCCTGGCGAGTATTTGATGTTTTTCCGTCGTGAGTTCGTCCAAACCATCCCGTGGGCAGGAAATCCGCAAAAGGTACTTGTTGGGGACCGCGGAGCGCTACCTTTGTCACCGCGGCGTAGTTTTGCTGTGTGGCGAGAGGAAGTGAGATGCCAATCAAGGGATTGGGAACCGCACGACCGATTGACGGGCGAAGCTCTGCGCATGGCGTTGCTTGAGATCGTGCTCAAATACAGCGAATTGGTTGCAGAGGAGCGTGCATTGTCTGATAGGCGACAGCGTCTGCAGGCAGCGGAGTTCAATCACCGCGTAAAGAATGCCTTGGCGCTTGTCGGCGCCCTTGTGTCGCAGAGCCAAGGCAAGGGGGTGGACGTCAGCGCGTTCATTTCGGATCTCCAAGGTCGAATCAGATCGCTCGCTCTGGCTCACGATCTGGCTGCGAAGCCAGATGCACTAGAGCTTGGGGAATTGCTTCGGATCGAGCTCCAACCATATGCCGAGGCGAATATTCAGATTGCAGGGCCGACTGTCTGGCTCACCGAGGGGACGGCCAGTATTCTAGCGCTGGTGGTCCACGAGCTGGTTACGAATGCCTGCAAGCATGGCGCCCTTAGCGTCGGTTCCGGCCAGGTCGACGCGAAATGGGAATTCGACGCGAGCGGTGGTTGTTCGATCGAATGGCGCGAGCGCGGCGGCCCGGAAGTTTCGGAACCCGCCGAGCAAGGGTTTGGCATGGTTCTGATTACTCGTCAGGTTCCGTTTGAGCTTGGAGGGCGTGCTGCCGTGCGGCACGAGAGATCGGGTCTTGAGGTTGATCTTTGGTTGCCTGCTACATCATTGCGTCGGGAAGCGGCTCCTGCGCCGCCAACTGATTCTTCAGAGTCCGAGTTGCCGCCGCCGTCGCCCCTTAACAAGATGAGCATCCTGGTCGTTGAGGACAGTCTCGTTGTCGCGCTCGAGCTGGACAGGCGGTTGCGGCGGCTTGGGGCCGGCCACGTGTCGGTCTCCGGCACGCTCGATCAGGCGTCAATCTTGGCAAGGTCGCTCAAGCTTGATTTTGCCATTCTCGACATCGATCTCAAAGGGGTGAAGAGCTTTCCGATAGCCGAGGTGTTGATTTCACGTGGCATACCATTCGTTTTCTCAACCGGTTACGGAGCTACTTTCGGAAAGCCATCTGACCTCCAGCGAGTGCCACAATTGGCCAAGCCGTACAGTGACACCGAGCTTCTCTTCGCTCTCGAGCGCGCTCGAATCCTTAGACGCAACGAATCCTAGATGTCACATGGGTGGTCGTGACGCCGACTTTGCGGCACTGCACAATGAGACGAAGATTTCATCCGAGTCTGACTACAAACTTGCCTGGAACCTGATATATTTCAATTATCGATAGGCTTCCGGATGCGAGAAGGAGTCGATGGATTCGAAAGTCACATTGGCACTTGTGGACGACGACCCAGTTTTCCTGTTTGAGACGTCGCACCGTCTCGGGGATCGGGGTTTGTCCGTCAGAAGTTTTCGTGACGGGAAGGCCCTATTCGACACCTTGGACCGGGGTGCGACGTTCGATAGTATTTGCGCCGATGTCCGCATGCCGGAAATGTCTGGCGTGGAGCTACAGCAGAAGCTGACGGAAAGCCGAAATCCGACACCACTTATCCTATTCACCGGTTACGCGGATATCGATATCGCCGTTTCTGCAATCAAAGCCGGCGCTTATGATTTTCTCCCCAAGCCACTCGACACAGAACGGCTTGTGAGAAGCGTTCTCTCGGCCGTGGATGGCGTTCGTGAGACGGCAAGAAGACGCCAACAGCTAGCAGTGGTCGCTGTTCGCATCTCCGAGCTCAGTGAGCGGCATCGTCAAGTCCTGGATCTGATGGTGCAAGGTCTGACCAGCAAGCAAATCGCTTCTACGTTGGACATCAATCATCGAACGGTCGAAAACTATCGCGCAGCCGTCATGGAACGGACCGGCGTCGGTAGCGTCGCTCAACTTGTTCGCTTGATGCTTGAGCTAGACCGTCGACACTGATCGTCGCTCACTCGAATTAATTTCCCGAAGAAAACCGCGGATGCTCGCTAAAGCGGAGCGTTCGATTGCTGCGTTGGCTTCGATGGTTGTCAGAAGTGGATTGACAGCTCCATTCAATGTGTCAACATAAGTGGACAATGAATTCGACAAATTATACGTGCTCTTGAAGGAGCAATGCCCATGGATCCAAGGGCTCTCATCGAGCAGACGCTCGAAGGCGCGGTAGCGAAAGCAAGCCGGGGCGTGTGCCCTCCGGGTCTGGCGGACGCCATAGCTTATGCGGTTTTTCCAGGTGGCGCCCGAGTCAGGCCATTGCTGTGTCTCAGCGTCGCGGCGGCGTGCGGCACTCCGGGGGCTGCGACCCTTTCTGCTGCGGCGTCTATCGAGCTCCTGCATTGCGCCTCCTTGGTTCACGATGATCTTCCCTGTTTCGACGATGCAGACGTGCGGCGCGGTAAGCCATCGGTTCATCGCGCTTACGGTCAACCTCTCGCGGTGCTTGCGGGCGATGCGCTGATCGTTCTTGCGTTTGAATCTTTATTGACGGGCTGTCGCATGGCACCGACATCTCTCCCACTATTGGTTGGTATCCTTGCAAACTCTGTTGGGATGACACATGGCCTCGTAGCCGGTCAGGCTTGGGAGTGCGAAAAGAGTGTTGCGCTTCCGGTTTATCACGCAGCGAAAACTGGCGCGCTTTTCGTTGGGTCTGCAAAGGCTGGTGCAGCTAGCGTCGGTGGCGATCCAGATGCATGGGCTGACTTCGGCGCTCTCCTAGGAGAAGCCTACCAGGTTGCGGATGACATACGGGACGCGTCCGGCAGCGCCGCTGAGCTTGGTAAGCCCGTGGGGCGTGACGCTGCATTGGCGCGCCCGAACGCGATCACGCATTTCGGTCTCAAGGGGGCAGTCGAGCATCTCGATCGACTGGTGGAGCGCGCGCTTGCGGCAGTTCCTGAATGTTCAGGGGCCGATGACCTTCGCGGGCAGGTAAGGACGCAGGTGCGCTGGCTTGTTCCCAAAGAGCACGCGCAATTCGCTGCCTAATGGCTTTAACTCCAATTCGCCTTCCTACCGGGACCATTGAAAGTTCGACCGATGCTGAAACTGGATGATGCTTTGGAGCGCCAACAGACGACGGGCGCGCAGATCGAGCGTCTATCTCGGCCCCTCGTCAAAACTGATGCTTTGCATGAGGAGCCAAGCGCGGTCAGGATGCCATCGAGCTACCCTTTCTCGGCGATCGTCGGTCAAGACGAAATGCGGCTGGCACTGTTGATCGCCGCGGTCGATCCTGCGATTGGTGGCGTGCTGGTTATGGGAGATAGAGGCACCGGAAAATCCACCGCAGTGCGAGCGCTTGCAAATCTACTTCCGCCAATCGATGTGGTCTCCGATTGCCAGTTTGGCTGTGACCCAGCCGGCACTTCGGTCTGCTCCGAGTGTGAGGCGCGGAGTAGCCCGCGGCGGACACGCAGAGTTCCAGTACCCATGATTGATTTGCCCTTGGGGGCAACCGAGGATCGGATCGTTGGTGGGCTAAATCTGGAAAGTGCTCTGGTCTACGGCCAGAAGACTTTTCAGCCTGGCCTATTGGCACGAGCAAATCGTGGATTTCTATATATCGACGAGGTGAATCTTCTCGAAGATCATCTTGTCGATCTGTTGATCGACGTAGCTGCTTCCGGTGTCAATGTTTTCGAGCGTGACGGTCTTAGTGTGCGCCATCCAGCGCGGTTTGTTCTGGTTGGCAGCGGCAACCCTGAAGAGGGCGATCTGCGCCCACAGCTGCTCGATAGGTTTGGCCTTGCTGTCGAGGTGAGTACGCCGACGGACCTTGCTCAGCGCGTGGATATTGTGCGCCGGCGGGACGAGTTTGAACGCGATCCGATCGGCTTTGTCGGACGCTTTCAGCGTGCGGAACGGGAACAACGGGAAGCGATTGTTGACGCCCGTAACCGGGTAGCGACGGTCATGGTGCCGGATCTCGTGCTCGAGGCGTCGGCACGTCTCTGTTCTGGACTCGGCACGGATGGTGTTCGCGGAGAATTAACATTGATGCGCGCGTCGAGAGCGCTGGCAGCTCTGTCGAAAGCACCTGAAGCGACTCTGGAGCATTTACGGCAAGTGGCGCCCATGGCGTTGCGGCATCGGCTGCGGCGCAACCCGATCGACGATGCTGGGTCAAGCGCGCGCGTCGCTCGCGCCATTGAAGAGCAGTTGCCGTGACGACCGTAACTGCGCCATCCGCATGGGATCCTGCAAGCGAGGCGCGCCTTATCGCTGCGTTGCTCGCAATTGCTGGAAATCGTCTCGGCGGAACGATCGTGGTGGGTTCGGCCGGTGAAGTCGTTCATGCTTGGCTCGCGTTGCTTTGCGGTTTGCGTTCAGATCATTCGAAAGCAATGTACGTGCCGATTGGGACGCGGCGGGAGCAACTCGACGACAGTCTTGACCTGGCAGCGACGCTATCGAGCGGGCGTCGCGTCGTGCAGCGAGGACTCATTGATCGTGCAAGCGGGCAGCCACTCGTCCTGCTCGGGGTTGACCGCTGGACCGAATCTGCGGCTGCGCACCTGTTTTCAGTCTATGATCAGCGGCCACAATCGAACGTGGGGGCGCTATTTGTTGCCGTCGAGGATGGTGCTGCCGACGAGGCAAAGGCGCCTAAACTGCTGTCCGAGCGGTTGGCCTTCCGAATGTCGATTGAGGGCCTCGTTGCAGATCAGGTTTGCATGCCGATCGATTGGGTCGAACGCGTTACTTCAGCGCGTCGCAATTACCCATCCGTCACCTGTCCGCAGGCGGTAGCGTCGTCCATTGTCGCGACGGCGGCGGCGCTAGGGATTGCCTCGTCGCGGGCGGATCTTATGGCGGTGACAGTCGCTTGCGCGCATGCTGCGTGGTGTCAACGTGACACCGTGAGTGATGGGGATGCCGAGGTTGCTGCGCGCCTGGTGCTGGCACCGCGCGCGCGTTGCGTTCCAGCTGACAATGCGGGTCCTGAAGAGACGGCGCGTGACGAGCAAGAGAACACAACAGGTCAATCTGCATCCGAGCGAAAGCAAGATGATGCTGGCGATGTCGAGACTTCCGACGGCGATCTTCAAGAGCGGCTGGTCGAGGCGGCCGCAGCTGCGTTGCCGCCAGATCTGCTGGCCAAGTTGGGTGCCGCAACGGGGCGCATGCAGGCGGACAGTCACTACACACGCCGCTCCTCGCGGCCGGCCAAGCGTGCGCGACATGGTCGGCCGATAGGTACCGCGTGCGGCGATCCGCGCCATGACGGGCCACTGAATTTGCTGGCAACGATCGAGCGCGCCGCGCCATGGCAGTCGTTCAGACGAAAGGTTCTGGTATCATCTCCGACAGCGCCGCTTGCACACCGGCGGGTGATTGTGATGCCGTCAGATATTCGGGTGACGCGGTTCAAGAATGTGTCACCGTCTCTTGCGATTTTTGCGGTTGATGCGTCTGGCTCGTCGGCGATGCATCGCATGAGCGAGGCGAAAGGCGCCGTCGAGCTTCTCTTGTCGGAATGCTATGTGCGCCGAGAGAAGGTGGCGCTAGTTGCGTTTCGCGGCGCGCGCGCCGAAGTATTACTCTCGCCTACGTTTGCTTTGGCTCGGGCGCGTAGGGCGCTTTCAAGTCTCCCTGGCGGCGGCGCGACGCCCCTAGCGTCCGGAATCGAGACGGCGCGAACCCTCGCCGCTGCAGGGCGTTCGGGCGGGCAGGTGTCATTGCTCGTTATGCTAACAGATGGAAGGGCGAACATCGATGCCTGCGGTGTCGCCAATCGCGATCGCGCAATCGACGATGCCATGGCCGCTGCCCGCCGGGTTGCACTCGATGGCACTGCAGCTGTTTGGATCGATACTTCTTCGGCGCTGTCCGGAAAGAGCGCGAGCTTGGCGAAGGCAATGGCGGCGCGCTATGTGCCGCTACCGAATGCCGGTGCGCGGGAAATTGCCTCAGCAGTGCGTTCGAGCCGCCCGGTCCCGTCTTGACGCAGGTCGGATCAGGGATCGTACCGTCTATCCGGTTGCCGCGTGATCGGAGGCCTCGCATGACAAGTGCGCGTGAGTTACCGATCGATACAGGGATGGACGGCCGGATCTCAACAAGCAGTTTTGTCGAGGCTGCTGGTCTGCGATGGTACGTGCGGCGGATGGGTGCTGGCCCATCGGTGGTTCTCATCCATGGGACCGGTGCTTCCTCGCATTCCTGGGACGGTATTGCCGCTTTGCTCGGCGCCGAATTTTCCGTGACCGTCGCTGATCTACCTGGTCACGGGCAGAGCCAATCGATCGCGTCGCCGATGATGACGCTTGAAAACATCGCAATGTGTCTGGGTGAGCTCCTCAATACTTTGGAATGCACGCCGGAGATTCTCGTTGGCCATTCCGCAGGCGCCGCTATCGCCATACGGATGGTATTAGATGGGCGGGTGGCATTGCCGAGGCAGATAATTTCAATCAATGGCGCGCTGCTGCAATGGCAGGGACTGGCGCGATTGGTTTTCCCGCCGCTTGCCCGGCTGTTGGCGAGCGGTGGCTTGGTGGCCCATCTGTTGGCTGCGCGAGCTGGTCATGCAGGGGCTGTTGAGCGCATGCTTGCTGGTACTGGAAATCCGCCGCCGGCGCGGAGTGTCGCCGCATACGAGTCCCTCATGCGGACCCCATCTCATGTCAAGGCGACCTTGGATATGATGGCTCGTTGGGATCTCGAGACCCTTGAGAGGGATCTAGTCCGGCTGGCGGCGCCGCTCGAACTCATCGCGTGTGGCGGCGACCTAGCAATTCAGCCGGATATCGCCTTCAAGGTGCAGGAGAAGGTGCCTATGGCCGGCGTTACCTTCTTGCGGACTCTCGGGCACTTGGCGCACGAAGAAGATCCGGGGGTTATCGCTGACTGTATCCGATCGATCTGGCGCAAACGAACGAGCGGTGCGATGGCATGTCCAACAGTCAGTGGCGTGACGTCATGACTACTTTGCCAAATGATCATCCGCTGCGGCAATCTCTTAATGACGAGGCGCATGCGCGCCCGCCTGAATCGCTTTCTGCACCAACGCGCCTTTCCTTTCTGGCATTGGGGGATGATGGAATAGCGCGGAGTCGGCATGAAGCCGCCATTCGAGATCTCTGCAATCGGTTCGGCGTTGTGCCGCCGGCTCCTGAGATGAATCATTTCAGCCGCGATCTTGGGCCTTTTCGCGTTAAGTGGGAGAAGCATACGGAGTTTACGCGCTACAAGTTTATCACATTGGGTGAGCATGATCGGGTCTTCGACAAAGTCTCGATCGATGAGGTTCCGAAAGACTGGCTTGCGGATCTGCCGGGCAAGATCATTGCAGCAGCACACGTTGAATTCCAGGCGTCGCCAGGCGGTCCAGTCAACATCGAAGAGACTAGCCGCCGCTGGTTCGCTGGAAATGCATTGGTTGGCGCGACTGTTGCAAACGAGGGTGCATCAGCTTTCACTGATTTTCGAATTCACAATGATGGGTTCAGTCGCTTCCTGGTCTACGATCGGTCTCTAACTCTGCGGCAAGCTGGCCGAACAATCCAACGGCTGGTTGAGATCGATGCTTATCGAATGCTTGCAATGATGTCGCTCCCGGTTGCTCGCCAGTTAGGGCCAATCCTTTCACAGTCCGAAGCCGAGTTAATCGAGATCACGTCTCGGCTTGCGAGCGGTGCGACGAGCGACGAGCCTCAGCTGTTGGATCGTCTGACGCGCCTTGAGGCGCAGATTCAGCAACATCTGTTTCTGAGCGCGCCACGCTTCAGCGCCTCCGACGCCTACCACCGGCTGGTTCAGCGCCGGACGGAGGAGTTGCGGGAGGGGCGGCTTGAGGGTGTACAGACGTTCAAGGAGTTTATCGACCGCCGCCTTGTGCCTGCGATGAATACTTGTGCGTCCTCGTCGGTACGTCTCGAAAAGATGTCTCAGCGCGTTGCGGAAACAACCGCGCTCCTTTCTACGCGGGTGGAAGTGTCTCGGCAGCGTCAGGCCGCAGAGCAGCTTGCAGCGCTGAACCGCCGGGCGCAGATCCAGTTGCGAATGCAGGAGACAGTCGAAGGCTTGTCGGTCGCTGCCATAACTTACTATGTCGTGGGGCTAGTGGCCTACGTTACGAAAGGGCTCTCTACGGCTGGGGCTGTAATTCGACCTGATCTTGCGGTGGCGATCAGTGTTCCGATCGTTGCCATTCTCGTTGCCATTGGGGTTAGGCGGGTCCGACTGCTGACTGGCTTGTCTGGGCGAGAGGCTGACCACCATTGAGGTGTCATGAACTTCGAAGCGTTCGCGAGTCTCCTAGAGATTAGCCTGTTTTATGGTCTGGTGCTTGCTGTCTGCATTTGGCAGATCGTCAAAATGCGCCGGATGATCGCGAAGGATCGCGCTAAGAAACAACAGAGCAAATCCAACGCAGCGAACGCGCAATGTGTCAAAAACGATTGACAACAAGTTTGGCCACTCCATAATTGGATCATGGCGTCAACTCTCAAAACTTATGAAATCCCGGTTGGTGCGGCTGTCGAGCTGTTGAAGCCCATCACATGGTTTCCACCCATGTGGGCGTTCGGTTGTGGCGTTGTATCTGCGGGCGGGACGCTTGGCTCGAGTCTCCAGAATTTGGCGCTGGGGCTTCTATTGGTAGGTCCCTTGGTTTGCGGTGCAAGTCAGGTCGTCAATGATTGGTTCGATCGCGGTGTCGACGCCATCAATGAGCCTCACCGGCCAATTCCGTCAGGGAGAATGCCGGGGCGGTCGGCGCTCTATCTCGGTGTGGGGTGGAGCATTCTCGCGTTGATGGTGTCCGCTTGGCTTGGACAAATTGCATTCATTGCAACAGTCATCGCCTTGTCGTTTGCTTGGGCCTATAGCGCCCCACCGCTCCGGTTGAAGCAGAACGGATGGTTGGGAAATCTTGCCTGTGGTTTGACCTACGAAACGCTCGCTTGGGTTACCGGGGCCGCCTTAGTGCTTGGAGGCTTGCCGGGCGGTGACATTCTCACTCTTGCCTTGCTTTACGGCTTTGCCGCGCACGGGATCATGACGCTCAACGATTTCAAGTCGATCGAGGGTGACCGTGTAAGCGGGATCGGATCGCTGCCGGTCCAGTTGGGGCCGGGCATGGCAGCGTTGGTCGCATGTGTAGTGATGATCGTGCCGCAAATCCTTGTCGTCGCTTTGCTCGATCTTCGCGGGCATGTGGCGAGCGGGGGGCTGGTGATGTTGTCCATTGCCGCGCAGGTGCTTTGCATGCGGCGGCTTCTGGTGGACCCTCGGCTACATGCGCCCTGGTACAACGCGACCGGGGTGTCGTTGCTCGTGGTGGGAATGCTCGTGGCTGCGCTTGCGGTCAGATAGGAAGGGGACATCTGATGTCGAAGGGATTGAGCTGGTTCGGCATCGTGCGGTTGGGCCTCGTGCAGACGGCGCTTGGCGCGATCGTCGTGTTGACGACTTCCACAATCAACCGCCTGATGGTTGTCGAATTGGCTCTTCCCGCCGTGATACCAGGAGCGCTGATTGCGCTTCACTACGCCATGCAGCTTGCACGGCCTCGTATGGGGTACGGTTCTGATGTCACACGCCGCCGTGTTCCGTGGATTATAGGCGGTATGGCTGTCTTGGCCCTCGGCGGCGTTTTAGCCGCAATCTCTACGGCTCTCATGGCGACCAACCTTGCTGTTGGATTGGCGCTTGCTGTCGTGGCCTTCGTTCTTATCGGTGTGGGCGTCAGTGCTGCGGGCACGACGCTTCTCGTTCTGCTTGCAAAGCTCACGTCAGAAGATCGCCGCGCCGCCGCCGCCACGATCGTATGGCTCATGATGATCGCGGGTTTCGCAGTGACCGCCGTCGTAACAGGACGCCTTCTCGATCCATTTTCCTTTGGGCGCCTTATAGCGCTCGCAAGTGCCGTTGGCGCGCTTTCCGTCGTCGTCACGATCGTTGCGACATGGGGTATCGAAGACAATGCTGGACCAGTTGCTTCGGACCGCGATCAACAGAAGCGGCCATTTCGTGAAGCCCTCGGTGAGGTTCTGGCCGATCGCCAGGCGCGCTTGCTGACCATCTTCATCTTTATTTCCATGCTCGCGTACAGCATGCAGGATCTCATTCTAGAGCCCTTTGCAGGTCTCGTGTTCGGTTACACTCCCGGGCAATCCACAGCATTGTCGGGAGTTCACCATTCGGGCGTGTTCTGCGGCATGGTCGTCGTCGCTATCGCAGCGTCGGCAATCGGCGGGCGTTGGCTCGGATCCCTGCAGATGTGGATTATTGGCGGCTGCTTGGCGTCAGCGTTGGCGCTGATCGGCATCATCACGAGCGGTTTTGCGGGGCCAAATGGCTCATTGAAGGCAAGTGTCTTCGTGCTTGGATTGGCCAATGGTGCATTCTCAATCGCAGCCATTGGAACGATGATGAACTTAGCTAGTAGTGGTCGAAGTGGTCGCGAAGGTACGCGGATGGGCCTTTGGGGCGCGGCTCAAGGCATTGCCTTCGGTGTGGGTGGGTTTAGCGGCACCGTTCTCGTCGACATCGCTCGGCTGGCCGTGCCGTCGGCGGAATGGGCCTATGGGATCGTGTTTGGTGTGGAGGCGATATTGTTCCTGGCCGCCTCTTTAATCGCATTGAAGATCGAGCTTCCAGAAGTACGGCGGCAAAACTCGATTGGCAGTGGCCTCGCAGCTGGCCTGCCCGGCTGAGACGGAACCGCATCCTATCTTATAGTGTGAAGGCTTTTCACTGATGGACAAGTTCGATGTAGTCGTCGTGGGTGGCGGGCCTGCCGGTGCAACGGCCGCTGAGGTTTTGGCGCGCGAAGGGCGGCGTGTTGCGTTGATTGACAAGGCTGGGAGGATCAAGCCGTGCGGAGGCGCCATACCGCCTCGGTTGATCGACGATTTCAAAATTTCCGATGATTTGCTAGTCGCAAAGATTACCTCGGCTGATATTGTCTCGCCAAGCGAGAAGCGTGTCACGATCCCGATCGAGGGCGGCTTCGTTGGCATGGTGGATCGGGAAACGTTCGATCCTTGGCTTCGACGCCGTGCTGTGTCCGCGGGAGCGACGTCGATCACTGGTGTTTTCGAGGACCTGACACGGGAAGCCGATGGTGGTGTTACGCTTCACTACCGTGCGCCCGACGGCGCAAGTTGCGAGCTTCGGGCCCGTGCGATCATAGGTGCCGATGGAGCTTCATCCAGCGTGGGCAAGACAATCTTCCCCGATGAGCGCGTTCAGTGCGTTTTTGCGTATCATGAAATTGTTCAGACGCCGCGTGATGCCGTCGCCTTCAATGCGCGACGCTGCGACGTCATCTACCGTGGCGCTACATCGCCCGATTTTTATGCGTGGATCTTCCCGCATGGGGATACCTGCAGCATTGGTACTGGTAGCGCCCAGAAGGGGTTCTCGCTCCGACAAGCCGTGGGTAAGGTGCGTGCGACATACGGTCTTTCCACGGCGCAGACGCTGCGTCGGGAGGGGGCGCCGATACCGATGATGCCCCGCCGGCGCTGGGACGATGGACGCAATGTCGTTCTCGCAGGCGATGCGGCCGGCGTAGTAGCGCCTGCGTCAGGAGAGGGGATCTACTACGCGATGTTCGCCGGTCAACTTGCTGCTGAGGCTGCGAGCATGTTTCTTCGAACCGGCGATGCCCGTGCTTTGAAGGGCGCGCGCCGCCGCTTCATGCGAGAGCACGGCCGTGTTTTTTGGATTCTTGGATTGATGCAGCGTCTTTGGTACCGCAATGATCGTCGCCGCGAGCAATTCGTTGGGATTTGCCGGGACGAAGATGTGCAGAAGCTCACGTTTGCCGCGTACATGCACAAGAAGTTAGTGAAGACGCGGCCGTTGTCGCACGCGCGCATTCTCTTCAAGGACCTCGGTTATCTGCTTGGGCTCAGGCATGCATGATTGAAGGATTTAACTTCTGGCCCTACGTCGTTGCCGGTGCCGTAGCTGCTGGTGTTGGACTGATCGGCGGTCTATCGACTGAGATCGGGCCTTGGTACCGCGCTCTGAAGAAGCCGTCGTTTCAACCGCCTGATTGGCTATTCGGTCCTGCGTGGACCATCATTTTCGCGCTGGTCGCTTATGCGGGCGCAGAAGTGTGGCAGGCGGCAACTACTCCCGACGCGCGCCGCCTCATCGTTTTGGCTTTCGCAGTCAACGGATTTCTTAATATCCTTTGGAGCATTCTGTTTTTCAAGTTCAGACGTCCTGACTGGGCCTTGATCGAAGTTGCGCTACTTTGGCTGTCGATCGTGATGTTGATTGCAGTCTCGTGGGGCCTCTCGACGCGTGCGGTTCTAGCTTTGGTTCCCTATCTTTTGTGGGTGTCATTTGCTTCGGTCCTGAACTATGCGGCGGTCCAGTTGAATAAGCCGTTCAGAGGCAGATGAGGGGGGGCAAAGTGTCTTCTTTGCGGGACTTCGTCTTGTCGGGTCGCATTGCAGATGTAGCTGCTGTTGTGATGGCGCTTGAAGCGGTTGTATTGCTATTCGTGCTGCGCCCTTTGTCTGCCAAGCGATGGATGGGAGTTGCTGGAAACCTCTTGGCAGGGGCATCATTGGTTGTTGCCGTTCGTCTCGCGCTCACGGATGCGGGTTGGCAATGGATCGCGGTAGCATTTACCTGCTCGCTTGTTGGGCATGTGGCCGATCTATGGGCGCGCTTGGCATCCCGATGATGTTTGGTTCGCGCAACGGATGACTCACGTTGCCGCTGTCCTGCATTTCGCTGGCATATGCCGGTGAATTTCGAAATGGCAGTTGCGGTTGCCCCTAGCGCAGCAGGATAAATGACGCACTTCGAAATGATCGGAAACGAGCACCTGAAATAGTTCTTGCAGTGTCGCTGTATGCCAGGGGCATCCTGGTGTTGCCAATGGGTTGGTGGCTATCGTCAATGATAGGGTCGGCCATTGATTTTTGCTTACGGAACCTGTTCCCGCGAAGGTCCAGCTATGCTTGTGAATCGCTGATAATAGAATCCGGGCGGCAGTTGGCACGGGTAGTACCGAAACGAGGGCCTTGACCGGGCGTGGGATGCGATTGGCGATAATGTAGCGGGCAGTGCGCCGGCCGGCCTCGGCGAGTACCGCGTCAGCTCGATCCTCCGGCAGTGCTTCTCGCAGCGCCTTAAACAGGGCGGCTGCTTCGTGCTCATGGACCATGGTGACCGGCGGACGTTCGATGTAGGCGGCGAGACCTGCTCGATGAAAGATCTCGCGCTCTGAAACTCGTCCGACCAACTCCGTCAGAGCTGCGGCGGTTTGAGTGATCGCATTGGGGCCCACTGCATCGGCGAAGTCAGTATGCACGTGGTGGCTCCGGCACCGATGATCCAGCCAGGCTTTCTGGAAGGTGTTCGGTGCTGCCGCCGCAGGCTAGCGCGGCGGCTCCCTCCCGCCGCGCGCGTGCTTGCGAAACGCGATCGGCTGCGGCTTGCCAATCGTCCATCTGGGCCTTCGCAATGGTCCGCGATTTGTCGAAGTGAAAATCGACCTTCTTCTTGGATTGCGGGCCCCAATAGTTATGCTTTCCGAGATCGTAGAACTTTCGCTCGAACCCAGCCTTCATGAAGGCTTTGAGACAGCCGAGCAAATAGCGTCGCCTGAAGCCCTTGCCGCGCCAGGGGTAGTGGAACAACGCCTTGATCATGTAGAAGCGGCGATAGTTGTTCATCACCCGATCGAGTAGTTCGGCGCGGTCCATCGCTTCCGGCTTCATGATGGGCGTCACGAAGTTGTATTTCGAGAAGTCGAAAACTTCGACCTTGTCCCCTAGCTCCTGGAACAACGGT